>JAHOYX010000179.1 GCA_019038705.1 Spirochaetales bacterium
CCTGGCACTGGTTCTCCTGCGGGCACACACGACCACAGATGGAGGGTAGGAGGCTTGCCTCCCTGATGACGGCCAGAGAGCCGGCATAGTCGCCTTCGGCGATGCGGCCAATGAAGCGGGGGATATCAATCTGGACCGGACAACCGGCGACGCACGGTGCGTTCTTGCACTGGAGGCACCGCTCGGCTTCAAGGCGCGCCTGCTCCTCAAAGTAGCCGTGGGTCACCTCGTACATGTTTCCGCCACGGACGATCGGCTCCTGGCTCGGCATCTCCTGCTGCGGCAGCGCCAGTCGATCCCTGGCTCGAATCTTCTCCAGTCCCCTGAATTCCTTGAGGGCAGCCTGCGCCTCGGAACGCAGCTCCGCAGGGCTCTTGTGACTCATGCCTGTTCCTTCTCGGATGACTCGTCCGCAAGTCTGTCTGCTTCCACATCCAGTTTACAGAGATGACGCGCCTTGTCCTCCTGCGGCTTGTAACTCTGGAGGCGTCGCATCATGTTGTCAAAATCAACCTCATGGCCGTCAAATTCGGGGCCGTCCACGCAGACAAACCTGGTTTCCCCGCCGACAGTCACGCGGCATCCACCGCACATGCCGGTGCCGTCCACCATGATCGTGTTGAGACTGACCACCGTACGAACACCGTATGGCCGGGTTGTCTCGGCGGCAAACTTCATCATGATGGGTGGGCCGATTGCCACCGCAATGTCCGGCTTGTCGTCGCTCTCGCACAACTCCTTCAGCGGTTCGGTGACCAGTGCCTTCCGGCCGTAGCTCCCGTCGTCGGTGACGATGATGAGTTCGTCGGCGATCGCGCGCATGTCGTCTTCCAGAATCACCAGATCTTTGGAGCGCGCCCCGATGATCACCGTGAGCTTGTTGCCCGCCTCTTTCAGGGCCTTCGCTATGGGGTACATCGGCGCCACACCGATGCCACCGCCGACGCACACCGCATGACCGAAGTTCTCCACATGGGTCGGTTGGCCGAGCGGGCCGAGGACGGCCGCGACTTCTTCACCCTCTTTGAGCTCAGCCAGCTTGATGGTGGTCTTGCCGACCGTCTGGAAGATGATCCGGATCCATCCTTCCTCGGCATCCGCTCCCGATATGGTCAGCGGTATCCGCTCGCCGTAGTCCGTATCAACCTGCAGGATGATGAACTGGCCCGGGCTCCTCGCCTCGGCGATCAGCGGTGCGGTGATCCGCATCATGTAGACCTGTTCCGAGAGTTGTTTCTTTTCGATGATCGTGTGCATGCGACTTCCTTGCGGGGGTTTCAAATCGATTATCTGCTATAAGGCCAAAAGTTTATCCGACAGACCGGCTGAAGTAAAGATGGTGCGGTGGCGTTGAACAGTTCGGGTCGCGGGCGTACACTGAAGGTGCTATGAACAAGAACCACCAATTCCGACGGGCCGTAGTCGTCATTACTCTTTTGTTGCTCTTTGCCGGGCCAGTTATCGCGGAAGAGGTCGAGCCGCCGTACGAGACTTTCCCGGAGGCGCTCGGGGGGTTCGCCGGGCAAATTTCCGGTACCGGCCTGCACTACCACAAGTGGATCGGGCAGAACGCCTTCCAGGTCAGCGGAGGTATCCTCTACGTACCGCTTGACCTGACCGAGGAGCCCCTGTTTGACTCTACGCTGGACTACAGCATCGGCGGGGAGTTCCAGCGGCGGGTGTACGGTGAGGCATTCACCAACTGGCTCGCAGGCTCCCTCTACCTGTTCGCCGGCGGCCGGCACCGCGGCTACATCCCGATCAACCTGGTGGCCGGGGGGTACCCGGATCCCGCCACCGAGTTGTGGGTGGAGCCAGTGTTCGCCGTAGGCACGTTCCAGGCGGAAGTTGCGATAGGTGCCGGGATTGGGATGGAGCTCATCCTCTTCCGGCATTTCTCGATACCGATCGAGTTCGGGTACGGCGCAACATGGACAATGACTGAAACCGACTTTGCCGACGCGTTTCTGGTGAGCCCGTACGGGCAGTCCGGTTTGCGCTACCGGTACTGAAGCAGGAGGAACTATGGCTGAAATGGAGTACAGCGGGTACCGGATAGTCGCCAATGTTCGCCCGGCGGAGGGCGCCCACGGCGGCGAGTGGGTTTTTGATGCCGCCACTCTCTATGACGCAAGTGGAAACAAGGTGGAACTTGCGGCGCCTGTTGCCACGGAGGCCCAGTACTTCGAGAGTGAAGAGGCGGCTGCCAAAGTCTGCCTGTCGCAGGCCAAGGCGCTGATCGTTGCCGGTGACATCGGGTAGGTAAGCCCCCGACCATTGTCGCCCGATCGTCCGATCCATAGGTTACGGCAACCACAGCAGTTGACAGACCTCATGACCAATGTGAAAGAGGCTCCAGAATGAGACGACTCGCCAGATACGTCAAACCATACCTTCCATCCCTCCTGTTTGCGATCGCGCTGCTCTTTGTGCAGGCAAATGCGGATCTTGCCCTGCCGGACTACATGTCCCGGATCGTGAACACCGGGATCCAGCAGGGTGGAGTTGAAGACGCTGTTCCCGAGGCGGTGAGAGAAGGCCGGCTGGATGAGCTCCTGCTCTTCATGACCGCCTCCGAGGCGGATCAGGTGCTCGCCGCCTACACATTGATCGATGAGAGTTCGAGCGAGCGCGACAGCCACATTGATCGTTACCCAGCATTGGAGAACGAATCGATCTTCGTCCGGACCGTCGATGATACCGATGAGATTGACGCACTCAACCCGATCATGGCGAAGGCTTTCCTGGCGGCTGTCGGCATCCCGAGCGTATCCATCAGTCCGGAGATGCTCACCCAGTCTGCAGCCGGGGCGGTCAAGGCCGAGTACGAAGCCCTCGGGATGGACAGCGCCCGGATCCAGAGCCGGTACATCCTCTCCACCGGAGGGGTGATGTTGCTGCTGACCCTTCTCGCGGCAGTCGCCACCATCATCGTCGGTTTCCTGTCGGCTCGCATCGCCGCGGGACTCTCGCGGGATCTCCGGTTGGCCGTCTTTGAGCGGGTTGAAAGTTTCTCGAGCAGCGAGATCGATCGATTTTCCACCGCATCGCTCATTACCAGATCCACCAACGACATCATGCAGATCCAGCTGGTTACCGTAATGCTCATCCGGATGGTGTTCTATGCTCCAATCATCGGCGTGGGCGGGGTGATTCGAGCCATCGGGAAGAGCTCTTCGATGTGGTGGGTGATAGCCGTTGCGGTGGGCGCCTTGAGCATCCTCGTTCTGGTGGTCTACAAGGTCGCGGTGCCCAGGTTCAAGCTGATGCAGAAGCTGATGGACAAGCTGAACCTGGTCAGTCGAGAAAGCCTGTCCGGCATGATGGTCATTCGGGCCTTCTCCATGCAACATCATGAAGAGCGGCGTTTTGACAAGGTGAACACGGATCTCACCGATACGACTCTGTTCGTTAACCGGGTCATGGTTGTGATGATGCCTGTCATGATGCTGATCATGAACGGGCTCTCTCTCCTCGTCATCTGGGTAGGGGCGCAGCAGGTCGCGGCGTCCGCGATGCAGGTGGGTGACATGATGGCCTTCCTCCAATACACAATGCAAATCGTCTTCGCGTTTCTCATGCTCTCCATGATGTTCATCATGCTGCCGAGGGCGGCGGTCTCCGCAGAACGGGTCGCCGAAGTGCTGGAGACTCAGCCGACTATCAAAGACCCGGGCACGCCCCTGAATTACGGAACGGAGTTTGATGGATCCATTGAATTCCGGAACGTCAGCTTCCGATACCCAAGCGCAGAAGAGGATGTGCTTCACGACATCAGCTTCACTGCAAAACCCGGACAGACCACTGCGTTCATTGGCGCCACCGGCGCCGGCAAGAGCACGATCGTGAATCTCATTCCTCGCTTCTACGACGTGACCGAAGGGGCTATATTGATCGACGGCAAGGATGTCCGCGCCGTCAGCCAGCACGATCTGCGCGAACGCATCGGCTACGTCCCGCAGAAGCCCACCCTCTTCTCCGGCACAATCGAGAGCAATCTCCGCTATGCCGATGAAGACGCTCCGGACGAGAAGGTTGCGGCGTCTGTGCGGATTGCTCAAGCCCGGGAGTTCATCAACGAGCGGCCCGATGGTTTGCAGGCAGAGATGGCCCAGGCCGGCGCCAACGTGTCCGGCGGTCAGAAGCAGCGCCTCTCCATTGCGCGGGCGCTTGTGAAACGGCCCCCCATTTACCTCTTTGACGACACGTTCTCCGCCCTTGACTTCAAGACCGATGCGGCGTTGAGACGCGCCCTCTCCGATGAGGCCGGCACGAGCACGCGTCTGATCGTGACCCAACGCATCGCCACCATCAAGACCGCGGATCAGATCATCGTGTTGGACGATGGCCGGATTGTGGGGAAGGGAACGCACCGAGAGCTCATGACCGGATGTGAGACCTACAGAGAGATTGCCCTCTCCCAGCTGACCGAGGAGGAACTCGCGTGAGTGATCGGCAGCGCAGAAAGCAATTCGGTGGCGGATCCGGCAGCGGCGGCCGGCCCGGAAGCGGGCCTGGCGGGGGCGGTCCCATGGGCGGCCACCGGGGGCCCATGGCGATGATGCCCGGTGAGAAAGCCCGGGACTTCAAGGGAACGCTGCGAAAGCTCATCGGCGCACTCGGAGTATACCGGGCCGCGATCGTGGCGGTGCTGGCGGTGGCGGCCGGGTCAACCGTGTTTGCCATCCTCGGGCCCAAGATTCTCGGCCGTGCGACGACGATTCTGTTTGAGGGCGTGCTGGCTCGCATCGCCGGCACCGGATCAATCGACTTTGTCCAGATCGGCAGGATCGTCCTGCTCGTTCTCGGGCTCTATCTTGCGTCCGCCCTTGCGAACTACTTCCAAGGCTGGATCATGGCCGGGATCTCGGCAAAGGTCACCTACAAGTTTCGCAAGGATATCGATGAGAAGATCAGCCGGATGCCGCTGAAGTACTTCGACGGAACCAATCACGGCGAGGTGCTGTCTCGCATCACGAATGACGTGGATACCGTGAATCGCACCTTCAGCCAGAGCCTCTCGCAGATTGTGACATCGGTCGCAACCGTGATTGGCGTGCTCGTCATGATGTTCTCCATCAGCTGGCTGATGACACTTGTCACACTCATAGTCCTGCCAATCTCCACGGTCGTGGTCATGATCGTAGTCAGGAAGTCCCAGAAGTACTTCCGTGAACAACAGGAGTTCATCGGCCACATCAACGGCCATGTGGAAGAGATGTTCGGCGGGCACGTCGTCATGAAGGCGTTCAATGGAGAGAAGAGGAGTATCGATAAGTTCCGCGAGTTCAACGACACGCTCTACGTCTCCGGCTGGAAGTCTCAGTTCCTGTCGGGTCTCATGATGCCGGTCATGATGTTCATCGGCAATCTTGGCTACGTCGCGGTGAGCATACTCGGCGGCTGGCTCGCTGTGCAGCGGGCCATTACCGTGGGTGACATCCAGGCTTTCATCCAGTATGTACGGAACTTCACCCAGCCCCTGGCACAGATCGCCAACATCTCCAACGTGCTCCAGCAGACGGCCGCCGCCGCGGAACGCGTCTTTGAGTTCCTGGAGGAGGACGAGCTCGTTCCCGAACCGGATCAGCCCGTCGAGCTCGACAAGTTCACCGGTCGCGTGGAGTTCAGGAACGTGCGTTTCGGCTACTCACCGGACAAGATCATCATCAATGATTTCTCGGCCGTGGCCGATCCCGGTCACAAGATCGCGATTGTCGGACCGACGGGCGCCGGGAAGACCACCATGGTGAAGCTTCTCATGCGCTTCTACGATGTCACTGCCGGTTCCATCCTCGTGGACGGCCACGATGTCAGAGAGTTCCGGCGGAGCGATCTTCGCGACATGTTCGGTATGGTGCTTCAGGACACCTGGCTTTTCAACGGGTCGATCATGGAGAACATCCGTTACGGCCGACCCGATGCGACCGATGATGAGGTCATCCAGGCCGCAACGACGGCGCATGCGGATCACTTCATCCGAGCGCATCCTCACGGGTATGACATGGAGATCAACGAGGAAGCCAACAACCTGTCGCAGGGGCAGATGCAGCTCCTCACCATCGCCCGCGCGATACTCGCGGATCCGAAGATGCTCATTCTCGATGAGGCCACGAGTTCGGTGGACACCCTCACCGAGATCCTCATCCAGCAGGCGATGGACTCGCTCATGAAGGGACGCACCAGCTTCATCATCGCACACCGGCTCTCCACCATTCGCAACGCCGATCTGATCCTCGTGATGAAGGATGGCGACATCGTAGAGCAGGGGACCCACGATGACTTGCTTCAAAAGAGCGGTTTCTACGCGGAACTCTACAACAGTCAGTTTGATGTGGCGGAGGCGGAGTAGGGCTCAGGATTGAGCCAATATGCGCCAGCCAGTCCTGCGACTAGACAACGCCTTGGCTCAATCGGGAACCGGCCCAACAAAATTGGTGCTTGCTTTCTGCTACTCTTCTGCTTTGTCCACCAGCTGATTCTTGAAGAAGGGGATCAGCAGGAGGATTATCAGGATGACGCCTTGTGCGCCGGCCATCCAGTAGGCGGACGTGAAGATTGATGGCTCCAACGTTTCGCTTGGGACCAGGGATGCTGTCGGGCGGAGATAGTGGACAGGGAAAGATGCCACGGCAATGGTCAGACCGGAGACCAGGGCCACATACCATCCCGATCGTTTACGCTTTGCCAGCAACCACACTGCGGCCAGCGCCAGGAAGACGGTGATGAACATCAGCGGACCAGCTTGTCGCAGAATTGACACTGTGGGATCCAGGATTGCTGCGCCAGGGCTTTTCATAATCACACGCAAGGCATGGGGGAAAAAGATGAAAGCCTGAGAGGCGATCATTCCCAGAAGAGTGAAGACGAAGAACATGGCAACCTTGGTTTTACCATCATTTTTCTTCAGGAACAGCATAGCCCAGAAAGCGGCCAGGCTCAGGAAGAAGGTGATGTAGGCGGGGGGGAATTGTTTGAGATTCTCAATCCAGCCGAGTCCGATGTAGGCATTGGCAGCCGCGGGTATCGCGAGAAGGAGCATCGCCAGTGGCCAACTCCATTTCCTGCCCCGGAAGATCGCATATGATATGGCGATGAGCGCCAGACCAGCGGTTATTTCAAAGCCGCTGTAGATTGCCCCCACGTACAGCCGACTCAACGGACCAGCAGCAAACACTGTGGCTTGCTTGGTCTTGGCAAGAATGAGTTTGTCCATGGTGGATCCCATGAACCCTGGAGCAATGAGCACCAGATAGAGCCCCATAAGCAGGGCGATGGCTGCCATCACGGCAAGTACCACGCGATTAGAATCCTTCATCGTAGAGTTTTCCATTGTCAAGCTCCTCATCTCGAATCGTTTTCAAGGAATGAACTACTGCTGTCAGTCGATGTGATGTTGGGCAGTCGTCTTCTCTGCGGTCATACCCCCTCATACCATGTGCGAAATCGCACACAATTTCGCTGTGTCGGAAACATAGTGGACGATGTTTATAACACTGTCAACATTTGGAGGAAGCCGCTAATCTAACCAAAAGTGTCATCATATCGGCCCAAAGGGCGGTGCCAGGTGGCCGCCGTGCCGGGTGCCGCACTACTCCTGATGCGGCGCCGGCAGATTTCTCAGCGAGTGTGCAAAGAAGGCTTGAATGTGTTCTTCTTTGAGAAACTCGGGGGCAGTGTCGGGCACCCCGACGTAGTAGATCTCGACGAGGGGGTCGTCGATTGTGCCTTCGTCACCGTAGAAGAGCAGTCTCCGCTCCGCAAAGCTGTAGAAGTGACCGTACTCCTTCAGAATCAGGTTCTCTTCTTCCAGAGGTGCGGAATCGACGAGGATCTCCTCCTCCCCGGTAAACACATTCGCGCCAACAACGCTGAACGTGGTGAGTTCCGAGTCGTTTGGATCCAGAGGAACGATATTGATGTAGACCGTTGAAGTGGCGATTTCGGGACCCTTCAGAATCGCCCAGAATACTGCGATGTCATCAATCGCGAATACTGAGTCGGCTCCATAGTACTCAGCATTCTGGGAGTACAGTGGTACAGCCAGAAGAAGAAACATGGCGACAGCCAGGGGCAAAGCAGTGGTTTTTCTCATGGAATTCTACTCCTCAAGCATTTGCATTTGGTTTTCATCCAGGACAATGCGGACCTTCTCGTTTTCCCGAAAGACTTTCTGATCCACCGGAGCGTGAGCGGACACACTCACCGTGAAACCCTCTGACTCAACTGTATACTCAACCTTTGCGCCCAGAAACACTCTCTCGGCTACAGTCCCAGAAACCTCCGCCTGATCTGTGATCTCTTCGAGTCTCACAGATTCCGGTCTTAACAGCACGTTGGTGCCACTTCCCGGTTCCAGATGTTTGGCAGCACTGGTGATTGAGAAAACACCGCCTCCAATACGCACTTCCGCCCTGCCGTTAGCCACACCGATAATCTTTCCCGGGATAGCGTTGATCCTTCCGATGAACTTGGCCACAAACTCCGTTCTCGGGTTGTAGTACAAATCCTCAGCCGTTCCGATCTGAACAATATCACCATGATCCATGACCACGATTCTGTCGGAAATCGCCATGGCTTCTTCCTGGTCGTGAGTCACGTATATCGTACTGATGGAAAGGGCTTTCTGGAGACGCCGGATCTCTCCGCGGGTTGACACTCGTAGTTTCGCATCAAGGTTCGACAGCGGTTCATCCAGTAGCAGAACCTTCGGTCTCACCACGACGGCCCGTGCAAGAGCCACTCTCTGCTGTTCTCCACCCGACATCTGATGCGGAAACTGATTTTCAAAACCGTCAAGTCTCACCAGAGAGAGGGCCTCGGCGACCTGTGCGTTCATCTCCTTCTTGTTGACATTCCGAATCTTCAACCCGTAGGCGACATTTTCGTAGATCGACAGATGAGGAAACAGTGCGTAATTCTGAAAGACAAAACCGATGTCACGTTTGTTTGCCATGAGAGTCGTGACATCTCTGTCGCCTATGATCACCTTCCCGCTATCCGGTGCCTCAAATCCGGCGACCATTCTCAAGGTGGTGGTTTTGCCGCATCCGGAAGGCCCCAGAAAGGTGAGAAGTTCTCCCGGTTCCACGGTGAGGCTTATCCCGTTGACTGCCGGCACCAGACCTTTCACCGCGTGGGTGTAAGACTTGGCGATATTATCAAGCCGAACGCTTACAGATTCCAATAGGAACTCCTTCAAGAACCAAAGAGCGAAGTGACTCTCATGCCACCCGGCTGCCGGAGCATCTTCAGAAAGAAACTGATGCCCGTGGTAACGACAAAGACAACAACCACTACGAAAACCGAGAATGCCGCCGCAACTCCGAGGTGAAGCTCGGTCATGTTTTCAAGGATGCGAACGGTGATAAGCGTCCAGTTAAGCGAAACCAGGAAGATCGTCGCGCTTATCGCCGTCATTGACCGGATGAAGACGACGCCCAGTCCGGAGAACAGACCCGGCAAGATCAGCGGGATCGTGATTCGCCTGAATGTCAGTGTGGAGGTCGCCCCAAGGCTCTGAGAAGCCTCTTCGATACTCGGGTGGATCTGTTGCAGAATTGCTACAGTGGATCTTATTCCGTACGCGCCGTACTTCGAAACATTGCACAGTATGATGATAAGCGCCGTTCCGGTTAGCACCAGCGGGCGGTTGTTGAATGTGATCAGGAACGCGATGCCGACGATTGTGCCTGGCAGCGCGTAGTTGATCATGGCGACGAACTCCATGAGTTTGCGTGAGAAATACTTCTTCTTTGCAGTGATATAGCCCACGACCACCCCGAACAGGCAGCCAAGGAGCATCCCGACATACGCGATGAGCAGGGTATCGGCAATGGCCATCCGACCGGACGTCAGGATCATCCTGTAATTGTTCAGCGTAATCCGCTGGTTGCCTGCACCAAATGCATCCACGAGGGATGCGTACAGCAGCAGGACGTAGAAATACAGGATAAACAGCGCAGTGAGCACGCAGATCAACAGGAAGAAGTACTTCGTTATGTTTCCCACGCTCTTGAATTTTGTCTGCGATCCTGATTTCCCGGTGATTGTGACGTAGTTCCTCCTGGCGACCCAATAGCGTTGTAGCAGGAAGACCGTGAAAGACGGAACCAGGAGAACAGACGACAAGACAGCTCCTCCCTTCAGATCGAATAGTCCGGTGATTTGGAGGAAGGCTTCCGTTGGAAGGACCGGGAACCTGTTGCCGGCCAGGATCAGAGGCGTCGCGAAATCTGCCAGAGATGCAGCGAAGAGCAGAAGAAATGAGTTGGCAAGGCCGGGCGTGGAAAGCGGAAGCGTGACTTTCCGAAAGACCTGCCATCTGGAGCTGCCCAGACTAAATGCCATATCTTCGACCGTTGGATCAATCCCTGCGAGGATTCCTTTTAGGGTGATATAGGCAATCGGGAAATAGGTTATGGTCTCTGCGAACAACGTGCTCCACATTCCGTAGACTCTAAAGTGATCCATGCCCAGGAGATCGTGAGTGATCAGCCCGCGCGGGCCGAACGAGAATATGATGGTGATCGCCATCGTGAATGGGGGAGATATCAGAGGCAGGATGATTACCCAGTCAAGAAGTCGCGACCACCCTTTGGACAGGTTGGCGCGGACAGCGGTGAAGGCAAAGAAGAATCCAAGCGCAGTCCCGCAGAATCCGACGAGCGCTCCAAGCAGGATGCTGTTTCGCGCAGCAACCCACGTGTACTTCTTGCTCAATATGGCCCCGACACCGGTCAAGCTAAGGCGACCTGCGTCCGAAAACGCCATGAACAGTATCTTGGCCAGCGGCCAAATCACAAACAGACCAAGGAAAGCCCATATCACCACAACGCTCAGGAGCAACGCCGGATCTTCTATCAGGTTTCCAAATGTGTCTGATTTCTTCTTTATGCGCGCGACCACGGGCATTCCTTTTCTCCGATAAACTCTGCGGGTCCGATCAAACAAAGGGCGCACGGGGCATTGACGAGGTGATCGGCGGCGGTCAGCCGGATGCCCGCACCGCCGCCTTCATCTGTACCTCCGTCTAGAACCGCACGCCCTCTGATTATACATCCGACGCGTGTCCCGTAATGCAGCGGGCGTCACTTCAACCTGAAGGGTGGACGCTGCCTATAGAGCCACTGCGCCGGGATAGAACGGACTACTCCTGCAGGACGTCACTTATCCATTTTTCAACAATGCGTTGCCGGTTTGCTCCGGAGTATTCCGCGTCAATCGGGAATATGTTGGCGCCCGCCAGCGCATCAGCCAGCGTTTGCTGTATTTCAACTCCGGGGTCTGTCGGGATGAAGTTGATTGCATATTCCTCGTAGAACTTCTGCATTTGATCAGTCGTAGCCCAATCGATGAGTTGCCTTGCGAGTCCCGGATGCTCTGCGCCCTTCAGGATCGCAATTCCCTCAGCGGCCGTCGCAATTCCTTCTTCCGGGAAGCTGATTACCACGTCATATCCTGCCTGCTGCGTCTTCAGCGCATCAACGATGAAGAATATTCCCATGCCGGCCTGACCCAGACCTACGGGGATAGTTCCGCCGCCACCCGACTTGGTGTACAGCTGGACGTTTGGTTTCAGTCTTCTCATGTAGTCAAATGCAGCATCTTCGTCCCGGTCGTTCACCTCAAGGATTGAGAAGATCCGTGTCACCGCGGTCCCGGAGGTGCGCGCGTCCGCAAACTGAATCATGTCTTCGTACTCCGGACCAAGGATGTCATCCCACGATGTGGGTGCCTCGATGTTGCTTGCTTCAAGCCACTCCCTGTTGCTCATGAAACACAGAGGATCGTCGGCAATGGCAGTCCAGTAACCGTCGGCATCCTTGAATCGATCTTCCAGCTGGTCATATGCGGGCGGTTTGTACGCCTCAAAAACGCCTTCCCGCGCTCCGGCCCCGAACGTTTCCACGGGTCCCCCAAACAGCACATCCACCTGGGGATTGTCTTTCTCGGCGATGACCCGAGCGAGAGCCTCTCCCGAAGAGAATCTCATGAAATTGACATGGATTCCCGTTGCCTTTTCGAACTCTTCGAACATGGGCGTCGCCCAGTTTTCCGGCCATATTGAATACGCATTCAAGACCGTTCCTTCATCTGTCTCCCCTGGGCTCTCCACTTCGGGGGTCGCCCACAGAAGACTGAAAGGCAGCACAAGAAGACACGCCACAATCAGAATTCTCCGTTTCGATTCCATAAATTGTCCTCCAACACACGAGATTATCGTCAAGTCCTACGGACTCAATACCAAACCAATTAGGGATGTTTGATCAAGTAGCGCCATCATAAGTCCGGTTGTGTTTGCATGCAAGCATTTTTATGCCGAGACGTCTGTTACAGCCGTTCAATCGCGGCGGTCGTGCTGCAAGAACAACCGTCACGAGCAACAACGCTCCGTACAGCTTCGTGTTCACGTGGCTGTCCCGACTACTGCGGCATTCGACCGAAGAGGCGCTTCAAGAACCTGTGAAATTTGTGAATTGAATCAACCGGCTCTGCGTACATCATGATGCACTGTCGGGTCACTGCCGCAATACCGTGCTCGGTGCAGAACGCGACGGCCTCATCGGACTGGGCGCCCTGCTGGATCCAGATGCGTTTCACTCCGGCCTCGTGAGCCGCACGCACGGCGGCGGCGGACTTCTTTGGGGACACCGCGATGAAAGCGGCATTCACCGGTTCCGGAAGGTCGGCGTATGACCGGAAACACCTGGTATCACCGATGGCATCAGCTTCGGGATGGATCGGATACATGGTGTAGCCCTTACCACCCAGTTCCTTCAGGACCATGTTGCCGAATTTGCTTCCGGATCGGGATGCACCAACCACCGCAAACTTCTTTTCTGAGAGAAACCCGTCAACCGTTGATCTGGATACCATTCTGGCCCCCTGCGAGTATCGTGAAACTGTCGTGATCATAGCACGCAGCGGCCTGATGCAGGGCACACGCATCGGTGTACGACGCGTGTGCCGTTGTTGTTCGGTGTTTACTCGTCCGTCGAACCTGTAATCAGTTTCTGAGTGCCCGGCAGGAAGAGGATGACTACCAGAATGGTGCTGATAATCGGGGCAGGCAGGAACATGGAGAAGCGTCCGACTGCAAGAACGTTATGGATTCCCAGGATATAGCCCCCGGTCATTGACAGGACGCCTGCGAAGAGCCCCACTGCAATTGCCCATGACTGCCGCTTGATTGCGGCAAAGATGAAGATTGCCCAGGCGGCTGCGCTCCACCAGTTGACCTGCTGCAGCATTACAAACATCCCGTTCCAGAACCCGTCCGGTCCCTCGACGAAATCTGCCGGCGCCTGGAAGGTGGTCTGGAACTTGGAAATCGGAGCGACACCATCAATGAAGGTCAGCACATACGCCAGCCCAGCGGTGAATGTGAGCGCGATGATCTTCTTATCGACACCGCCGACCAGGAGCATTCCAAACCACATGACCGCCGCAAGGGCAAAGACCCAGAGCGTGGGCGTTGACAGCCCGCTGTCAGCTGCCGGTATCATCGGAAAGAACCCTGCCAGCAGGAGAACCGTTGCAGCCACGGTTCCCGCAAACCATGCCCACTCCTGTTTCTTGAGGAATCCCCACAAGACGGCAACAGAGAGCCCGCCGGCAGCCGTTCCCAACCAGCCAAGAACCGCGTAGACAATCCGCACCGTGTTGCTTTCTTCCCATTGCCCGGCGGCGAAATGGGTGTGTATGACCGTGTTATAGGTGGCGGCCATGAAATAGAGGGTTAGCCCCCCTGCGACGATACCAATGATTGACAGAGCAATGCCAAGTTTGGCGTTGTTTTTCACGTTTCACTCCTCAAAGTTTGCTGGTACTGATGTTCGTTACGGGTGCCTAGCTTATGAAAACCAATGAGGAAAGGCAATCAATTCTGTCAGTAATTCTGAGTGCTGCCTGTGTCGCGATCGGGCTCAATGATCAAAGCCTGAAGATCTCTCCGAGATCGATTCGGACGCCGGCCCTCGCAAGAGGCGGGGCGCTCGGCGACAGAATCGACTCCGATGCCCTGGTGGTCTCATACACCCTCGGCTCGCCGTATCGCCCGTCGTCGTCCAGGAGGTACACCGCGATGTATCTGTTCCCGGGATCGACGATCCAGTACTCCAGTACCCGATGTCGCTCATAGAGATCTCGCTTGATCCGTATGTCCTTTGACGCGGTGGATGGGGAGAGAATCTCAACGGCGAGGGTTGGCGCCCCCCGTGCCCCGGCTCGCGTCAATCGAGACTCGTCGCAGAAAACCGACACATCCGGTTGAACGACGGTTGTGACGTCGTCGTCTTCGGTCTCCCCGCCACCAGGAAGCAATACGTCAAACGGCGCCGGGTAGACCTGGCATGGGTGATCCCTGAGCGCTGAGTAGAACGCCGACGCTATGGCGGCGACAATGCCCTGGTGCTGCCTGGCCGGGGCTGCGCTCATGTCCCACGCGACACCGTCAATGAGCTCCCACCGCTCATCCTCAGGCCAAGTCCTGTATTCGCCGTAGGAGTGCTGTCCGTCTGTCTTGCGAATGGGATCTGCCACGCGTTTCACACTCCTGAGTATACACTACAGGGCGTTTTCTCGTGGTGCTTCAGCGCAGCCTACGACGCCTTTGCAAACACTCCCGGCCTGCCGTCGATTTCGCGAAAGCCGAGCTTCTTGAGGTAGCGCATCATGGATGCCGACATCGGCGGTGGCGTGCAATCGATCCATCTTCGGAAGGACCGACTTGATCCTGGATTCGGCAATGAAGTGCTGCCCGATCTTCAGATCGCGGTAGGTCGCCCCCCACAATCGCGAGCTTGTCTTTGGTCCGGTAGAGCCACCTCAACCGGGCTGCAACCTGGGATGATGCCTTGATGCTTTGATAGCATCCATTTATGATGTTTGCATGCGAACCACGCTGACCGTAGACGATGAACTCCTCCAAACGCTGAAAGCTGAAGCGCTGAGGCGAAAGCGACCGCTCAAGGAGATTGTGAACGAGACCCTGCGCCGCGGGATTGCCGGTGCGAACGCACCACGCGAGCCGTACCAGATGCCGTCGTTCGATCTGGGTCACCCACCAAAGATGGATCTGGACCGCGGTCTTCGGCTGGCGGATGCCATTGAGGACGAAGAGATCCAACGCAAGTTGCACGTGAAGAAATGAAAATCGTCGATGTCAATCTGCTCATCTATGCGATCAACTCGAGTTCTCCGCATCACGACGCGACACGAGAATGGTTGGAGCACAGTCTCAATGCCGCCGAGCCGGTAGGGCTTGCGTGGGTTGTGATCCTGGCGTTTCTGCGCCTCACCACCAATCCACGGGTGATGCCCAAACCGATCCCGGTGGATCAAGCGACAGAGATCATCAACTCCTGGCTCAACCTGCCGACCGTTCGGTTCGTTCAACCCGGTCCGGATCATTGGCGGATCCTGCGAGAGCTCCTCGGTGACCTTGGAACCGGTGCCAATCTCACAACCGATGCCCACCTGGCCGCCCTTGCCATCGAACACGGCGCCCGCCTCTATTCAACGGACAACGACTTCAGTCGATTCAAGAGTCTTCGATGGGAGGACCCGACGCAGGGGTAGGGACACTTGCGAGGGAGCACGCGGCAACCGCGTTACTCGCCCCGCCCGTGCATTCCCTCGATCTTCTCGAACAATCCTTTCAGGCGAACCGCCTCGGCGTGTGACAACATGGCTCTTCCGAGGATGTCGGAGAGGAAGGTCCGCATTCCCTGGGGACCGGCCTGGGTATGGAAGCCGAGGTTTTCCAGCGAATTGACGATTCGAGCGACACTGGCGGCGAGTTCCCGCGCATCCACCGGTTGGTGGGCGGTGCCGGCTCGGCCTGAGAGATCCGCAAGATACAACTCGTACGTAATCACCTGAACTGCATGCGAAAGGTTGAGGGACGGGAAATCCGGGGACGAAGGGATAGAG
>JAHOYX010000187.1 GCA_019038705.1 Spirochaetales bacterium
GCCCTGGAGTGCGCCAGCTTGACGGCACTGGAACCGCCGGGCTATCGTTTGCGTGAAGTGGTGTACTCCACACGGTTTCGGCTTATCGCCGCCTTTCTCGGCGTTTCTCTCAGTGTCGGGGGGCTTTCGCTTCTTGTGGGCGCGGGGTTGCTGCACCGGAATGTCCTCCACGAAGCATCAGACCGGGTACGTCTCGATCTGAACGCGGCTCGAGAGATCTACAACAATGTTGAGTCGCGGGCCTTGCTCGCTTGCTCAATCGCCTCTCAGCAGCCCGGCCTTCAGCGGGCCGTCATTGAGGCGGACAGCTCAACCGCACAATCGCGAATCCAGGCTATTGCGAATCAGGCGCGCATGGATTTCGCCGGACTCATCCTTCCGAATGGTGAGACATTCGTGCGCCTTGGCGGAGAGGACGTTGCCGGATCCCCGTCAAACCCCGCCGCTCTTGAGAGCGTGAGAACCCGCGCCGCCGTTTCCGGGACTGCAGTCCTTGGCGCGGCTGTGCTCTCCGCCGAGAGCGAGTCGCTGGCGGAAATCGCCAGGATCAGCCTCGTTGAGACCCCAATGGCCGCACCCAGGGACGAGCCGGTCGAAACCGACGGCATGACCATCGCTGCAGCGGTGCCGATCTTCTATCAGGGGGCCCTGATAGGATCGATCTACGGCGGTGTATTGCTGAACCGGGACCGGGAGATTGTAGACGGCGTCCGCGATACCGTGTTCCTCGAGGAGCGGTTTCGCGGGAGAGACATCGGCACGGTGACTATCTTCCTTCGGGACCTTCGCGTATCGACCAATGTGCTCGACTCAGAAGGCAACCGAGCCATCGGCACGAGAGTGTCCGAGCAGGTGCGGCAGCGTGTCCTCGAAGAGGGATTGCAGTGGACAGACCGGGCGTTTGTTGTCAACGACTGGTACATCACCGCATACGAGCCGGTAACCGACATCTTCGGAGACCGGGTGGGCATCCTGTACGTCGGAGTGCTCGAGGCCAAATACGTCCAGATCACACGCAATTCCATACTCCTCTTCGCGCTCATCACCAGTGCCGGAGTAGTGATCGCGATCGTGCTCGGCTCGGTCCTCGGCCAGCGAATTCTCGATCCGGTACACCGCCTGATTGACTCAAGCAAGAAGGTGTCCAGTGGAGACCTGTCGCCGGACATCGGCTCAATCTCACAGAGCGAGATCGGTGTTCTCCAGCGTACTTTCGTCGAGATGCTGGAGTCCCTGAAGGATCGCGATCAACGCCAGAGAGCGGAAAGCGAGCGCAAGCTTCTCCAATCGGAGAAGCAAGCCTCGATTGGCCGTCTTGCCGCCGGAGTTGCCCATGAGATCAACAACCCGCTCACCGGCGTTGTGACTTTCACGCACCTGCTGCTCGGCCGAGGGGATCTGCCGGACGATATCAGAGCGGATCTCGAAGTCGTTGCCGAATCGACCGAACGGGTCAGAAAGATCGTTAAGGGCCTCCTGGACTTTGCACGGCAGGTGACCCTCGAACCCGAACCAACGAACCTGAACGATCTGATTGAATGCACCATCCCGCTTGTGGCAAACCAGGCGCTTATGAAGCGATTGATCATCTGCTTCGATCCCTGCCTTGAGCTGCCGCTCCGGACGCTCGACAAAAACCTCTTTGAGAGCGTTCTATTGAACATCATCATCAATGCAATAGACGCAACCGACAGCGGCGGCCGCATCAACATCAGCACGAGCCTCAGCATCTCGTCGGAACATCAGACCCAACCTGGAATCGAAGTCGTGATTGAGGACTCCGGGCGCGGCATCGCTCCCGAGCATCTGGACAAGCTCTTTGATCCATTCTTCACGACCAAGGACGTCGGCAAGGGAACAGGGCTCGGTTTATCGGTTTCGCAGGGGATTGTCGATCGGCATGGAGGCTCGATTCGTGTTCAGAGTGTGGTGGACAAGGGCAGCATCTTTACGGTCTGGCTGCCACTCGACTCGGAAGGAGAGAGATGAACATTATCGTGGTCGATGATGATGAGGTCGTATTGGCCTCCTGCAATCGGATTCTCGCAGGCGAGGGGCATGTGGTAACGCTGGCGCCATCGGTTGGCCAAGCAGTCGAACTCCTGCACTCTGAGCAGTTCGATCTC
Organism: Spirochaetales bacterium; assembly: GCA_019038705.1. Classification (GTDB taxonomy): domain Bacteria; phylum Spirochaetota; class Spirochaetia; order DSM-27196; family SLST01; genus JAHOYX01. Next base: position 2,127 of record JAHOYX010000187.1, read on the forward strand.
CTGCTGTTGGATGTTATCATGCCGGAATACGACGGTATCCAACTCATGGGGGCGGTCAAAGAACGTCGGCTCGACCTGCCCATCCTGGTGATGAGCGGTTATCCTACGAAGGAAACCGTGGAGCGAGCACTTGGCGCCGGTGCCGCGCACTTTGTTGCCAAGCCATTCACGCCGGCGGAGTTGTTGGACGCTATTCGAGTAGTAACTGGGAAGGCGAACTCTGATCAGGAGGATCCAAATGGGAACATCAAACATACTGGTGATTGATGACGAGCAAATCGTATTGGACAGCGTCGCGAGGGTACTCTCGGAGGAGGACCTCAACGTTGAGGTGACGACCAGCAGCCGGCAAGGTCTGGAATGGGGCACGTCGCGGAACTACGATCTGGTGATTACCGACATCCGGATGCCGGAGATCGGCGGGATGCGTATCCTCAGAGAGATCAAACGAAGCAATCCTCGCACTGCCGTAGTCATTCTGACCGGCTACGCGACCGTCCAGTCGGCGGTGCAGGCAATGAAACTCGGCGTGGCCGACTACCTCGAGAAGCCGTTCACGCCGGACGCACTCCTCAAGACCGTCCGCACCACCCTCGAACACTCATCGTCGGCCGCGCCGGAACCGCAGGGGCTGGAGCACAAGACAACCGTCCTCCGGGTTCTCCAGCGTGCCGCGTCGGACAGCACGTTTGTAGCGGATCTCCTCTATCATGGCGCGGATGCGCTCGACGAGTATGAGCTCACTGGAGCTGAGAAGCTTGCGATCCTGACCGGTGATATCAAATGGATTGAGGACCATGCCGGCAAGCTCTCGGCCGATCAGCGCAAGTGGCTCGAACAACGGCTGACTGCCGAGATCTGGTAGCAGAACGTCACGGCATCTGTCAGTCAGTTACTCTGAGCGGCCAACCGACGCAGGTAGCGGTACACGCAGAGCATGGCGCTTGCCCCCTGGCCCAGCGCAGCCAACACGTGCTCGCAGCAGGAACGGTCGGTCACGTCGCCCGCGGCGAACAACCCGGGAATGGCAGTCATGCCGCTCCCATCCACAGGCACGTAGCCGGCGCCGTGAAACTTCAGCACGTCCTTCAGGAGCGCGCTGTTTCCGTGGGTCTCCAGCTCCACGAAGAAGCCGTCCGCCGAGAACCTGCGCTCACCGTCCGGCGCGGAGACCAGCACCTCGGTCGCGTAGTCCCCGCCGCTGAACTCCATCACGACTCCATCCGTGATGACCTCAACGCATCCGAGCGTCTTTACGTAGTCCAGCAGATCCCGCGTGCACTCGTTGTCCGTAGGGAGGGACAGGACGACAGATCCCGCCTGGATTGACATCTCAATGGTGGAATTCAACACACGGTCCGAATCACCGGTGAGAAAGACGCGTTTTCCGCGGAACAGATGCGAGTAGCTGCAAGCAGAATAACCGATGCCACGGGAGAGGTACTGGAGCTCCCCGGGTACATCCAGCCTTCTGGTTCCCGCACCGGTGGCGACGAGGACTGCCCGCGACTGATCCGCACCACCCTTGTCGGTGGTGACCGAGAAGACCCCGCCCTCATGGCTTATCGACGTAACCGTCTCCAATCGATAGGAGTGACGCAGGCATTCCAACTTGCTCTTGTAGATGGTCACTATGTCCTTCGCGGTGACTTGCGAAGGATCCTCCATCTCCACTGGTCTGGCGAGGTAGTTGCACTTGCCGCCGAGATCCCGTGATAGCAGCAGATAGTCCAGTTGTCTCTCTGCCGCGTAGGCGGCAGCTGCAAGGCCGGCGGGTCCGCCGCCGATGATGATCAGGTCGTGCATCGTGAGACTATAGCAGACGGGCCATGACACCGCCAGCAAGCGCTTCTGTGGCGACACCGCTTTCACTGCGACAGACACTTGCTTTTTCACTCCCACAAGTGGTTGAATAGCGCGAGCGTCCGAACCTGGGCAGAGAAGGAGGCCACGTGGCAGCCCCAACACCACAGGTGCTCGACGAGCTCGTGCGAGCGAGTTCCTTGCTCACGGATGAGTTCAGTTTCCAACGGTTGATCTCCATCCTGGTTGAGCAGTCCCTGGATATCACCCACTCAGATATCGGTGCGCTCTATCTCTATGCTCAGGAAGACGCGAAAGCCGATGCGGTTCTGGCGTACAAGCGCGGAAGACATCCTGTCCCCGACAGGCTGCCGCGCCAGTCCGAGCTCATCGATTTTCTCATCGAATCCGATGAGGCCGTGGTCCTTCTGACTCCCGGCGAAAGCCCGTTCAGCGACCTCTTGCTGACAGATCAGATGCGGAGCGGTATCGCGTTGCCGGTCTCCACCCCAAAAGCCAGGATTGGCTTCATCATCCTCAACAGTCTCCAGCCGGATTTCTACAATCGGTCCCGCTTCCAGTTCCTGGACAGCTTTGTTCAACTCGCAGGAGGCATGCTCCACAATGCGCGGATGTTCACTGAATTGCAGGAGTATCTCCGTCACATAGAGGAACTCAAACGTTACCAGGAGAGTGTGTTTGCGTCGATGACCAACCTGCTGATCACCACCGACGATGCCGGCCGCATCCACTACTTCAACCGCGCGGCCGCCGATCGGCTGGGGGTGACCGAAGCAAACATTGGTGACAAGCTGGATGCCGTTTTCAGGAAGGGCCTTTCCAAGCGCGTGGTGACCACACTGGATCGCGTGAAGGAAACCGGAACTTCGCTGCTCGGTCTGGAGGGGATCTATCGCGACGAGCGTGGCGATATGGATTTCTCGCTCAACGTCTCGCCGCTGAAAGGCGCGCGCGGAAGGCACGAGGGACTCACCCTGCTCTTCACCGATCAGACCGCCGAGACTGAATTGAAGCAACAGATGGAAGTTGTCGGCGAAGAACGCCGCCTCATCAAGGATATGTTCGCCCGGTACCTGTCTAGTGACATTGTGCAGAACCTCGTGGACCAGCCCGAACTGGTCAAGCCGGGCGGAGGCTCCAAACAAGCCACGATCTTCTTCGCCGATATCCGCGGATACACGAGCTTCTCGGAGGGCATGGACCCCGAGTACATCATTCAGGTGCTCAACGAGTACTTCAGCGAGGCGGTGGAGATCGTGATCCGGCATCGCGGCTACATCGACAAATTCATTGGCGATTGCATCATGGCTGCCTGGGGCGTGCCCATGGTGAACGAGGAGTATGACGCCGTTCAGGCGGTGAGTTGCGCCGTAGAAATCCAGGACCTGGTCAACTCCACGTCCAGAACTTTCTTTACCGGCAAGGCGTCCAAGCTCCGAATTGGTATCGGTATACATACCGGGCCGCTCGTTGCCGGGAATCTGGGATCTTCACGACGGATGGATTACACGGTAATTGGCGACACAGTCAATGTCGCGGCTCGCCTCGAGGGGGTCGCCGGGGCCGGTGAAGTAATTATCACCGGCGAGACGCGCAAGCACCTTGGCGATGCGTTCAGGATTGAGGAAAGAAAGCCAGTCAAAGTGAAGGGCAAGGCACAAGCAATCCCGATATTCAACGTCGTCGGGAAGAATTAGCGGGGTGGTCGAATGCAGGCAGTAATCGATTTCGTGGTCGGACAGTCACTCTATGTCTACATTGCAGCTGGAGGAGTCGCGGCGCTCGTAGTGGCAATCGTCGCTGTGGCCCTGATCGGGAAGGCGAAATTCGCACGGCGAATCCGGGACTACCTCGCCATTCCGGGGGCCAAAGAGCGGGCCGACTACTTCACTGAAGAAGAACTCCTCCGACGAACGCGGCTCATCGAGAAGCTCACCGGAAAATATGGCGATGAGTTGATCCACCTGCTGGGAATAGATCGATTGTGGACCGATCGCCTCTCCGGACAAGCGCGACGCTCTGATTTCCGACGGGTTCTGCAGCACGCGCCCGAATACGGTCTGTTCACCTGTTTCGTCGTCGCTCTCAAGAACGTCGGCCTGCGATCCATCCTCCGCGACTACCTGATGAACAATAGTGATTTCCTGGTGCTGCGGCGTCTCGCCCTGAGCGGCAAAGGTGAAGAATTCAGCGGCCCATCGGCACGCGACTTCTTCGCCGAACGCCTGGATGAGATCCGTGAGATGATTGGCGACCCGGAATGGCCAAGCCGATATTTCGCGATCAAGATCCTCCTGCATGATGACGACAAACGAAGCGCCCGTGCCCTCTGGGACGGTTTTTCAGATCCGCACCCCCTCGTACGCCGAACCGTCACCTCAGAGCTCCGCACCGACGAACGCCGGCGACACTATGAACAACTGACGGCACTCTTCCGGAGCGATCCCGTTTTTGAGGTTCGCCAAGCCGCGCGAGATCGCATCCGTGCCGACTTCGCGGATCTCTACACCTTTGACTTGAACAAACTCAGCCCCGAAGAGGCGCTCCACACAGTTGAGCTGCTTGATCCAAAGAGCCCCGACGATGAGAATGCGGCCGTTGAACTTCTGTCCGGGGACAACCTCGAACTCGGTTTTGCCGCTGCTCGCTTTCTTGTTCGATGCGGCACCCTGGACCGCCTTTTCCTTCAGGCTGATCTGGGTGACCGCGAAGGGCTGGAACGAGCGCTCCGAATCCTCACGAACGCTGCTGCGGTCAATGTTGTCGCCTTTCTCTCGGCGGTTCGGAAGAATCCGACGCCCGGCTCTCTCCATATTGCCGCCCGGTTGCTCCAACAGCACGGGACCGCGGACCTGCTCGTGGAGACCGCCGAGCGTGTCTTCCGGCTGCAGCCTGAAGTCACCCCAAACTATGTTGAGCTTTACCGGGAGACAGTGCAGGCGCTCTCGTTGCGCGGCAGTGACGAAGCATTGCGGATTCTCGATCGGGAGATCGTTCGCCGCCGTTCCACACCGGAACTTCTGCGCATTGCGCTTCTCGGTGTACCCCATGGCAGGGATCACGTCTTTGCCACGACCTTGCTGGAAGGGCTGAAGGATCCAAATCTCCCGGAGCGTGATGCGCTCCGAGAGGCTCTACGGAAGCTGGACACTGGAACGATCGTACCGGTGGCACTCCGGATTATCACCGAAGGTCGCGAGCGCCACGAACACACCGTTCGCATTGATGCGCTCAAACTCCTTGGTGAGCTGGATCTCCCATACGCATTGCAGGACATTCTGGAGCATCTGCCCATCCTTCCGCTGGATGAAGCCCGTGCGTTCACCAGCATGCTGCAGCAGTACCAGCCCAAGGAACTTGACCGGAAGGTCTCGGCGCTTCTGCAAAGCGTTGACGGCAGCATCCGGGCCGCGGTCATCGCTGCGTTGCCGGCGACCGGGAAGAAGACCTTTCTCCCGCAGATCAAGCAGGCCCTCCTCGATGCCGACCCCGATGTCCGGATCGCAGCGACATGGGCTCTCGTGGACTACGAAGAAACCCGGTCTCTCGGACAGGCCGCCGCGATGCTGCGAGATCCCGTCCCCCGCGTTCGGGCCAGCGTTGCCAGGGCACTCGGGACTGCCGGCAACGCTGCGTCCCTCGATGCCCTCAAGAGCAGCGTCACCGACGAGAATGAGGTGGCCGTCGTCAAACTTGCGGCTATTGAGGGGCTGGGAGCGTCCACGGAAAACGCTGCTGTCGACATCCTCGTCCGGGTCCTCGAAACCGATGACCAGCATCAATCGGACGCACTGACGGCACTGTCCCGAAAAACCGACAGCCGATCAATTGCCCGCCTGGTGGAACAGTTCAAGGATGCTGCTCCCGAACTCCGCGATCGTATCACCACCGCATTCAAGATGATGGGAGAGGAGAGCGAACAGGCAATCCGTGGCGTCCTGGACCAGGACATTCTGTCTCTCAAGCCCTATCTCGCGGAGATCCTGGAGGCGACGGGGTATGTTGAGTCCCGAATCCGAATGCTCAACCATCGCGATCCCAGGATCCGCCGATCGGCGGCGCTCTTCCTCTCCAAGGTCGGCAGCAAGGCCGCCTTCAGAGGAATTGTCATGGCCGCGAGAGACCCCGATAGTGAGGTCCGCGTTCAGGTCACCAAAGCCCTCGAACGCCTGGCAACGGAAGAAGGATCCCTGATCCTCCAGGCTCTGGAGGAAGATCCCGACCGACGAATCCGCAAATACACGCACTGGGCCATCGAGCGGATCAAGGCAAAGTCTCTGTAGACCAGCGCCGGGATAACGGTAGAATGAGTTCCATGGACAATCTCGTGCTGCCCCCGAACTATCGTGCACTGTTGGATCCGAAACACACTGAGCGCGCGATACAGAAGATCAAGGATGTCTTCCAGACCAATCTCGCGTTTGAGCTGAACCTCGTACGTGTCACCGCGCCGCTGTTCGTGAGAACCGGCACCGGGATCAATGACGACCTGAACGGCATCGAGCGCCCTGTCCGATTCAGAATCGGCCAGATGGATGACCAGGAGGCCGAAGTTGTCCAGTCCCTTGCCAAGTGGAAACGATTGGCTCTGGCCGACCTCGGATTCGACCCCGGTGAAGGCCTCTACACCGACATGAACGCCATCCGACCGGATGATCCCATCGACAACACCCATTCCATTTATGTGGACCAATGGGACTGGGAACTGGCCCTCTCTCCTCAGAATCGATCCATAGACTACCTCAAGTCGATCGTACGCACGATCTATGACGTCATCCGCCGGACGGAACGGTACGTTGCCCACGAGTACGACGATATCCATCCGTACCTCCCCGATGAAATCACCTTCGTCCACGCACAGGACCTTGCCCGCAAACACCCGGAGCTTTCACCCCGCGAGCGCGAGTACGAAGCCTGCCGTTCTCACGGCGCGGTGTTCGTGATCGGCATTGGCGGAGAGCTTTCGGACGGCTCAATTCACGACGGCCGGGCGCCGGACTACGACGACTGGTCCACGCCGACCGGCGACGGATACGAGGGCCTCAACGGCGACATCGTTGTTTACAACCGGATCCTGGATTCCGCATATGAGCTCTCCTCGATGGGCATTCGGGTGGACCCTCCGGCACTGGAACGCCAACTCGAAATTCGCGGCTTGACCGAGCGGCGCGAACTCTACTTCCACAAGAGACTTCTCGCGGGCGACCTGCCGCTCTCCATCGGCGGCGGCATCGGTCAGTCACGCCTCTGCATGCTGTTCCTGCAGAAGGCTCACATCGGCGAAATCCAGGCCGGGATGTGGCCTGATGAAATGATAGCGTCCTGCGGGGAACACGGAATACACCTGCTTTAGCGGCTCTTACCTGCACTTGACGGGGCTCATGGCTCGAGAGATCGGGAGCAGTGGAAGCACCGCAATACACGCCTGCAATCCGTATATGGCAGACTTGACTTTCAACCGGAGGCGAAAATGGTAAGGCAGAACTCTGTTACGTACATTCTCTTGATGGCAGCTCTGCTGTTGAATGTTGCGGGGTGTAACCCATTTGTTTCCGATGAAGACCGAACCATATACTTCGGCACATGGTGGGAAGGTGATGACTTCGGCAATATTTGCGCGGTCACCCCGGATGGACGAGCACCCAGGGTCATCGTCGAAGACGCCGTATATCCCCGGCTCTCGAAGGACCGGACCAGGATTGTCTATCACTCAGGCCTGGACGGGGATTCCGAAATTTGGATAGCCAATGCCGACGGATCCGCTGCAACGAAGCTCACTGATAACGACTTTGCAGATAGTCGTCCGTGTTTTTCTCCAGACGGCTCCACCATCCTCTTTGAGAGTGATCGTGACGGTTCATTCCGACTCTACACGATGGACATCACTGGTGACAGTGTTGTGAGTCTCACCCCTGCCTTTGAGGCGATCCGCGGTGAATACTCGCCCAATGGGGAACGTATAACATTCACCGCAGGTCTCAATTCTACAAGCGGTAACAAGATCCAGATCATGGATGCAGATGGTCAGAATACACAGACCATATTACCGCCGGATTTCTATCATTCCTGGGGAAGTCACTGGTCCCCGGACGGCACAAAGCTTGCGTTCACTGCCTACATGGGAGACGGCGCTGATCCCATGAATACAATCTACACCGTCAACGCTGACGCCACCGGCCTCACGCCTCTGTATTCAGAAGGGTATTCACAGCAGGAGCCACAGTGGTCCTCTGACGGGAGTGAGTTAGTAATGGTTCACAGGCCGACAATGTCCGACATGAATCAACTCTACATCCTTTCGGCCGATGGATTGGACGCCAGGCAGCTATTTGCATCAAGCTTCCATTGCTTCCAGCCGTACTGGGTTTGGTAAGGAACCGTTTTGCCGGGACCTGTCAGTGTTTGTTGCGACGCACAGAGTTCCACGGTATGATTCCGAATCACCTCAGAAGGAGAACCGGATGGCACATACCTACCCCAAATTGCACAACGCAGGCTGGCCCGGCCTTGTAGGCAAGGGCGAGGGCTCTGAGCCCTTCATCGATCTGGAGACAATGATAGATCTGACCACGAAGGCCGAGGTCAACGGCCAGAAATTCGATGGGATGGACGTCTTCCTCTCCCTCCCCCACATCGACATAGACTCGAGCGACGACGACCTGAAACGGTGGGCCGATCTCTTTCGAGAGAAGAACCTCGTCATCGGGTCCATGGTTGCGCCAGTCTGGCCTCCGAGCGGCGGCTCCGCATTCGGGAGTGAGGATGAGCGAAAGCAGTTCCTGGACATGATTCTCAAGGCCTGCAAGATCGGCCGGAAGCTCAAGGACATTGGCATCCGGCCGTACGGCGTTATCCGAATTGATACATCCGGCAATCCTGAAACCTGGAGCAAGGACCCTGAAGGCAATCAGAAGAAGTCTGCCGCAACCTTCACGGAAGCCTGCAACATTGCAGAGGCCCACGGCGAGCGTCTCGCTGCTGAGGGCGAAATCTCCTGGGGTGGAATGCACAGCTGGCGTCACATGGTCCAGCTCCTCGAAATGGTAGGGCGGCCAGAGACCCTCGGCTTTCAGGCAGACATGGCACATACCCTACTCTACCTGCTTGGATACAATGCTCCGGAAGACGCCCTCGTGGGCAAGGACTTCAACTGGGAGAAGGACGAGCTTGACGCGGCGTACAAAAAGCTCACGGACATGCTCAGGCCCTGGACCATTGATTTCCACATTGCTCAGAATGACGCGACCGTTTTCGGATCCGGTTCCCACGACAAGACCGGGCGTCACTGCCTGGTGAATGACTCGGCCGGGAAGCTGGACGTTCCCTATCATGCTGGATTCTGGCTCAACGACGAGAATGGGCAGCCGACCAGGGCAGTGCAGCACATCTGCTGGGACGGCTGCATGTTCCCGAACGCCACGATGATGCAACAGGCGACCTGGAGCGACATCCTGGGCGCAATGGTCGAGGTTCGCGATCGCCACGGCTGGGATTAGTTCCCGCCACTGAACGAGCACCGCATCAAGGCAGGTCACGCTATGAACACACACCGGATGTATATCAACGGCGAGTTTGTTGATAGCTCCGACGGTAAGACAATCTCTGTGGAGAATCCCGCTTCCGAAGAACAGTTCGCCCAGGTACCTGCCGCGACCAGCGAGGACGTGGACCGCGCTGTGCGAGCGGCCCGCGAAGCGTTCGACAGCGGTCCGTGGCCACGAATGTCTCAGAAGGAGCGCATTGCAAAACTGATGACCCTCGTTGCCGCCATGAAAGCGCGGGAGGCGGAACTCTACTCGATCGAGTCCGAGCAGTCGGGCATTCCTATCAGGAAGACGACCCTCATGGACATACCGGTAGGGATTGAGATGTTCCGCACCATGGTGGAGCAGTCCGATTTCCCGCTGTACGAACCGCTTCCATGGACCGACTTCCCGAAGGTCTCCTGGAACTTCGTGCAGCGGGAGCCAATTGGCGTATGCGCGGGCATCTCCGCCTGGAACTTTCCCTGGATTTTCACCATGTGGAAGAGCGCACCCGCACTGGCAATGGGCAACACTCTCGTATTCAAGCCCGCGTCCTACACACCCCTCACCTCGCTTGAGTTCGCAAAGATTGTCCGCGAGTGCGACTTCCCGCCGGGCGTCGTCAACGTAGTCACAGGCAGCGGGAGTACCGTTGGTGCGGACCTCTGCACCCATCCGCTTGTCGACAAAGTCAGCTTCACCGGATCAACCGAAGTGGGACAGCAGGTCCAGCAGATGACCGCCGGTACGCTAAAACGGATCACCCTGGAGCTCGGTGGCAAGTCCGCCAACATCATCATGGATGACGCGTATCTGGACCTCTCAGCGGAAGCGGCGCTCTTTGCGTGTTTCTTCAATGCAGGACAGTCGTGCGAGGCAGGGGCACGACTGCTCGTGCAGGATGGAATCTACGATGAGTTCATGGCATCCATGTTGGAAAGGGCGAATACCATAACCGTTGGTGATCCGGCCGACTTTGAGACCACGATGGGGCCTCTCATCTCCGACTCTCAGCGTGCCCGGGTGGAGTCGTACATTCAGTCGGCTCACGACGAGGGAGCCACACTGCTCTTCGGCGGGGGCCGCACGGCCGGTCTGGATCGCGGGTACTACATTGATCCCACCATCTTCACGGGCGTGACCCCCGAAATGAAAATCTTCCGTGAGGAAATCTTCGGGCCGGTGCTTGCGGTGACCAGATTCAAGACCCGGGACGAGGCAATCAAGCTGGCAAACGATTCGATGTACGGCCTCGGTGGCGCGGTCTGGACCCGGGATCTCCAGAAGGGCATTGAAATGGCCAAAGCTGTCCGCACGGGAACGGTCTGGGTGAACGACTATCACCTGTTGAACGCCAACGCGCCCTTCGGCGGCTACAAGATGAGCGGGACCGGTCATGAGATGAGCACCTACGCCCTGAAGGAGTACACGGAGATGAAACACATCCACGTGGATCTCATGGGCGACAACAGAGACGACAAATTCTGGATGGACTACACGGTCAATCGAGAGTAACTGATCAATGGAGGAACAGCATGGCAGTTGTATTTCCGACCGCAGAATGGGTGGCCGAGTTCAAGAAGCAGATCGACGAGAAGCCGGACTACAAAGAGGGCGGCAAGGGCTGGCGCGAAGGTGTCATTGTGTTGATCATCAACGCAAAACCACAGGTGGGGATTGATGCCGATTTCAATATCTACCTGGACCTCCACGAGGGCCAGTGCCGTGAGGCCCGGGTGTGCAGCGACGAGGAAGTCGGGGATCATCCGTTCGTTATCCGTGGCGAGTACGATCGCTGGAAGCTCGTCGTTCTCGACCAGCTCGAGCCGGTGAAGGCGATGATGCAGGGGAAGCTGAAACTCACCGGCGACCTTCCCACCATCGTCCGGAATATCGATGGCGCGAAGACGCTCGTGAAGTGTGCTACCTACGTGGAGACCGTATTCATTGATGAGTAGCTGGGAGCCCGACTCCGACTTTGTCTTTCACATGCCGACCAAGGTTCTCTACGGGCCCGGCTCACATCGGGAGATTCGCGCGGAAATGGCCGACCTGGCCTGTGACCGGGCAGTGATAGTCACCGACCGTGGCTTGAGGGAAAACACCGACCTCCCCGCACGCATCCAGAAGGCGCTCGGGGCCACCTGTGTCGGCGTGTTCGACGACGTAGAGCCTGATTCCCGCTTTGAGATTGTAGACGCCGGCGCCGCGTTTGCCGCGAAGCTCGGCGCGGACTGCCTTGTCTCTGTCGGCGGCGGGTCATCCATGGACACCACCAAGGCCATATCGATTGTCATGACCAACGGCGGCTCAATCCGGGAACACCTCGCTGTCCATGCCCTCACCGGACCGCAGACACCCCACATAGCGGTGCCCACCACCGCCGGTACGGGCAGCGAAGTGACCAATGTCGCGCTCATCAAGGATGAGGCGGCCCGAACCAAGTTCTTCGTACTGGACAACCAGATATTTCCCCGGACAGCAATCCTCGACCCTACCCTCACGACAGGCTTGCCGGCCGGGCTCACCGCATCGACGGCCATGGATGCGATGACCCATGCAATTGAGGCGATCACGTCCATCTGCCGCAATTCGATGTCGGAATCGTTTGCGGTTCAGGCTATCGGCATGATAAACGGTGCCATACGGCGAGCGGTCGAGGCGCCCGAAGACATTCTGGCCCGCGGGACACTGCTCAGTGCCGCAACGATGGCGGGGGCTGCCTTCTGCAACGCAATGGTGGGCGTGGTGCACGCCGTTGCCCATGCGCTTGGCGGGGTCTGTTCGGTCCCCCACGGGATTGCGAACTCTATCATGCTGCCGCACGCAATCCACTTCAACGCCGTGACCGACGCCGAGGCATACGCCCCGGTGGTCGCAACGCTCGGCATCAAGGCCTCCTCGCCCCTCGCTGCTGCCCAAATGGCCGCCGCCCGTCTCACCGAACTCGCAGCATCCTGCGGGCTTCAAACGAAGCTTTCGCAGGTCGGAGTGAATCGCCGTCAATTCCAGGAGATCGCGGATAAGGCGATGGCAGACGGCGCGGTTCTCAACAACTGTAGACCGGTTGCCGGGCCGGAAGAGATCGTCGCACTCCTGGATGCCGCGTTCTGATGCTCTCGAGTCTTGTGACGCTCGCGGACAAGGATGCCAGCAATCCACTGGCCTCCTTAATCGCAGATCTCGTCCGTCAGAACGTGGAGCGCGATCCTTCCAAGGCTCTCACTATCACGGCACTCGAGTTTCTGGTCACGATTGTGGCCACAGACCTGGACTCCTCGGTGACCATGGAGTTCCGGGGAGCCGAAGGCCTTACAGTCCGGGCCGAGCCGACCAGAGGTCATTTCGAAGGCGCGTCCGCCGTGATCCGGGCCGACAGCAACGGCATTCTGGATCTTGCACGTATGTCGCTTCTCGGTCGCACGGGCCTACCAGTTGTCTGGAACAGGATCGGGGCCCTGGTGCTCCGGCGCCTGATTCGCGGCGAGATAGCGATTGAACCCGCCGGTCGTCACCTGGGCAAGCTCGCCCGCCTGCTGAACGTGATGTCCGTGGCCTGACGGCAGGCGCCGCCCTATTTCCCGTCGTACACGCTCTCAAAGTCAGGATCATCTCTGATCGCGTCCAAGTCGGAATCCTGTTTCGACCAGTCGGTGATCCCGGGATTCTTGATGAGAGCCTCCCGGAGGAGAGCAATGGTTCGTTTCGCATTGCCGATGAGTGCGTGATGACACGCGAGGTTGTAGGTTATCGTTCCGACCCATTCCGGTGTGTCGTCCAGATCCAGCAATGCCCGAGCAGTTGTCTCCTCAAGCTCCGTCGCCATTTCCGGCTCATTCCGACGGTCGTAGACCACGCCGAAGTGCGGCGACAGATGCATGAGCGCATGACCTGCAATCATCCTCCACGCGGTGCGAGTTGAACCGTCGGCGAACTCCCGATCCCTTTCCAACTCATCTCCGCTCATCTCAACCACCCGACGCCGTGCCGCGTCGAACGTGTCCGCAAAGAACCGCGCCGCATCATCCCAGGTCTCTTCGGCGTGCCCCGCGAAGATCGCCTGATTTGTCGGCTCAAGTTCTTCCGCACCAACGGCTGGAATTGGACCGGTGGTGATCTCAAGGCGTTCAAGGTCTCGGGACA
>JAHOYX010000024.1 GCA_019038705.1 Spirochaetales bacterium
GGCCTGTTCACGGTGTCCGATGATTTCGACGATCCATTGCCGGAAGAGAGTCTGACGGAATTTCACAGGTGACCTTGCTCATGGAACAAGCTCACGCCCTCAAGACCGCCTCCCTGCCTCACCATCACAAGGACCCATTCGACAGGCTTCTCATCGCGCAATCCATGGTCGAAGCTGTTCCGATCATGACCGCTGACCCAACCTTTGATCTCTATGACGTGGATGTGATCGTTGGCTGATCGCGTGCCGGGCTCAGTACGCCTCCACGACCAGTCCGGGAATCCTGGCAAAGTGCTCCCTGTCCCGGGTGATGAGCGGCTCCGAGTGCTGGATGGCGGTGCAGGCGATCAACGCGTCCATGACGGGTACCGGGAAGCCGATCTGCAACAGTGTGGCCACCATTCCGCCATAGATCGTTGCGAAACCCGGCTGTGGATACACGACTTCCATGAACTCGGTCAGTGCCGAAAGGCGCTGCTGTTCCGTGCTGCTATCGCGAGATCGTGTCGCGCCGAGCTCCAGCTCGCAGGCAACGAATACCGGCATCCTGAGTTTGACGGTGGCATGTCGACGCAGAAGGTCTATGGCGGGCCCGCTTTGCCCTGCGTGTCGCTCTCGCATCAGATCAACGACAAAACTCGTGTCAACTACCATAGTCTTCGCCGGGTTCCGCAACCATGTCTTCATCGCGCGACGCGACCACTGCATCGGTGGCGTCGAGCGCTGCCTCGGATAGAAGCACGGAATCAAGATGCCCGAGCAAGTGCGCCGCAGTGTAACGCTCTTCCTTCAGCGTTCGTTTGATGACCTGACTGAAGGACTCACCGGGCCGTTTCTGCCGAGCGAGTGCGTCATACGCTTCCATGTCGATCGTGATAGTCTTGACAGCCATGCACTTAGCATACACTTATGGCGTTTTGGGATCAATGGGCGATGGTGGAGAGGCAACTGGCATGCCCACCAGATGCCAGGAAGCCACCGCCTGAGGGGCACACGAGAGCGGCACGGAACGTCTCCGCAGACATTCTGATGTTGAGGACAAGTGACGGGCCACTCTCGTGTGCCCCTCGGCGTTAACGCTAACCCACTCCCGGGAACAGAAACGGCAACGCCACGAACGTCCCGATTGCGCTCCCGAGCGACGTGAAGAAGAACACGAGCAATATCCGTGTGAATCGGTTCCGGTAGAAACCGCGTACCGACAGGATGTCATCCTGGAGGTTCTCGAAGTCGATGACCCGTGGTTTCCGCAGGACGGCCTCGAGGGCGCCTGAGACAAACCCCACGCCGATAGTTGGGTTCATTGAGGTGAACGGTGCACCCAGAATGCTTGCGATGATTGTTACCGGGTGAGCGAGCGCTACAATGGCTCCAATCCCGGAGAGGACACCGTTGATAACAAACCATCTGAGCAGCATCTGAAGACCACCGTCCCAACCGGAGCGGAAGAAGCCCCACCCGATGAGGCCGGCCACGACGGCAGGCAGGAGCCACGGCAGCACCTTCCGCAGGCGTCCCGGCGGCGGCACGGTGTCCAGATCGTCCAGGTCCGGGCCCTGCTCACCGGCGTGAAGCTTCTCGAGCCACTTCACGATCCCCGGGACATGACCGGCGCCCACGACGACCAACAATCGATTTCCGTCTGCCTTGAACACATTGCCGGCGATGTACTGATCCCGCTCGTCAATCAGGACCGATTTCGCGGCCGGCAGATAGTCGGCAAGCTCACCCATCATGTTGTCCAGGGCGCCCTGATTCTTGAGTGCCTCGATCTCTTCGCCTGAAAGCTTCTCGCGGCTGAAAACCGAGCCAAGCAGGGCGGCGAGCATCTTGTTCTTACCCCAGAGGGAGGCCTTGGACCACGCCCTTCGGAGGGTGGTGTGGATCTGGCGGTCAACGAGGCTGAAGGGTATCTCCAACTCCTGTGCGACGGTGATCGCGGCCAGCATCTCTTCGCCCGGATTCACTCCCAGATCCGCGCCAATTCGCCGCTGGAAACTGGAAAGGACGAGGTTGCCCAGAAGGAGAAAACCTTTGCGGTCCTTCAAGACCCGATAGATGTTGAGGCTCTCCCAGCTGCTCTTCTCGGTGAGGGACTTGTGGCGAGCGGCATCTATCTCAATGCAGACCCGGTCCGGAGCTTCTTCCCTGATCGCCGAAGCAACCTCGTTCACGCTTTCGCGCGAGACGTGCGCGGTGCCGAGCAACAGGTATTCTCGTTCCCCGAATGAGATCCGGGTGATGTTCTCTGAGGTCGATTTTTCGGAACTGGTCTCCTGCATTTATGTCCTCTTCCGGGCGCCGGCGTCCATGAACCGTTTCCGCAATCCTTCCTCGCCCGGGTAGAGATCACGAGGCACGCTGCCGCCGCCCATGTGTATATGTCCGCCACCGGTTCCGATGCCTTCCAGGGCGAGCTTGATAATGACGTCGGCGGGACGGTCAGGATCCTCGCTCCGGACCGACATCCGGTACTCCTCGCGATCGGGCTCCACCACGACAACGAAACTCAGTTCCCGGAGGCCCAGGAAGAAGTCGGCAACGAGCGCCATGGCCTCCTGCGTGCATTCCTTGGTCAGCGCCACATAACCGAAGTCTTCAGCAACGATGCATCCATTGATTGCTTCCCGAAACAATCCGAGGTCCCGGACCGAGAGGCTGTTCTTGAGGAGTCGCGTCCCGGCCTGCCAGTCGCCCCTGAAGAAGAGATCGGAGAAGGCTTCAATGTCGTACTTGGAGACCCCTCTCGTCATGAACCCGGTGTCCATCATCAGGCCGACCAGGAGAGCGGTGGCGACCGACCTGTCAATATCGATATGTGAATCTCGAACGTACTGGTACACAATGGTGCAGCACGACCCCATGTCCTCGCGAATGTCATGGAACTTCGTTGAGGGGGGGACCGGGGGAACATGATGGTCTATCACTCCGATGACCTCCCCCGGGAGGCCTGCGATATTGCTGTTCCCGACAAACCCGTCAACCACGACAATCTGCGCGTCGGCATCGATGCCGGCCTGAGTTGCGGATTGGATGGGGATCCCCAGGAGCTCAATTTCTTCTGCGAGAGAATCGCTCTGGATCGCTCCGCCGTAGCTGAGCACGGCTTGAATACCGCGCGCGCCAAGCAGGCTGGCAAGAGCGTAGGCAGCTCCTACCGCATCGTGATCCGGAAAGTCGTGGGCCTGGATCACAACCTGACGATCGTAATCCAGTGTGGCGAGTAAACTGTCAAACGGACTCAATCGCCCTCCTCTCCAGCTTCCCCGGAACGATACGCATTGAGATGCCAGGAGGCAAGCCGTCGTTCCAGGGAACCGGGAGGGAGTGCACTCTCCGCCTCGAGCAATGCGGCCTGTGCCGTCGCGTGCCGATCAAGCAACGCAAGTTGCGCACCGAGGTAGAAATACATCTGGCCCCTCACCGCAGCATTCTGTTCGTCACGGATCTCTGCAAGGACGTAACCGTCATTTGCCGGAAGGAGATAGTAGCGGGCCATGGAGTAGAACACGGTCTCCCGTGGAAAGTGTGGAAGATTGTCTGTCAGCCAGCTGTCCGCGCCTTCGTCGTGCCCCCCCGACTTCAGAGACAGAGCGGCCAGGAAGATGAAATCCAAACGGCGTTGGTCGGCTCCGAACGCATCCTGGTAGTAGGAGGCCGCCTCAGCATACCTGCCGGCAAGGTAGAGAAGGGTCGCTGCCGATGCATATGCGGGATAGTAGTCCGGGCGCATCGCAAGGCCCATCTCGTAGTCGGCAAGGGAGTCAGCGTACCTCCCAAGGGCATCCCGCGCGCGTCCCCTCAGGATGTACGTGATGAACTGGGTGTCGTCCAGCCTGATTGCCGCGGAGAAATCCGCCTCAGCGGCCTCAAACTGTCCTCGCTCCAGATCAACCCTACCCCGGTCTATGTAATGCCACTGATAGTCGGGATCCAATTCGATGGCCATTGAGAGATCGGCCGCCGCCCCGCCAAGCTCGCGCTGCATTGCCCGGGCCCGGGCCCGGTCTGCGTAGGAAAATGGATAGTCCGGGGCTGAATCGATTACTACCGAAAACTCCGCCTCAGCCGCTTCGTACTCTTCCTGGCGCAGATAGACATTGGCCAGTCCCATCCGTGCGACGAGGTTCTCTTCTTCTTCGAGGGCCGCCACAAACGAGTTCGCGGCCGCCTCGTATTCCCGGTCCTGGAGTTGGAGCTCCCCGATGGAGGCGAGCGCCCCGGGATTCGACGGGTCAATCGCAAGGAGATCCTGGAGGATGGTCACATGCCGGGTCCGATCACCGGTCGCGGCGGCAACGAGCGACGAGAGAAACAGGGCCTCCGTGTTGTCGGGTTCTTCGTCGAGCACCGCCCGGAGAATCGAGTCAGCTTCTCCAACGGCTCCAGCGATGAGGTAGAGATTGGCCAGCAGGACCCTGGTTCCCGGGTCATCGGGGTTCTCGATCTCGGCCTCTTCGTAGGCGGCGATTGCGCCTTCCGGATCACCGGCCTGAACCGAGAGCGTGATTGTCTCGTAGACATCATCAATGACAAGAACCGGCGGCGCAACGATTTCCTCGGCGGGCGTGAGATCTTCATGGCGCTGGTCCGGCGCCGTTTCAGACGGAAGGGTCGAGCATCCCGTGACCGCGGCGGCCAGGAGAATGCAGATCGTCGCGACCGCGGCGGCAAGGATTGTGGCGGGTATAGATCGATTCATGAACGGCACGAATGATATCGGCTCCATCTTTGTTGCACAAGTGATGGCCGGTTGCTACAATCGCGTCTGCATGAGCACCCATTTCAATAAGACATACCTCTTGGTACCGGTTGTTTATATCGGTGTCATCTTTGGACTCCTCTTTCTGCAGTTCTCCGGCGGGGAACGATTCTCTCGGACGGTGGGACCCCTCTCCCTTCGGGCAACCCGAAACGTGACATCCGAGGCTGGCGAGCCGGCTGTTCGTGGATTGAAGGTTGAGTTCAATGGCCTCGCGTTTGGTTTTGAGGACGAGACTGGTCTGATCGTTGAGACAGCAGACGAATTGATGGAGATCCCGGTCCACGGGTTCACGGAGATCGACGCCGGATTCCTGGTGGAGTTTGCCGGCGGATTTCTGCTCTCATTCACGGCGGCCGAGGATCCGGTCCCCGAAGTTCAGCTGACCCTCACGGTGCCGGAATCAACTGTCACTCTCGGGGAGACCGCCTTTGAACCATCGAAGATCACCGAGATCAGCATTCCGTTCCGGTTCGTTGGTAACGCACTGCCCGATGGGTCGGACCGAGCTTCCTTTGTCACGGTAACGGAAGACGGGGACGAGTACTTCTTCACCGCTCCGCCGGGAGCCCTGATTGACCCGGTCAACGAGAAAATCGTACTCAAACCCGCGGCGTCGGGACGGGCTGTCCGCTACGTGGAAGCGGTTGCCGGTAACCCGAGCACGGTGCTCGGGTGGTTTGCCGACGGCGCCCCCGACATGACCGCGGCACACTATGAACGGGCGATGGAACGATTCCTGAACGCGGCGTACGCCGGCTGGACGAGTGGACGGTACAACGCTTCATCTCTCACCTGGGACGGCCCCGGAGGATTCGCCGAGTTTTCGGAATCCACGCTGGTCGCCTACCTGGCGGAAGCGTGGCGACGGGATGACTACGACCGTGCCTTTGCCGAGATGAGGAGGGCGGCGGACATCCACCCGAAGAACCTCGGCCTCCTTTCGTCGGGTTACCTCGGAAATCTCGAAGAGGTGTACGCGGAACTCGCGACCATCGACGCCGCGACGGCTCAGGATATCCGCGCAGATCTGGACGAAGAGCGGTCGACGGTCTTCCGCCGGCCGAATCTGTTTCTCTTTGCGGCGGACCGTGGCGATGCCGATCTCTATGATCGGCTTGTGGACTTCGCCCAACAGGTTGGTCTCCGGTCCGTGGACGTGACCACCGCCGTGGGCATGCTCCGTAACCATGTGCTGTCACAACACCCGGGCGACTCATCACAGCGTGCCACCGAGCGATTCACCGAACTCGTCGACACCCTCCTGCTCGGTTCGATCATTCAGACCGATGGGAAATTCTTCCTTCAGTCGGCTCCGGGACAGATTGACGTGGCGCTGTCAGCTGTCGCGGGCAAGGTAATCGCGGAGCTCGGGGCACAGCGGGATCACCCCACACTCGTGGCTATTGGCCGGAACCTTGTCGTCTCGGCCCTGGGGATAGCCGACGAGTTCGGGATGCTGCCGACCTCTCTCGTGGTCCGGGGCAACTCGGTTGAAGCAGGCGACGGATTCATTGCCCCGGAGGAAATCTACCCGGTCATGGCCGACAATCCGAACTACCCGCGCGAGGTCTCTCTTGCGGAAGAAGCCGGCGCCGGAGCATGGGCGTGGACCATTGTCGGTTTCACTCCAACGGGCATCTCGGAGCTCGAGTGGCGGATCACACTGGACTACCCGCGGCTTCGAACCCACTTCCTCGTCATCAACGGCGTGGCGGAGTTTGAACGACTTGAGCTCTTCGGTCAGACCTGGAGAAACGCTCCGGACTTTGAGATCTACAGCAAGGGCCGGAGTTACGACCCGGAGACCGAAAGACTCATGGTCAAGTATTATGACGACTCGGTGCAACGAGACATCGTCATCTACTACTGATGATCGAACGACCGTCATTCCGCGACCTCGAGCACAACACGCGGTTTACCTTCGTCCGCCACGGGGAGAGCGAGGCGAACAAGCTCAACATCATCCAGGGACACAGTGACTCCCCGCTGTCGGAGGTCGGCAGAAAACATGCCCGTGCCGCCGGGCAGTGGTTGACGGGCACGGAGATCGATCTCATCCTCACCTCACCACTGTCGCGAAGTCATGAAACCGCAAAGATAGTTGCCGAGGAGGCCGGGACATCCACCCCTGAGGTCCTGGAAGAGTTGAAGGAGTTGGATACCGGTGTCTACTCCGGAAAGACCCTGCACGATTCCTCACAGGAGGATCCTGAAGCTTTCAAGTCGTTTCTCGTTCACAGCTGGGAGATTGTGGACGGCGCCGAAAGCCGGGAATCCATCCTGTCGCGTGCCCTGGTGGTCTGGGATCGACTTGTCACCGAGGCAAATGGCGGCAGGCGGCACATCGTGTGCGTAACCCACGGCGGAATGCTCCAGTGGATCATCAAGGCCACCATTGGAGTGCCCGATCAACGGTGGATGCCGATATTTGCCATTGCGAATTGCGGGATATCCACCTTCTCTGCCGAATCCACTTCACTGGGCCACGATGAGGCGCTTCGGCCCAACACCGGGTTTTACGGGAATTGGGAGCAGATCAACTACGTTCCGTACTGATCCAGCACCGTCTTCCACCGTTCCAGCGCCGCGTTGTACCGGTCCCGCGCTTTCAGATCAGGGTCAATCGTCTGCAGGGCAGTCATCCCGCCAAAGGCCTCGGCCGGAGTAGCGTACACCCCGGCACCAATCCCGGCACCGCGCGCGGCGCCTGCCGAGCCGTCCGTGTCGTAGAGCTCCACGGTCGCGCCGGTGGTCGTGGCAAATGCCGTCCGGAACAGCTCGCTCTGGAACATGTTCGTCCGCCCCGCCTTGACGGTTCGTACCTCGAGCCCCATCTCCCGCATGATCTGCACACCGTAGGCCAGCGCAAAGACAATGCCCTCCTGACCCGCCCGGAGGACGTGAGCGCGCGAATGAACGTTGAAGTTCAGACCGTGGATCGACGCGCCGATATCGTTGTTCTCCAGGGTCCGCTCGGCTCCGTTTCCAAACGGCAGCACCACGACTCCGTCGCTTCCGATTGGTACGGCCGATGCCATTTCGTTGATCTGATCGTAACCAACGGCGCCCTGAGGCCCGTCAATCGTATTCTGTTTCAACCATCGATTGCAGATCCCGGTTCCGTTGAGGCAGAGGAGAACCCCGTACCGACGGTCTGGAGGACTGTGATTGACGTGCACGAAGGTGTTCACCCGGGAACGGGGATCGTAGGCCGGGCGATCAACCACGGCGTAGACTACCCCGCTCGTCCCGGCGGTAGCGGCCATCTCTCCGGGATCCAGCACGTTCAGGCTCAGCGCGTTGTTCGGCTGGTCGCCGCTCCGGTAGGAGACCGCCACACCGGCCGGGATCCCCAGCTCGGAGGCGGCAGATCCGCTCACTCGGCCGTGGACGGCAAAGCTCGGAGCAAGTGCGGGCAGGATGTCGTGATCAAACCCGAAATGGTCCAGAACAAAGCCGGCAGGGGCCTCATCCTCGGAGTCCCAGAGGACACCCTCCGAAAGACCCGAGGGTGTAGTGATCAGCTCGCCGGTCATTCGGTAGGCAAGGTAGTCACCGGGGAGCATCATCTTCCACACCCGACTGTAGATCTCCGGTTCATTCTCCTTCACCCAGGCGAGCTTGGCCGCGGTGAAGTTTCCCGGCGAGTTGAGCAGTCGTCCGAGGCATCGCTCTTCGCCAATCTCGGAGAAGGCTCGGTCGCCATACGGCACTGCGCGGCTGTCACACCAGATGATGGAGGGCCGCAAGACTGTCCCGCTCTTGTCGATGATCACCAGGCCGTGCATCTGGTAGGAGATGCCGAGGGCGACGATTGAATCGACCGCGGCCGCGTGATGTTCACGCAGCAGTCCAACCGCGCGCCGCATGTGCTCCCACCAGAGATCGGGGTGTTGCTCGGCCCAGCCCGCCTGAGGTGCGTCAATCGTGAGTTCGGTGTCCGGCGAACTCGCAGAGGCGACAATCGCGCCGCTATCGATCTCTACGAGGCCGGCTTTGACCGAGCTGCTCCCGACGTCAAATCCCAGAAGATGACCGGCCATGGCTACGCCTCAATCAGTGCCAGGAGGGCCTCGGCGGTGTACCCGAGGTGCTCGGCAACCGCGGCGGCCGGACCCGAGGCGCCAAATCGATCCAGTGCAAAGACGTTCTCCCGGCCGGACGCGATGCCGTCCCAGCCAAAGCTCACGCCAACCTCGGCGGCGATGATCCGTGCCGACGGCGGCAGGATCTCATCCCGGAACTCAGGCTTCTGGTCACGGAACCGATCCACCGAGATCATGGAGACCACCCGGATGCGCTTTGAAGACCTGGCGGCTGCATCGAGGGCGAGAGTCACCTCACTGCCGGTCGCAACCAGCACGACCTCCGGCACGCCTTCGCAGTCCCTGGCAATGTAGGCGCCCTTCCGGGCCGTTTCTTTCCAATTGGCGTCAGCCTTCTCAAAGGTGAGGAGATTCTGGCGGGTGAGGACCAGCGCCGTGGGCCCGTCGTCACGCCCGGCGGCCATCAGCCATGCCTCGGCCGTCTCCTGGGCGTCCGCAGGGCGCAGGACGTCCACACCGGGAATCGTCCGAAGGGCGGCATTGTGCTCAATCGGCTGGTGGGTGGGTCCGTCCTCGCCCACGAAGATTGAGTCGTGCGTGAACACGTAGATGACCGGGAGGCCCATGAGGGCGGCCAGCCGAATGGCAGGGCGAAGATAGTCGGAGAAGACATGGAAGGTGGAGCAGAACGGCCTGAAGCCCCCGTAGAGGGCCAGGCCATTGGATATGGCGCCCATCGCGTGTTCGCGAACGCCGAAGTTGATGGTCCGGCCGGCAGGTGTGTCGGTACTGAACACACCGTGTTGCGGCATGGCGGTGATGTTGGAGCCGGCGAGATCCGCCGACCCGCCCACCAGAGACGGCATACCGTCGGCCACCGCGTTGAGCACCTTCCCGCTCGCCTTCCGAGTAGCGGCCTTCTCTCCCATCGGGAAGTCGGGCAGGGTCACGCCGGTCACCTGTTCGGGGCCGGACGCCCGGGTAGCATCCCAGCGCGCGGCGAGATCCGGGTTCGCCGCCCGCCACTGGGCAAACTGACTCTGCCACTCGTCGTACTTCCGGCCGAGCGCCTCGCGGTGCTGTGCAAAATGGGCAACCGCGTCCGGGTGGATGAAGAATGCATCGTCAGGGCGAAGTCCCAGATTCTTCCGAGTCAGTCCGATCTCTTCCTCACCGAGCGGGGCGCCGTGAATACCGCTCGTTCCAGCCTTATTGGGCGAGCCCCTGCCAATCACCGTCTTGAGCACAATGAGGCTCGGCCGATCCGTGGCCTGTTGAGCCTCGTTCGTGGCAGCGGTGACTGCCGGCGCGTCGTAGCCGTCTGCCGTGAGGACCTGCCATCCGTAGGCCTCAAAGCGCTTTCCGACATCCTCGGTGAAAGTGATGTCGGTTGAGCCGTCTATGGAGATGTCGTTGTCGTCGTAGAACACGATCAGTCGACCCAGACCGAGATGCCCGGCCAGCGAACATGCCTCGGACGAGATGCCTTCCATCATGTCGCCGTCACCAGCCAGGACATAGGTGAAGTGATCAATGATCGCATGATGGGTGGTGTTGTAGATCCCCGCCGACATCCGCTCGGCGATTGCGAACCCGACGGCGGTGGAGATCCCCTGGCCCAGTGGGCCGGTCGTCGTCTCCACTCCCACGGTGTGTCCGTATTCAGGATGGCCCGGAGTCTTTGACCCGATCTGCCGGAAAGCTTTGAGCTCCTCAAGCGGCAAGCCGTAACCGGCGAGATGGAGCAACGAATAGAGGAGCATCGAGCCGTGACCTGCTGAGAGGACAAATCGATCCCTGTTCGGCCAGTCCGGATCGCCTGGATGATGATTGAGGATCTCCCCGTAGAGCAGCGCACCCAGCTCCGCGCAGCCCATCGGAAGTCCCGGATGTCCTGAGTTGGCGGCCTGAACCGCATCCATGCTGAGTGATCGTACCGACAAAGCTATTGCATCGACTGTCGTCTGATTCATGTGTTCCTCCATCGTGACTGGCCAATGTAATTGGCCGATGCATTTGGTCGGCCGATGATAGCAGGTATCGACTCTCTCGGAAAGATCGGGCAGGATGGCGGGTTGACGGAGGAACACTCATGAAGATCGCGATTCTGCCGGGTGACGGCATTGGCCCGGAAATAACCGCGGAGGCGGTCAAGACGCTCCGGGAAGTCGAGAAGGTTTTCGGCGTCGAGATGGAGCTGGTCCACGCCGACGTGGGTGGTATTGCGATAGATAACCACGGGTCCGCGCTGCCCGAACAAACCCTCAGCGTGTGCCATGATGCCGATGCGATCCTGTTCGGTGCGGTGGGTGGCCCCAAATGGGAGTCCCTCCCGCCGGAGCAGCAACCCGAGCGCGCGGCGCTCCTGCCGCTGCGTAAGGAGTTTGGCTTGTTCGCGAACCTCCGGCCGGCTGTCATCTTTGGTGAACTCGTCGGCGCGTCTCCGATCCGAGGCGACATCATCGGTGACGGGATGGACCTGCTCGTCGTCCGGGAACTGACCGGCGGCATCTACTTCGGAGAGCCCAAGTCCAGAGACAGCGAGCGCGCCCTGGACACCCTGGTCTACACGAGGCCTGAGATCGAGCGAATCGCCCGCGTTGCCTTTGAGGCCGCGCGAGCCCGCCGTCGGAGGGTCTGTTCAGTTGACAAGGCGAATGTTCTTCAGTCGATGGTTCTCTGGCGCGAGACTGTCACAGCAATCGGCGCCGACTATCCGGACATCGAACTCCGCCACATGTACGTGGACAACGCGGCGATGCAACTCGTCCGCGACCCGCATCAGTTTGACGTCCTGTTGTGCGGCAACATGTTCGGCGACATCCTGAGTGACGAGGCATCAATGATCACCGGGTCGCTTGGGCTGCTCCCGAGCGCCTCACTCGCCGAGTCTCGTGCGGGATCGCCTGAATCGCCGGTCTTCGGTCTCTACGAACCGGCCGGCGGCTCGGCGCCCGACATCGCCGGGCGCGGCATCGCAAATCCAGTCGCCGGGATCCTTTCCGCGGCCCTCCTCCTCCGCCACACCGTTGGCTCGGACGAGGCATACCGGGCGATCTTTGATGCGGTCTCTCACACGCTCAAGGCCGGGTATCGCACGGCTGATATTGCCGAGGGAGGCGCTCAGACCGTGGGCACTGCGGAGATGGGGGATCAAATAGCGGGCCGCGTCGCGGGATAACGGGAGCGGGCGGGCGCGGGACTATTAGCTCCGGCGCGTCAGTTCGGCCGCAACCTCATCAAGCGAGATCTCTTCAACCTCCAGGAGGACCAGCAGATGGTAGATGAGATCTGCGGCCTCACTGGTGAGTTCGGCGCGATTGCCGGCGAGAATCAACTCGACCGCTTCCTCGCCGGTCTTCTTCCTGATCTTCTCGTTGCCTGCCGCGAACAGATGCGTTGTGTAGCTGCCCTCCGGCATTTCGCGGCGTCTGTCACGAATCACATCGACCAGCGAGGTCAGCACCGCTCCCATCTGATCGCCGGCGGGCGCTACGGTTGCCGGCGCCGGCTCGGTGTCCGGCGCGCGCGGGCCTGAAGTTGATGAAGCGGTTGTGGCGCCGGTGAGAGTTGCCCGATACCAGGTGCCGCGATCCTCAATGGCAGCCGCGACACCCTCGGCATAGGGCAGAAGTCGACCCGTCTCCGGATGGATCGACCACAACGATCCACTCTCCAGACTCTTCTTGAACCCCTTGTCGTTCTCCAGGACCACATCGATCGGCGCGCCGTTGGCTTCACAGACAACGAGCGGACGTGCATCTGAGGCTACCACTCGACGACCTCAGCCCCGGTGGACTCCGGCTCGGCGAATAGCTCCTCCAGGGTCACTGCCTGCTCGTAGAGGGCCCGACCGAGGATAATCCCGACGACGTTTTCCCTGGACCGCTCCTTGACGGCGCGAATGTCATCCATGGACCCAATGCCGCCGGAGAGCACAACCGGCAGACCGGATGCCTCGGCAACCGCATTGGTTCGCTCGATATCCGGCCCCTCCATGGTGCCGTCACGATCGATGCTGGTGTAAATGATTCCGGCGACGCGAACTTCCTTTGCGCGCTCGGCGAGTTGGACATCCTGCAGTCGTGTCTCGGTCTCCCAGCCGGAGATCCGCACCTGCCCGTCCATCGCATCGATACCGGCCAGAAAGACATCGCCGTAATGAGCCACCCACCCTTCAATCCTGTCCGGGTGCCTGGCAAAGGCGGTTCCAATCACGAGTCGATCGATTCCCAGATCCAGCAGCTCCTCGATATCCTCGTCCCGTCGAATCCCGCCTCCGAGCTGAATCGTACAGTCCACGGCGCGCCGGATTTTGCGGATCTTCTTTCGGTTGGTGCGAGGGTCGCCACGGGCGGCGTCAAGATCAACCACGTGAATGCGTTTGGCGCCGGCCTCCTCAAAGCGTCGGGCCGCGGACACGGGGTCCGTTTCGTAGACGGTGACAGCCTGATAGTCACCCTGGACCAGGCGAACGCACTCGCCTCCGAGAATGTCAATTGACGGAATGACAGTCATAGCGCGCTCCATTCGAGTTGTGTCAGCTCAATATACCGTTGCTCTCGGCGTATTGCTACGCGCTACTCGAGCTGGGCATAGAAGGCTCTCGCGTAGTCGACGAGCCCCGGAAGCGGGACGGTTTCCACCGGTTCCTGTTCCAGGTCAAATCGATCTGCCAGCATTCGGACCGACTGGTCTTCAGCTGCCGCCCATCCGAGCAGGGCAGCGCCGAACGAGGTGGCCTCCGCCACTCCGCTCAAGTGGAACGACGCCCCGGGGCAGAGCGCCGCGAGGATTGCGTTGTAGTCGCGATTACCGCGAAATCCTCCCTCGGTATAGACCGTCACCCCGTCCCGCAAGCCAACGCGCTTCAATGCCGTGGCGGTTTGCAGGGCGAGAGAGAGATTGAGGACGGCAAACGCCCGGGCAGGGTCGCGGAAGAAAGGTGGCGTTCGCCCACCGCTCTGTACTTCGTCCAGCAGGAATACCTGACCATGGTCAACAATGCGTGCCCGGGAGTCCGGGTACTGGCCGGTCCCGGGGACGACGGCGGGGAAGATAAACTCCGCCGCCTCGCTGATCACCTCACGGTAGAGAGCAGGGTCAAACTCCGGGTACCCCGCCATATCGAACCTGGACTTCAGGAGGTCGGTGTAGGTTTCAAACTCCAGGCCACCCACGAGGATGGTCGTCTTCACCGGTTCGCGGAACGCCGACATGTTGTAGAACACGGCCTTGCCGATCTCGTCGTCACTGAAACTGACGCTGTCCTCGGGATGCATCGCCACACACCAGGTGCCGGTTGAGTTCACGATGAAGTCCTCATCGTGTTTCTTGATCAGGTACGGCAGGAGTGAAGCGTTGGAATCGTGAATGCCCACCAGAATCCGGGTCAACGGTGACAGACCGGTCCGCGCCGCCACCTCCGGGAGGATCAGCCCGGCGACGTCTCCCGGATCCATGATGGTCTCCGGCAGCAGATCACGAATGCCCAATCGATCCGCAACAACCGAATAGCCAATCTTCTGATGATCAAAGAGATAGGTGTGGCAACCGAGATAGGTGACGTCCGCCGTCACGGCGCCTGAGAGCTTGCACGCGAAGTACTGGGCGTACATCAGAATTCGATGGGTCCGCGCGAACTCCTCGGGGTAGGTCTTCTTGAGGAAATAGATCCCCTTCCCCGGATTCACCAGCGCCTTGAGTTCGAGCGTGGCGGTACTACGCTGAAGGTCGTTCTTGTCTCCGGCGACGCGATAGAACTCCTCGTGGAACTCCTCACCCGGCTCAAAGGTGTAGTCCACCACCGGAATGGTGAGCTCCCCGCCTTCGTCGATGCACGCAGAACTCGCACCGTGGGCGGAGATGGCAATCACGCGGATGTTGTGCCGGGAGCCGAGTCGGCTGAGATTGTCCAGCAGCCACTCCATCAGTTCATCGGTGGTTTCAAATGAGATTCCATCCCGAAGCACCGTCTCAAACGATGTACTGCAGCTGTCAATGAGCGCCAGTTCTCGATTGTAGATGTGGATCTTCTTGTTCGTCTTCCCGACGTCGATTACCGCTACGACGGGCTCGCTCATGATGAATCCTCCATGCCGACTGGGCCTGAAGCCCGTTCGCCGGCAGTGTAGCGGAAACGGCCCTTCGGTGGACAGCCTCAACCGGTGGCGCTATGTTAGAAGTCAAATGGACGCTCTTGCTGATCTTCGGAGCGCGGTCCCGTGGTACTTCTCGTCCTTCTCCGCCCTCGATAGATACTTCCGCCAGACCGAACAGCCCGTTGTCCACATCGCCGTGGAAGGTGACCTGGTGACGTTGGCCAAGTCGGTCCCTGACCTGGAGTTCCCCGGTGTCCCATACGCTGACGCTGCAATCTGGGATGGCACGACCCGGATCTACTTCCGTTGCCTGGAAGACGAGCAGAAACCACAGAAACAGCCATTCCGCCTCCAGAACATCCTCTACGATCCGGACAGGGACAGGTATCTGGATCCGTACGACGACTACCGTTCGCTGCGGGGCGACCTCCTG
>JAHOYX010000064.1 GCA_019038705.1 Spirochaetales bacterium
CATCGTTGAATCGATCAATATGGCCGGCGCCACGACGTACAACAAAGGCTCGGTCCCTAAGTGAAGATCTGTCGCGTTGTCGGCAACGTCGTGGGCTCGCAGACCGCGGACCGGCTGAACGGACCAACCTATCTCCTTGTCCAGCCGACCACCGCAACCGGGGCGCCGAAGGGCTCTCCGATCGTGGCGGTGGACGCGGTACAGGCGGGGGAGGGCGACCTCGTCATTGTCTCGCAGGGCTCCTCGTGTCGGCAGATTGCCGCGCCGGAAAATCTGAGCACCGTGGACACAGCCGTTGATGCGCTCGTGATTGGTGTGATCGACCTGATCGATTCGGACGGCTCGATTACCTATCGGGTCGCGGAGACAGGCGCCGGCGCGAGGTCAGGCCCATGACCACATCCACCGAAGTGCTCGGAGTCCAGGAGTTTGCCGACACGGCCACCGGAGCGCAGGCCCTGGATGCCGCGGTCAAGGTAGCCCCGGTCACGGTCCTGGATGTTCGGGTCGTCAATCCCGGCAAGCTTGTCGTGATACTGACCGGCGATGTGGCGTCCGTTGAGTTGAGCCTGAAGGCGGCGCGCGATGTTGCGGGCGCACGGCTCGTGGACGAACTCTTCCTTCCGTCGGTGGAGCCGGCGGTCATCGCCGCTCTCACCGGGCACGCGTCTGCGGAAGGCTGGGACGCCATGGGGATCCTGGAGACCGCGACGGTCACCGCCGGGATTGCCGTTGCCGATCTCGCCGTGAAGCGAGCCGACGTGCGGGTCGCGGAGATCCGCATTGACGATGCCATGGGCGGACGCGCATCGGTCAGACTGATCGGCCCCGTGGGTGAGGTTGAGGCGGGAATGGATGCGGGAAGGACTTACGCGGAGGAGCGGAGCGCCCTGGTGCGTTCGGTCATCCTCCCGAATCCTCATGAAGATCTCCGGGCGTTTCTCGCGGTACAGAAGGATGGAACAGCATGATTGCTGATGAACAGGCAGTACGCACTCTGGTAGAGGAGATCGTGCGCCAGGTGCGAGAAAACGCGGGCGAAGAGGCGCTCTCCGACGCGGCCTCCCGGTCCCCGTTTGCCGGCGTGTTTGACGACATCTACGCAGCGGTTTACGCCGCGGAGAAGGCGTTCAAGGAGTTCAGCGAAACTCCGCTCGCTACGCGCCGGCTGATGATCGACGCAATGCGAGAGACCACGCTGGACAACCTGGATCGACTCTCACGGCTGGCCGTGGAAGAGACCGGCATGGGGCGTGTTGAAGACAAGATGCTCAAGAATCGACTGGCGGCTGAACGCACGCCGGGCGTGGAGGACCTCGAGCCCCTGGCGACCTCTGATGATGACGGTCTGGTCCTCACAGAGTTTGCGCCCTATGGCGTAATCGGAGCCATCACGCCGAGCACGAACCCCACCGAGAGCATCCTCAACAACGCGATCAGCATGGTGGCGGCGGGCAACACGGTCGTGTTCAATCCCCACCCGAGTGCCAGGCGGGTGAGCGCTCTGACCATCGCGCTCCTGAACGACGCAATCCAGAAGGCGGGGGGGCCGCAGAATGTCTTAACGACGGTTGTCTCCCCCACGATCGAGTCCGCCGGGCAGATGATGAGCCATCCGATGGTTTCGCTGCTCGCCGTGACCGGAGGTCCCGGGGTCGTCAAGGCCGCAATGATGCTCAACAAGAAGGTCATCGCCGCCGGACCCGGCAATCCTCCGGTTGTCGTGGACGAGACCGCCGATATCCCCAAAGCTGCGCGCGACATCGTCGCCGGCGCGAGCTTCGACAACAACCTCATCTGTATTGACGAGAAAGAAGTGCTGGCGGTTGACTCAATTGCAGACCAGCTCAAGGCCGAGATGGTGAAGCACGGCGCCTATGAGTTGAGCGCCGATCAGGTGATGCGAGTGACCAAAGCCGTGATTGCGGATCCGGGGCGACGGGGGCACGAGGGGATGGCGAACAAGGCATACGTCGGCAGAGACGCCGCCTGGATCGCCCGGGAGGCAATCGGTCTCACGGTACCGCCGGAGACCCGGCTCCTCCTGTGCGAGGTGGATCGGTCCCACCCGCTCGTCTGGACAGAGCAACTCATGCCGGTGCTCCCGATCGCGAGATTTGCCACCGCAGACGAAGCAATCGATTTTGCATTTGACTGTGAGCACGGCTTTCGCCACACGGCGAGCATCCATTCCAACGACATCCGGCGGCTCTCGCGAATGGCGAAGCTGATGAACTGCTCGCTCTTTGTGAAGAACGGCGCCAACTTCAACGGCCTTGCGGCCGGTGGTCCGGGGTATACCTCGTTCACGATCGCGAGTCCGACCGGCGAAGGATTCACCCGGGCGCGGACCTTCACTCGCGAGCGGCGCTGCGCACTGATCGGCAGCTTCAGGATTGTGTGATGAAGATCGGCATCGTGACCGGATCGGTCGTCGCAACACGCAAGGTTGAGTCTCTTCACGGCGAGCGCCTTCTGCTCGTCCAGCCTCTCGGTGACGACGGGAAGCCGGCGGGCGATCCGATTGTGGCCTGTGACACCTGTCAGGCCGGCCCGGGTGACAAGGTCCTCTTTGAGGGAGGGCGAGAAGCAGCCATGGCGCTGCGTCACTCCTTCAACCCGGCCGACGCTGCGATCATGTCCGTAATTGACGATGTGGTGGAGGGAGCCGAATGACGCTCTGTCGGGTGGTCGGCAATGTGGTGAACACGGTGAAACATCCGGTGCTCACCGGTCACAAGCTCATGGTGTGCAAGCCTGTAGATCCCGTTTCCGGCGCGCCGCGCGGCAGTCGGGTGGTCGCGGTTGACACCGTTCAGGCCGGAATCGGGGACATGGTCCTCGTCATTGACGAGGGAAACGCGGCCCGGAAGATCCTGGACGATGCCACGGCGCCGGTACGAACTGTCATCGCGGCGATTGTAGACCGGGTTGATCTGGAGAAGGACAGACATGAGTGAAGTGAACCAGAAGGACAATGTGCGTTCTGTCGCACTTGGATCCGATCATGGCGGATTCCCCGCCAAGGAAACGCTGAAAGCGTACCTGGAGATGCACGGATACCTGATCACCGATGTGGGAACGTATTCAACCGACAGCGTGGATTACCCCGACTTCGCGGCCAAAGTGGCGCGAACGGTGGCGTCCGGTGAGTGCGATCGTGGCATCATGATTGATGGAGCCGGAATCGGGTCGTCCATGGTCTGCAACAAGGTCCGTGGGATCCGGGCGGCGCTCTGCTACGACGAGCGAACTATCACCAACTCCCGCGAACACAACAATGCGAACGTGCTCACTCTTGGGGGTCCGCTTCACACCCCGGATGAGCTGTGCTCAATGGCCAGACTGTGGCTCGAGACACGGTTTGGCGGCGGACGGCACTGGCCCCGAATCAACAAAATGATGGCGGTCGAGCGCGGCCGAGCGAGGGACTGACATGGATGACAAGAAACTGGTGGATCTGATCACCTCCGAGGTGATGAAGCGACTTGGTGGGGACGCCGAGGCAGGCGCGTCAGCCGGGGGCGCGGCAGGTGCGGGTACAACGACGGGTCCGGTGGAGGCCGAGCCCAACGATGCCGTGGTCGACATACCAATCATTCCATCCGACCTTGCGAAGTTCATTGACCACACGCTCCTGAAACCGGAAGCGACGACGGAGCAGATCGACAAGATCTGCAGCGAAGCGAAAGAGCACAAGTTCTACTCCGTGTGCGTGAATACTTCCTGGGTGGCGCGCTGTGCCCGGAAGCTTCAGGGTACCGGGGTCAAGGTCTGCGCCGTGGTGGGCTTTCCCCTGGGAGCGATGTCCGGCCGGGCGAAGAACTTCGAGACCCGGCACGCCATTGAAGACGGCGCGAGAGAAATCGACATGGTCATCAATGTTGGCGCCCTGAAGTCCAGGGACTTCAAGGCCGTGGAAGAGGACATCAAGTGGGTGAAGCGTGCCTGCACGCGCAATGTCATCCTCAAGGTCATCATCGAAACAGCCCTCCTCGCGGATGAAGAAAAGGTGCTCGTCTGTCAGATAGCAAAGAACGCGGGCGCTGATTTTGTGAAGACCTCCACCGGTTTCTCGCACCACGGGGCCACCGTGAAAGACGTGAGACTGATGCGCAGGACGGTCGGTCCCAGGCTGGGCGTGAAAGCGGCCGGCGGCGTCCGGTCATTTGATGATGCCGTGGATATGATCAGGGCGGGGGCAACCCGGCTGGGCACGAGCTCAGGTGTGAAGATCGTCAGTGGTGAGACGGTGGAGGGCGGGTACTAGGCCCGCCGGGACGCGAATACCTCAGCCGATGACAAGACGAATACCGAGCTTCTTCATTGTGCGGCGGACTCCCGTATCCACGCCGTCGTCTGTAACAACGGCCTGAAACTCGGAGAGCCCCGCGAAGTACTCAGGCCTGATCAAACCGAACTTCGTGGAGTCAACGACCAGAATGCGCTCAGCGGCGGATCCCATGACAGTACGCTTTGTCTCTCGCTCGTAGGCGTTGGCGCAGGTCACGCCAAATTCCTCGGAGACACCGGCCGCCGAGACGAACGCCTTCGTGGCCCTGAATCGACGGATCTGATCGAGGCCCTCCGGGCTCTCGAACATCAGCAGATTCTCGTGGAGGACGCCGCCCGCGAACACGGACCGACAGTTTTCACGCCGCGCGGTCTCCGTGACAACGTTCAATGCGTAACTCAGGACAGTGAGCGGCATTGTCTCCGGCAGATACCGGGCAATCCATTCGGTGGTGGAACCACTGTCTATGATCAGCGTGTCTTCCGGCTCGATGAGTGACGCCGCCTTCACCCCGATTGCCCGTTTCTTCTGGGCATTCACCGAACCGGCCGCTATCAGTGAGTAGGTAGAATCTCTCCCCACCGCGTACACTTCCGGATTCAGAAGCACACCACCGTGGATAAGCCTGACCAACTCTCGATTCACCAGAGTCTCGAGGTCGCGCCGGACCGTCATGTGAGACACGCTCAGGTGATCAGCGATCGTTTGAATGGGGAGTCCGTTCTCCCGCTTGAGCATATCGATGATGCGATCCAGCCGTTCCTCTTTGGTCAATATTGCCACCAGACTCAGTATAGCGGAGAGTGAATATCCGAACAAATGGCGACCTGTGTGTGCGGGCTATCACAGGCGTTGCCGTTTTAGCGCAGTGCCCGGGGGCCGGTGGACAGCCGGTAATCCCATGTCAAGAATTGAAAATTCCTTATCAATACAGTATGATTGGAGTTACTATTACTGAGTAAATCGCTAATTAATGAGGGAATTTATGAAACGCCTGACTGGGCTGGTTTTTCTGGCACTCATGGCAGCGGCCGTCGTAGGTCAGGACTTTGCCGTGGAGGTCACCCCTTCCGCATTTCTCCCGCTCGGAGAGAGCAGTGAGTACTTCGATTTCGGCGGAGGCGCCGTGATCGACGGCGTCTACGCACCGGAAGCCATTCCAGTCTACGCCGGGGTTGGCGTCGGCTACCACTTCCTGCCAACACCAGCCCCCGAGGGACTTTCCCTCATCACCGGCGGGGTCGGCGGTGGTCTCAATCTCAAGCTGGGTTCCCTGTTTGAGCTTCGGGCCGGTATCGGAGCCGGAGGCTACGTCGGGGTGTTCGGAGGAGCGGTGGGATTCAACCCCTACGCGGCGGCGCTTGGGTCGGTACGGCTCAACCTCTCGCCGTCGTTCTCACTGGGCATCGGCGGTGGCTACTACTACCTGTTGAACTCAATTGACGCCGGCCTGGAGTCTTTTCTCACCGGCACGAGTATCTCAGTTGGCGCTGTCATCCGGCCTGGTGCGGGAGGCAGTGGGCCGGCCCGGGAACCGAAAATCCGAATTGAGCCGCCACAGTTTGACCGCATCTTCCCGGTCTTTTACCAGTACTACAACTCCAACTCGCTCGGCAGCGTGGTCATCGCGAACGAAGAGGCGGGCGAGATCCAGGACGTCAAAGTCGCGCTGTTCGTGAATCGATTCATGGACACACCCAAGATCAGCGACACCGTTGCATCAATCGAGCGGGACGGCCAGGCGGAGATTCCCCTCTACGGCCTGTTCACTACCGAGATCCTGGATGTGATTGAGCCGACAACGGTGGCCGCGGAAATCCAGGTCTCTTACCGCTATCGGGACCAGGCCTACACCACCAGTGTTCCGTACACGATGCAGGTGTTGAATCGAAACAACATGAGCTGGGATGACGACAGACGCGCCGCCGCCTTCGTCTCGCCCAATGATCCCACAGTGCGCCGCTTCGTTGGCAACATCACCTCCGCCACCCGCAGCGCCTCAGCCAACACGCTCAACGAGACGCTTGGGCAGGCGATGGCGCTGTTTGAGTCGCTGCGGCTCTACGGCGTGAGCTACCAAGTTGATCCAAATTCGTCCTACATCGAACTCTCTGAAAACGAGAACGCAATAGACTACCTGAACTTCCCGAGTCAGACCCTGGACTACAAGAGCGGTGACTGCGACGACCTCTCCATCCTGTTCGCCTCACTGCTTGAGTCACTGAACATCCGGACGGCCTTCGTTACCATTCCACAACACATCTACATGGCCTTCCACATCGCCGCCGATCGCGAGCAGATTGAGGGTACTTTCTCATCCACGGCCGATCTCATCTATCGGGACGACGGGGTGTGGCTGCCGCTGGAGATCACTCTGCTGGAAGAGGGCTTCCTGGAGGCATGGTCGATTGGGGCCAAGGAGTGGCGCGAGAACGAGTCGCGCGGGACCGCCGGATTCTGGCCGATGGACGAGGCGTGGGGTCGGTTCTCACCGGCGAGCTTTGAGCCCTCCGCAATCGCGATTGCCATACCGCCATCGTCGGACCTGAGTGAGGCGTTCGGCTCCGAGCTGAGTCGCACCGTTGCCCGGGAAATTCAGCCGCTTGTAGCCGAACTCGAAGATCGCATTGTCCGCAGCGCGTTCAATCCGCGGATCATCAATCGACTCGGCACCCTCTATGGCCGCTACGGTCTATTCGCTCAGGCCGAAGAGCAGTTCATTCGAGCGTTGCGTGAGGATTCGGACTATGCCCCCGCGCTGATCAATCTCGGCAACATCTTCTTCCTCAGAGACGACCTCGAGGAGGCGCTGGACTACTTCGAGCGTGCCTTCGGAATTCGGCCTGATGACCCGGAGGTGCTCCTGAGCCTGGCTCGAACCCACTACGAGCGCTCCGAGTACAACCCGGCGCGAACACGGTACGAAGAGGCCGAGCTCATCAGCCCGGAGCTCGCGGCCAACTACATCTACATAGTGGGCGGTGGT
Source organism: Spirochaetales bacterium (assembly GCA_019038705.1). Lineage (GTDB taxonomy): Bacteria > Spirochaetota > Spirochaetia > DSM-27196 > SLST01 > JAHOYX01. The sequence goes on from JAHOYX010000064.1 coordinate 7,281, forward strand.
TCAGACACCGCTCGCGCCTCGGCCGCGCAGAAACGGAACGACGTTCTTTGGGAGAGTGAATGATGAAGCGAGTTGTAACCAGGATTGCGCTTTTCGCGATGGCAGGAGCGGCAGTTGTCGGGCTCGTCGCGTGTGACAACCAGCTGCTGCATGTCGTGCGGGACGCTGTCATATCGGCACAGGCAGGCGGTGTGCCCACGGTGATCGGCACCAATCCGTCCGCAGATCAGGCCGACGTGGCAACTTCAATTGTGGTCACCGCCACCTTCGAGGGCACGATCGATCCAGCAACGCTGACGACCGAGTCCTTTCTTCTCAAGAGGGGCGCCGTGGCGTTGGACGGGACCGTCGCGTACGACGAGACCAACAACCGAGCGTCGTTCACCCCGACTGGTGCACTGAATGTGGCCACCACCTACACCGCCACGCTCACAACTGCGGTGGCCAATACCGCGGGCGTGGCAATGGCCGGCGAACACACGTGGGACTTCACGACGTTTGACGCGAACCCGGATGAGATTGTCGTCAGTCTCAGCTACGGGGGACCGTATGAGTTCAATGCGCAGTATCCGATGGTGCTGGCAGTCGTGCCGCACCCGTGGGATTTTCCAACCGGAGGCGAGTCCGCGTACGAAGTGACAGTCAACTCTCCGGGGAGTATCGTCCTCAATGTTGCCGATCTTCCATCGGCGGAAGCCGAGGATGGCACCTACTGGCTCTATCTCATCCATGACCTGAGCAACGATCATGTGAGTTTTCCGTACGATGGCCCTTCTCTGTCCACCGAAGGTGCGTACACGGGGGCCGGTGGCGACAATTTCACGTCGGACATCAACGACATCATCGTAACAGCCGACCCCTACACCGTGGTCGCCGATGCGCAACTCGCTCCGGGTAACGCATACTCGTTGACCTTCACCGATACTGAGCTTGTTACGCCCGACATTGACGAGCCCAACGACGATTGGCGAGATGCGGCGCCACTTGCGACGATTGGCAGCGCCTACTCACGAACGATGGGCTGGGATGACACCGATTGGTATTCGTTTAGTCCCAGCGTGACCGACACCTACCGGATCGTTGTATCCAACAATCCGTACAATCCCGACGACGAAACCTCCCTTGACCTCGGCTATCCCGTTCAGGTGTCCGTGATGATCTACGACTCGGGCACCGACAGTATTTATCACATCAACAGTGACTATGACGACGCAGGCACCGAGTTGGACAACTACGGCCTCGTGGATGCGTATCTCATGGCCGGGGAACCGTACCTGTTCAGCGTGACGAGCACCGACAAGATCGACATCGGGGATTACAAGATCAAGATCATCCCGGCTGAGATCGATCAGGATGTCGATGAACCGGGGAACAACGATTACGTTATGCTGGGCGGTACCGAGATTCCGTTCGGGCAGACGAACTACCTCGAACGGTCGCTGCACAAGTACGATGATGACTACTTCTGGATTGACAACACAGGCCTGAATCTCAGCAACGTGTACTTCACCGTTGAGACGGTGAAGCCGGGTTCCGAAAACCAGGATCTGGACGTCGAAATCAGTCTGCTGACCGACACCGATCTTAACGGCGTGCTCGCGCACTACATCAGCAACTACGACGGCGGTTTCGCGAGCCTCTACTACAATTTCTGGCCGGAAGAGCGGAGAGAGGTGCGAACGCGAAATCAGAGCTCCAGCACAATCGACTACTACCAGCCGACCGGTCTCTACTGGATTCGATTCATCTACGGCCCGGACTACTGGGACTACGATGGAGTCACCGATCGGCCGACGGCTCCGGGGACCACCGACGACAGCATCGCGAACACCGCAGACATGGATGACATCGCCAGTGGCGCCGTTGCATATCACACGATCTACAGTACCGATGATGTGGACTACATCCGGGTCTGGAGCGGAACATACACCTGGATCACGGTTGACCTGTCTGTCGCGGAGACCTACACGGCTACCGGTACCAATTCCGACGATTTCTACGCCGACATGGACATCTTCAAACCGGACGAATCTCTCTGGGGGGCGAATCAGAGTGCGAACGGCGAGGGTTCCCCGCAGATCTACGTGGGCGCCACCCAGAGTCAGTACTACTACGTGCGGGTCTTCAAAGCGAGCAACTCCCCGCTTGAGACCGGCGCGTACAAGCTCGAAATAACCGGCACCCCGTAGCGGGTGCCTCTGCTTCAAGCACCTGCGTCGCGGTCCACGGCGAGCATCACATTGTCGGTAGCGATGTTTCTTGAGTCGTATCTCCATCAAGAGTGTCACTGAGCGTGGTGGTCCCCTCGCGCCAAAACCTTGTCAGATCTAGGGATACTCGCATAACTGCTGAAAATCGGCCGGGCTGATCCCGCAAGCGCTGCCGCGATAGAGACATAGGGCTATCTGACCACCACGCTCAGTGACACTCTATCTCCATCAGATTTAACCTTGCAAAATACCAGCAGTAATCCTATAATGCAAGGATGATAGATCGGGCTTATCGCGGCGATCTTGTGCGGAAGCTATCCCATTTCCCCGTCGTTACCATTCTTGGGCCGAGACAGTGCGGCAAAACCACGTTCATACGCTCGGCGCTGCCGGAGTGGTCATACGTCGACTGTGAACGACCCTCCGACTATGAGCCGCTACTGGCGGATCCCGAGCGACGGCTCCGTCAATTGGGCGACTTCACGATCTTCGACGAGGCTCACAGGGTACCGGAACTGTTCCCCGTGTTGCGAAGCTACGTTGACGAGGAGAGGTCCAGGTCCGGCCGGATTGTTCTACTGGGTTCTGTGTCGCCGGAACTGGTAGCCGGTATCTCCGAGAGCCTTGCTGGTAGAAGCGCGTTTATCGAGTTGACACCGTTTCTCCTGTCCGAGGTAGTTGGCCGTGCGGAGGATAGCCTTGGCCGACTCTGGTTTCGCGGTGGTTTTCCAGATCCGTTTCTGTGGTCCGATGATGCAACAGTGATCGATTGGTTTGACGCGTATTCCCGGACCTTCATTGAGCGTGATCTGAACGCACTGGGAGTATCGATATCCTCTCAGCGGATGCGTCAGCTCTGGGCTATGCTCTGTCACGTGAGTGGCGGCATGTGGAACGCTTCGGATATCGCTTCTTCAATGGGGGTGAACTATCAGACCGTCAATCGGTACGTGGAGATTCTGGAGCGTGCCTTCCTGGTTCGACGGCTCCAGCCATATTTCGTGAATATCAGCAAGAGGATTGTGCGGCGACCGAAACTGTACGTTCGAGACTCGGGAATCCTGCACCATTTCCTTGGCGTTCGAACCGCTGCACAGCTCGATGTCCATCCGTCGCGAGGCGCCAGCTGGGAGTCGTTCGTAGTGGAGCAGATCATCTCAACTGTTGAACTGGACCGACCGGGAGCCGGTTTCTACTTCTGGAGGACCTCCGGCGGCGCCGAAGTCGATCTGCTCATCGAGATCGAAGGGACAATCATACCGTTCGAAGTGAAGGTGCATTCCTCACCATCCAGGGGACTGACGAAAGGCCTTCGCTCCTGCATGTCGGATCTGCATCTGAGGCGTGGATACGTGGTATACCCAGGCGCCGAATCGTACTCGCTTGGTTCGGGCGTTGATGTCGTTCCGGTGCAGCGGCTGCTCACGGACGCAGAGTATCGGGACAGCGTGCTCGGAATCGAATGAGTACCAATCGCTGTCGGTCGCCGTGGGTGCCGGGAGCGCCCTACCGCCGTACCCTTCGCCCCATCCGCCGCCGCAGCCTGATCCACAGGTATACGAGACCGAGGGTCACCGCGGTGCCCACGCTGCCGCCGACAGTGACCTGGGGCTCACCCCATTTGATGCCGGACCGCAGTGCGAACCAGCTGAACGCCCCGGCCGCTCCGACGATCACGAGCGCCGCAACATCCAGGATGAACTTGAACGCGTACGCCTCCGATTCCTGGATGCCGGTGAGCTTCTCCGGCTGCAGCACGTAGCTGTCAAATCGATCCGGGGCCTCCGCAACGACCCGCTCCAGCTGTTCCATGAACATCACCCGGTACTTCCAACTCAGGTTGCGAACCTGATCTGCCAGTCGCATGTAGTAGCGTTCGTACAAATCGCGTGACGCGTTTCCGCCGATGACGGGGGCGGACCCCGCGTCACAGACGTGAGCCAACACGTCGTAGACCTCACCCTCGCCACGCCATCCGGCATCGATGAGGCGCGCAACATTCGCGCGGCGGTCAGTGTCCGACGCATCACGATCCGAGCAGAGGTAGTGGAGCGCCGCCGCTGACTTGCCGGCCGGCACCTTGTTGACCAGATGTGAAACCAGGGGCTTGAGGAGCGATGCGATCGACTGGCCCATCTGATCGGTCAGTTTGAAGTGGAACGGGAAGAGCTTCAGCCGGAGCTTGCCTTCCAGCACCGGCAGTGAATGCATGATTTCCGCTTCCTCTTCCGAGAGGAAGGGCGGGGCGCCGAGAGGTTGGTCGCCACCGGCCTTGAGCACTCCCGCCATCTCAGTCACGTTCCGCTCGATCAACCGCGCCGCCGTCATCTCTGCGATTTTGCCGGCCTGAGCCTTCATCAGTTGCCGGTCCAGGCTTTCGGTTATGCCGATCCACCGATCATCCGGGCGAAAGTGCAGGTTGATCTCGTAGCTGTCTACCGGCCTCGTCGCGGTTCTGCGGGCGTTCCATCGTGTCTCGTAGTTGCGGAGCACCTCTACCTCGTCCAGATCGGTGAACTGGTACTCATGGTCGATTTTTGCCCACCGCCGACGACGAGTCTCACCGAAGGTGATGGTGCGACACTCGCGGTCCACGTGCACGCAGGGCAAACCTCGCCGGGTCTTGCGTACAACACCGATCAGGACGGGCGCGAGCAGCACGAGAAGGGCGGCACCGGTGGCGTAGGGAGCCTCCGGGCGTTGCAGCAGCGCGCCGAGATCGGCGTCCGTGTTGTTGAAGTGAAGCGTGCCGGCGGCGAACGCGATCACTCCGATGAAGACGTAGGCGAAGAACATCGTCCAGAGGAAGTTCATGATGAAGTATCCGCGCGGGACCCGGAACACCATGCCGCCGCGGCCGGCAGCCCGCTTGAGGATGGAGTCCAGCCGGCCACGGGCGACAGGCAGATAGGCGCAGTTCCTGCCGGAGTCTCCGGGACGCTTCACCATGTCGATTTGGCTCTACCGTCGCGAGTAACGGAGACTGACCAGCGGCGGGAGCCACTCCGAACTCTGTCCGGCGTAGAGGCGGATCGCTGAGCGTCCCGTCTCCCATTCGGCAATCAGCTCAAGCATGCCGCCGGCCACCGCTTCCTCCATCTCCCTCGTGGTCATGCTCGGAAAGCTCGCCCCGGCATGAAGTCGTACGAGGCCTTGGCGAGGGCGCCGTCCTCGAAGCCGTAGACAACCGTCACCATCTCGTCAAACACGACGTGATCATAACTGACGTAATCGTAGCCCTCCGCGACTATCGTGAAGGTCTCAAGCCCCATTACCTCCTCGCGTGTCATTCCCCAGCTTGCAGCTCTGAAATCGGCGGTCTCGATGGCTGGAATGGCCGCTGTGACTGGTTCCAGTGTAGCGCCGATTCCGCCTGCCCTCAACGTTCTCCGCAACGTCCTCCGTCCCCGAGCGATTTTTCGGGCGATCTCTGATATTCTTGGTAAGTCGGTTGCGCCGCAGCCGGGATCGGCAAGGTTGTTGGACGGATGAATTGAGCAGTGACAAAAGCAGCGATCATGGCATCAACAATGCCGATCCGAACGAGTCTGTCAGGGCTCTCCGGGCCCTCGTCGCCAATCTCAATGCGCTCCGGGAGGACGAGCAGAGAGCGATGGCCGAGGAGATCCACGATGGGCTGAGCCAGGCAATGACGGTGCTTCATCTGGAGCTTTCGATCTTTCGGAACGTCGCGCCACATACAGAGGACATAGATTCACGGCTGAGCCGCGCGCAACGTCTGGTCGAAACCCTCATGGAATCCACACGGGATCTGATCAACAAGCTGCGCCCACCTGTTCTTGATGACTTCGGGATCGTTCCGGCTCTGGAGTGGATCGCATCCCGATTCCGCGCCACGTCGTCATCGGAGTGCAGGGTGTTGATCGAGCCGAAAGAAATCGATCTGCCGCCCGAGACCAGCAGCGCAATCTACAGGATCGTAGAGGAAGCGCTTACCAATGCGCAGCGGCATTCTGAGGCACGGAATGTCACGATCTCACTCACCATGGACACGGGAACGATCCGGTTGACGGTGACGGATGATGGGATTGGCTTTCAGTCACAGGTTCCGGCCGATCCAAATCAATTTGGGCTCATGCACATTCGAGAACGGGTGGCCTTCCTGAACGGCACCTTCTCCGTTGACGCGGCCCCTCGGCGCGGCACCACCCTGATCGTTCAACTGCCCTGCACTTCCGGAGGAATGCCGTGATCAGGGTCCTGGTCGCAGACGATCACGCTCTCGTGCGCCAGGGGCTTCGGGAGATTCTCTCAGCCACTCCGGACATACGAGTGGTGGCGGAAGCCGAGGACCAGGGGCAGACGCTCGCAGCCGTCGAAGAACATTCACCTGATGTGGTTCTGCTGGACATATCGATGCCGGGCCGTGGTGGGCTTGACACCTTGAAGGAGATCAGAAGCCGAGGGTGGAGAGTCCATGTTCTTGTCCTCAGCATGCACCCCGAGGAGCAGTACGCGGTGCGTGCCATCCGCGCCGGCGCCGCGGGTTACGTTACCAAGGGTGTGTCCGGTGACACTCTGGCAGACGCCATCCGTACGGCGAGCACCGGGAAGCCTTACATAACACCGACGGTTGCCGAGCAGCTTGCGAGCCACCTGAGTGATTGGGCGGGGGAGAATCCCCACGAGCAGCTGTCGGACAGAGAGTTCCAGGTCCTCATATTGATAGCTTCGGGAACGTCGGTCACCCAGGCGGCCGCCGAGCTCAGCCTCAGCGTACAGACGGTGAGCACATACCGATCCAGGATTCTTCAGAAGATGAGGATGAGAACCAATGCGGAACTCACCCACTATGCCGTCGTTCGAGGACTTGTCACGTAGTCCCGAAGTGTGTAGAGCCAGTACTACAAAATGATCGATCCATCTCTGATGGTACTCACGGTGTGGCATTCGTATGCTGAGGATGACCTTTGCCGTGGCAGATCACGCGAAGGCGGGAGTGAGCATGCGGAGTTCACGACAGGAGCCTCGGATAGTGGTTGTGGACGACGAGGACGCTGTGGGAGAACTCATGGGGTTCATCCTCAGGCGGGCAGGTTACGACGCAAGCGTTGTCCACGACGGCAAGGCCGGGCTCGCGCTCTGCGACACAGCCCAGCCCGACCTTGTCATCACCGATATCGTGATGCCGGACATGGAGGGCATTGAGTTTCTGCGCCGTCTCCGACAGACAAGGGCCGGAACGCCGGCCATCGCGATGTCTGGACATCCTGTTGGAGCGAGTTTCCTGGAGGCCGCTCGCCTTCTCGGTGCGCGGGAAGTCCTTCAGAAGCCGATCAGTGAAGCGACTCTTCTCAGCGCGGTGCGTACTGTGCTGACCGATGCAGGCGGTGTTCCACCCGAAGTCGGAATGGCAGAC
>JAHOYX010000089.1 GCA_019038705.1 Spirochaetales bacterium
GCTCTACTTCGTTCGAGATAGTGTGGTCGCGTACGCCCAATTGGCCCCGCAGTTCATTGTGCTGCTTTCGGTCTGTTCGGCGGCAGCCGTTCTCGCGGGCCTGTCTCGGTCCGTCGGCAACAGCGTCGTCTATTTTCTCATCTATGGTCCGCTTCTGGTGCTGGCCGCCTATCCCATCGTTGGGTCCGACCTGTCACGCGTGACCCTGTTCGTCGCGCTGTTGTTGACCGCGCACACGGTATTCTCGCGGGCAGCCGCTACTGTGCTGGCCGGCGTATTCGTGATACTCGCTCTGGTGGTGGGGAGCCCGACGTCATTGTGGGCGGAGCCGGGAGGGGCCGGACGCTCCGTCTTTCCCTTCTTCTACGTCGTGATCGCCGGTGCGCTGTTCTTTGTGCTTCACCGGATTCTTGAGGAGCTTAAGGAGCAGCGGCGTGTAAGCCGACAGCTCAGTGACTCGGTGCTTCGGCTCACTTCGGCTAACCTGGATTTCCAGGAGTATGCATTCGAGGCCGGGCAACGGTCGTCGACGGATGAACGGAATCGAATTACCCGAGAGATTCACGATTCGCTCGGATACACGCTGACCAATCTGGCCATGATGATGGAGGCAGCGCAGGATTCGGTCGACAGGGATCATTCAGCGCTGCGGCGTCTGCTGGTTGCGGCGAGAGAGCAGGCCCAGAACGGACTGGCGGAAACAAGGCGGACGCTTCGGATCGTTCGTGCCGTTGAGCCGTCGGCGCCGGTTGGCGTCCGGGCGCTTTCGCAGATGTTTCGTACTTTCGAGGGTGCTACCAATGTCAAGGTCTCGGTGGCGTACGGGAATCTGCCGATGGTGACCACGCCCATCGCGGACAGAATTGTCTTCCGGACCATTCAGGAGGGGCTCACGAACGCCTTTCGTCACGGCCGGGCTACTGAAGTGTCGGTGGCGTTCTGGTATGATGGCCGGGGTATTAATCTGAGTGTGCAGGACAATGGTGTCGGAAGCAGCGGCGCCGAAGATGGAATCGGGCTCGTTGGGATGAGGGAGCGAATTGATCCGCTCGGCGGCACGGTGGAAGCAGGAAACATGAAAGGAGGCGGGTTCGAGCTGAAGGCCTGGATCCCCCTGTCGGACGATGAAAGAACAAATGACGAATCAAGTTCGGGTCCTCCTGGTCGATGACCAGACGCTCTTTGTCGAAAGCCTCAAGATAGTTATCGATACACGGGCGCCCGACCTCGCCGTGGTGGGAGTAGCACACGACGGCATGGAAGCGGTCAACCTTGCGGGGGAGCTGAAGCCTGACATTGTACTGATGGACGTGCGGATGCCCGGCATGGACGGCGTGAAGGCCGCCAAGATGCTCCACGAGCATGACCCGTCGGTATGTGTCCTCATGCTCACCACTTTTGATGATGATCAGTACGTGTATGAGGCGCTTCACCACGGCGCGTCGGGCTATCTGCTCAAGGATATGGACCCGGCGCATCTGATCGAGGCCATCCGCGGGGCGCGGACCGCAGGCGTTCTGATGTCTCCGAGCATTGCGGCACGGATGGTGGACAAAGCGTACGGCAATGTTGACTCCAACACGGCAGATTTGGGGAATGACGAAACGGTTCTTCCTCGACTCAGCCGGCGGGATCGCGAGGTTCTGGAACTACTGGTGAAAGGCCTCGACAACACGGAAATCGCGCAGCAGCTCAACGTTGCAATGCAGACGGTCAAGAACAGAGTCAGCGAACTCTATTTCAAGTTTGACGTTCCGGATCGCCTTCACCTCATTCGTCTGGCAAAGTCCCTCGGATGGGACGGGTAGTCTGCGGCCATCGGTACTTCAGTACCGATTCTCCGGTACCAATCGGGTACTGAAGACACTTGTGTTCGCACGCCCGCGGGCCCATCATACCTGTCACCATTATCAATGGAGGAGGCAGGTATCATGCTGAATATGCGTAAGATCCTGATTTGGAGTCTTATTGCGAGCTTTGCAATGACCGGCTCAGTTGTGTTCGCAACGGGCGGGAGCGAAGCCGAGGCAGGCGAGGACGAGCCGGTTGAGCTCACGGTCTGGTTTGGCCGCGAGAACTTCATTCCGGATGACAACTTCGCGTCGTTCCGAGCAAAGTACGACAACATCATCGTGAATGTGGACGTGATTCCACTGGAACAGGCTCTCACTGAAGCGAGCACTGCGCTCAGTGCAGGCAAGGGGCCGGACATTCTCCAGACAGATTCGCGCCGCATCCCGCCGCTGGTCCAGGCGAATCTATTGCAGGAAATTGAAGCGCAATTGGCGCTCTGGCAGAAAGAGGATCCGGCGAGTTACAACAATATTTCATCGAGCGGCTGGGACCATGCAACCCATGACGGCAAGCGATACGGAGTAGCCTTCAGCGCAGGCCCCTTCAATCATGTGTACCGTTTGGACTGGTTGGAAGCAGCCGGACTGGACGCACCCACGACGTGGGAGGAATTGCTTGATGTCGCGCGCGCGCTGAACACCGACGATCACATTGGCTACTCAATTCGAGGAGCCAACAGTACCGTTTGGTTCTCTTCTCACTACATGGCCATGGGTGGCAAGTATGATGAGAACGATGTCATCCAGCTTGATTCCGAGGCAGGTATCTACGCTCTCGGATTCTACCAGACTCTCGTCCGCGAAGGACTGGTGAGTCCCGACGTGCTTGCCTGGGGTTCGGGTGACATGCGTGCTGCGTTCATCACCGGCCGCGCGGCTCAGGCGCCCATCGGCACCAACATCTTCCCGAGCATTCAGGAAGAACTCGAGTACGGTGTCCAGTGGGCCGCAGTCCCGCCGCTCAAGCGTGAAGGCGCCGAGGACGAGTACCGGTACGCATCCCTCGGCTGGCCGCACGTTGTGACCAGTGCCTCAGAGGATCTGTACGAGGCATCCCTTGTTCTGCGGTATCTCGCCGAGCATGACAATGCGATGAGCATTGCTCTGCGGTATCAACCGACGACGATCATGTCGGTGTGGGACGATCCTGCATACATCGATGTGCAGCCATGGGCACGAGATTTTGCGGAGCCACTGAGAAACATGACACGGACTCCGCCCAACCTGTACATCACCGACATGGATGAAATCATCCTGGACGCCCTCGGTGAAGTGATGAGCGACATGAATGCGGATCCCGCCGAAGTTGCGGCCCGCTATCAGCTTGTCTTGAACGATCTGTTCTAGACAGTTCGGTAGCAACCGCCTACGGGTTGCTTACTCTGGCGATCAAAGGGCGGCGTCAACTTGGACGCCGCCCGTTCTTTCAAGGGGGAAGGGGCAGTGAAGGGTCGGACGATCTCCTACAACAGATTTCGCAACCTGGTGTTGCCGTACTTCCTTGTCCTTCCATCCATCCTGCTTGTGTGTGGCGTGCTGGGATATGCCATTGTCGTGGCCTTCTACGACTCGCTACACGACTATCCCATGCTGGCAACCACAGGTCCTTTCGTCGGCTTCGACAACTATATTGAGCTGTTCGGGAAAGCACATTTTCAGAACGCCATCGTCACTACGTTTGTCTTTGTTTTTGGAACGGTTATCGTTGGAATGGTGCTTTCCCTGACTCTGGGCCTGACCCTTTACAATCTCAAGAAGTCCGCCAGGATTTTCAGATCGATGACACTCATGCCGTACCTCATCTCTGGTGTCGCGGCGGCCGTCATCTGGCGGTTTCTCTTCAATAGCGACGCGGGGTTCGTGAATCTGGTCATTCAGACGGTAGGCGGTGAGCCGGTTCGGTGGCTGAGCGACAAAACGAACGCGCTGATCGTCGTGACGATGGCGAATATCTGGAAGATCTTTCCAATGTCGACGCTTCTCATCCTTGCGGGGCTGCAGGTAATCGATCCGGATCTTTACGATGCCGCCACCATTGACGGGGCATCGTCAAGGCAGACGTTCGTGAGAATAACGCTTCCGCTCATCGGTTCGTATCTCTCAACGAGTCTCATCTGGCTCACATTTGCCAGCTTCAACATGTTCACGATCATCTATCCGCTCACCGGGGGAGGCCCGGTTCGGGCCACTGAGGTGATGGCGCTGTTCATGTATCGCCTGGCATTTGGCTCGCTCAATTTCTCCAGTTCATCAGCCGTGATGATCATGCTCCTTGCGCTGAACGTCGGCTTCAGCGTGATCTTCATCAAGCTCTTCAGGAATCGCGTATGAACACCGCTACCTCAGCCAAGGCGTTGGAAATTGGAACACGTTCTCCGAAGTTCAAGCGTCGCTCGATGATACTGACCTGGGTACTCGTGATCGTGATGATGGTCTGGGTGCTTCTGCCGCTGTTATGGGCCATTCTGTCAACCTTCAAGACACCAATCGAGATATATCGCGTACCGATCAAGATTCTGCCGGAGAGTTTCGATTTCTCGAACTATGTTCGCATCCTGACGGACTCGGATTTTCCCCGCTATTTCATGAACACGGTAATGCTGACGGTGATTACGACCGTGCTCACCGTATTCATCAGCATGTGGGCGGCCTACGCCTTTGCCCGAATGCGATTCCCTCTTCATCACATGCTGCTTCTCTTCATCCTCGTGCCAAGGCTCATCCCCCGTATCAGTGTGGTGATTCCTCTTTATCGGATGATCGTTCAACTCGGTCTTCTCAACACCTACGCGGCACTGATTATCACATACACCGTGACCGCGATCCCATTCGCGGTCTGGATCATGTCAGGCGTCTTTGAGTCAATCCCGCGAGAGATTGAGGAATCCGCATTCATGGACGGGGCCAGGCTGTTTCAGACTCTCTGGCGGATCATGCTGCCAATAGCAATACCGGGCGTCATCGCGGTTGTGATATTCACCGTTCGTGAATCCTGGAACGAGTTTCCGTTTGTCCTTTCATTCACCACATCGTCGAGGCTCAGAACTCTGCCGTATCAGCTCTTTCTCTTTCGAGACACGCTCGGGATCGAGAACTGGCCACTGATCAATACCTTCGCAATCATCACGGTCATACCGATTCTCGTTGCGTATTTCATCTTCTCCAAGCATGTGATGACCGGAATCGTACAAGGGGCCGTCAAGTAACCCTCGGGAAGGAAGCGGTCACCATCCACTTGCAGCAATCACACACGAGGCGCTTCGGCGCGCCGATGGACAGGAGAGTCTCATGAAGCTGGATCTCGAACAACTGGCTCACCTCGCAGGACAGATCCGCCGCGATGTCGTGCGGATGATCTCGGCCGCCGGCTCCGGACATCCAGGCGGGGCTCTCGGCGCGGCTGAGATCTTCGCCGCCCTCTACGGTCACGAGATGCACCATTCCGCCGACAATATCACGGACCCCGGCCGGGACAGGTTCTTCCTCTCCAACGGTCACATCTGTGCGGCATGGTACTCGGTGCTCGCCCGCGTCGGATACCTGGAGCCGGCCGAGTTGGGAAGTCTGCGCAAGATGGGCAGTCGCTTACAGGGACACCCCTCGCGGGAGAAGTGGCCCGAAGTGGTCGAGAGCTCGAGTGGACCGTTGGGGCAAGGGTTGTCCGTCGCCAACGGGCTCGCGCTTGCGAACACGCTCTCAGGTGACCGCGGCCGGGTCTATTGTCTGGTGGGTGACGGTGAGCTCCAGGAAGGAATCATCTGGGAGGCAATCCTCTCCGCATCGCACTACGGGTTGGCCGATGTGACGTTGATCGTGAGCGACAACGATCTGCAGATTGACGGAGCGGTGAGCAGCGTCAAGGGAATTCAGCCGCTTGGCGCCAAGTTCAATTCGTTTGGCTGGCACGCGGTCGAAATTGACGGGCACGACACTGAGGCCCTCATCGGAGCGTTTGCCGAGGCCCGGGCGGAGAAGTCCAGGCCCACGGCGGTGATAGCGGAGACAGTTATGGGTCGAGGAGTGTCGTTCATGGAGAACCTCGCCAAGTGGCACGGCGCATGTCCGTCCGCCGACGAAACAGCCGCTGCATTGGAGGAGCTTGGCGCCGCGCCGGGCTACACTGACTACCCGCCGCTGCAGGAGGTGATCCGATGACGTTCACATCACCGACCGGAATACGGAACGGCTTTGGTCAGGCACTCGTGGAACTTGGCCGGACGAATCCGGACGTCGTTGCTCTCACCGCCGATCTCGCAGATCCCACCCGCGTGCGCCGGTTCGCCGAGAAGTTCCCGGACCGATTTTTCCAGATGGGCATCTCAGAAAACGACATGATCGGGACTGCCGCGGGACTGGCCCTCGGCGGGAAGATCCCATTTGCGACCACCTTTGCTATCTTCGGGACGAGTCTCGCAAACCAGCCCGTGCGTCTCCACCTTGGATACAACCATTTCAACGTGAAATTGGTGTGCAGTCACGGTGGTGTTACCGTTGGCCCGGATGGCGCAACGCATCAGGCGTTTGAGGATCTCGCACTCATGCGATTAATTCCGGGCCTGACAGTCGTTGCCCCCTGTGATGCCAACGAGGCCTACAAGGCTACACTGGCAATCGCCGAGTACGACGGTCCTGTCTACATGCGGGTGGGTCGTATCGACACTCCGATTGTCACGGCCGCCGAGTCGCCCTTTACCCTCGGCAAGGCCAACGTTCTCCGCGATGGGGATGATCTTGCGCTCTTCTGCGTAGGGTCGATGGTCCCCACATCCCTTGAGGCCGCGGATGTGCTTGCTGACCGTGGGATCAACTGCCGGGTTGTCAACGTTCACACGCTGAAACCGCTGGACGAGAAGGCCGTGCTCGATGCCACGAGGGCGTGCGGCGCCGTCGTTACCGCGGAGGAGCACTCCGTGCTCGGCGGTCTTGGCAGCGCGGTGGCGGAGGTGCTCTGCTGCCTTGCTCCCGCCCCGGTGGAGATGGTCGGCGTGAACGACACCTTTGGAGAGTCGGGGGAGCCTGATGAGATCCTATCGAAATACGGACTCACCAGCGAAGCCATTGTGGACGCGGCTCTACGGGCGGTGTCGCGCAAGGGAAGTGCCGGGTAAGCAGATAGACAGCAGGGTCCTCACATCAGTTTTCACCGGCGTCAACGCCAGAAGCCACGGACTGAAGGACCCGCCCCGCCGATTGACCCGCTGTATACCGCCACCGTCACCGCGGCGTTGCGGTGACGGTGAACTGATAGGTATCACCGCGATAGATCGATTGTTCTATTTCCAGAATCGTTTCCTTGCCGCTGAAGGTTATGCCTTCAATAAACAGCCCCGGTGTTTCCGCGGTCAGACCGAAGTAGCTTTGCGCCGGCTCGTCCAGAAGGATGCTGCGAATGCGCTGTTTCACTTCGGTGAGGTTCAGACCATAGACGGCTTCATAGATCCCGTAGAGTGAGCCCGTCAGATCATGAGTCGGGAGTCCGGGACACAGCGCCGCCGAAATGAATCGTTCTTCCAGGAGAATGGGCTCGTCATCCCCAAAGCGCAACCGGTGAATCCGATAGATGGGCGGTTGCATGGTATACCGGCGACCGTCGATTACGATCTCCCGGACGACTTGACGGGTGTAGTCCAACTGCGACACCCCGAGGAGTTTGGTAGAGGGGAC
Organism: Spirochaetales bacterium; assembly: GCA_019038705.1. Classification (GTDB taxonomy): domain Bacteria; phylum Spirochaetota; class Spirochaetia; order DSM-27196; family SLST01; genus JAHOYX01. The sequence goes on from JAHOYX010000089.1 coordinate 7,518, forward strand.
TCGCCCCGCCTGGCGCATATTCTGGGAGAAGCTCAGGATCTTGGTGGCGGAACGCACCACGTCGCGTTGGCGGACGAAGGTGCCCCTGCCTTTGATCCGGGTTGCATAACCAAGCTGCTCCACATTGGCGAGCGCCTTTCGCGCGGTCGTGTTGCTCACCCGGTTCTCGCGGATGATCTCGTTCTCGGACGGAATCTTCATCCCGGGGGCCAACTCACCCGACTGGATCCGCTCGATAAGTCGATTGCTGATTACCAGGTACTTGGCCGCCAAGCTCACGGGAGCTTGACCCAGACGCTCCCCTTTGCTGCCGACTCAACGGCCGCCGTGACAAACTGCATTCCCCGGAGCCCGTCGTAGACCGATGGCACGAGGTAGTCCCGCGGCGGGACGGGATTTCCGTCCGTGTGTGACCGGATGAGCGAAACGGTGTCGCGATAGATGGTCGCGAACGCCTCCAGGTATCCTTCCGGATGGCCGGTTGGCACCCTTGTCACCGCGCCGCTGGACTTGGACATGTATTTTGCCGCCCGGGTGATTGTCTGTCGGGGTTTGTCGAACCGGTAGTAGCCGAGGTAGTTGGGGTTCTCCTGATCCCACACCACGGCGCCGTCTGCCGCATAGGCCCGCAGGCGCAGGGCATTCTCTTCGCCGGTCGCGATCTGACTGACAGAAATCACTCCCTTCCCACCGCCCGAGAGACGGATCAGGATATTCGCGTCTTCATCAAGCGTCCGGTCCGGAAGAAAGGTGCTGGTGTCGGCGCAGAGTTCGGTAATGCGTTCGCACGTGACGTACTCGAGGAGATTTGCACTGTGGGTTCCAACATCCCCGAGGGCTCCACCGAGTCCGGCCTGTTTGGGGTCAACCCGCCAAACCGCCTGCTTCATCCCTTCCTTCTCGTGGGGATAGGCGAGGAAGTCCTGGACGTATTCCACGAGCACCTTGCGGAGCTGTCCCATCTCGCCTTTCTGGAATCGCTCGCGCGCCTCTCGTACCACGGCGTTACCGGTGTAGTTGTGGCTGAGCACGAAGACGAGCCCCGTCTTTTCCACCAGCTTCACGAGCTCCTCGGCTTCCCCGACCGAGAAGGTCATGGGCTTGTCGCACACCACGTGGACTCCGGCCTCCAGGAACGCCGTTGCGACTGCCGCGTGAGAGCTGTTGGGAGTCACAATCGATACAAAGTCGATTCTGTCCCCCAGGCTTCGCTCGGCCTCGCGCTTCGCCATCTCCCCGTAGGTGTCGTAGACACGGTCCGGGTCCAGGCGTAGTTCCGCACCGGTTTTCGCACTGTTCGCGGGGTCACGCGAAAAGCACCCCGCAATGAGTTCAACCTCGTCGTCGATCCGAGCGGCGATGCGATGCACCCCGCCGATGAAGGCGCCCTGGCCGCCGCCAACCATCCCCATCCGAAGCCGTCGTTTCACCTCTGCCATCTCCGCCTCCCGTTAGTCGAGTCCGAGGATTCTTCTGTTCAGTGCCCTGTCGCTCTCGCCGCTGGCGAAATCGTCAAAGGCGATCTCAGTTGCCTCTATGATGTGCTCGCTGATGAACGGCGCACCTTCACGCGCGCCCTGTTCCGGGCTCTTGATGCAGCACTCCCACTCGAGGATGGCCCAGCCGTCGTAGCCAAGCTGGGTGAGCAGGCTGAAGATGCGGGTGAAGTCCACCTGCCCGTCGCCGAGGCTCCTGAATCGACCTGCACGACCTGCCCAATCCTGATAGCCGCCGTACACACCGACGCGCCCGTTGGGCCGGAACTCGGCGTCCTTCACGTGGTAGGCCCGGATGCGATCGTAGTAGCGGGCAATGAAGTCCACGTAATCGAGTTGCTGGAGGAGAAAGTGACTCGGATCGTAGGTCAGACAGGCGGCCGGATTGCCATCGACCTTCTCCAGGAACATTTCAAAAGTGGCGCCGTCGTAGAGATCGGAGCCCGGATGGAGCTCGTACCCGAAGGTAACTCCACGCTCATTGGCGTATTCAAGGATGGAGCGCCATCGCGCGGCCAGCTCGGTGAACGCCTCTTCTATCAGGCCGGCCGGTCGTTGCGGCCAGGGGTAGATCATGGGCCAGGCGAGTCCACCGGACATGACACTGACGTTGGTGGTGCCAAGATTGACCGAGGCATCCACGCTTTTCTTCAGCTGGTCGGTCGCCCACTCGGTAACTGCGCTTCCGGTCAAGCCGGCAGGATGGAAGGCCGCGAACCCCGGGGCATATGCCGGGTGGAACGCAAGACACTGTCCCTGGAGGTACGATGCGATCTCAATGATCTCAAGTCCTTTGTCGGCAAGCGTTCCGCGGACCTCGTCACAGTAGTCCTTGCTGGAGGCCGCCTTATCAAGATCAAACACTCTGCCGTCCCAGCTGGGTACCTGAACACCCTTGTAGCCGAAATTCGCGACCCAACCGGCGATTCCCTCCAGCGTGCTGTAGGGCGCCTCATCACGCACAAACTGAGCCAAAAATACTCCCGGTCCTTTCATCGTTTTCATTGCTGCTCTCCCTCCAATCGAGAATACTGTGCGCGACGCAGTCGTACAACTGGCGCGCCTTCGTCCAATTCAACATCGCCCCAGGTCACAATCTCACCGGCGGCTACCGGTCGTGTCAGCCGTGCTCCCGGAGCCAAGCCGGCCGGAAGCGGACGGGTGTTGATCCCGGTCGTCCCCGAGAGTTCGGCAGCGTCGCGAATCACGCCGCGGAAGGTGTACCCGCCAAAGGTGTCCAGCGTCTCACCGACGACGAGGTCCCGCTTGGCGACAGTCACCACGTCCGCAGCCGGATGATCCAGCGGAACCAGGGTGGTCTCGCGGTTCAGCACGGCGCGAGCGATTGAGATGGGCGCCTCGAGAAACCAGAGATGATACGGTCTGAAGAAAGTGAAATAGTTGCCGGAACCTACCTTGAGGTAGTTCAAATCCCGGGCGATCCGCGGGTCGTCCACGCGAACGGTGACAAACACGCCTCCGGCCATGGACGGACCCTGCACGTAGTCAACGGCTCCGGCAAACCGGGCCCGACCGCCGTCGTGCTCCAGGGCAAAGATGCCGGACACGGTTTCCTGCGTTGCCTCCGGACCGATCATGCCGGGCTGCATCGGCCGGCATCCGGTGGCATTGGCCACGCAACACATCTCGAACATCGTCTTGCTGCCGTCCACGTAGGAAGCCACCTGGAACGGGTCCTTGTCGGCTTTCTCAGCGGACTCACGCACGGTGTCCGGCGTAGCGTTCGTGTCCAGCGGATTGTTCTTGCCCTTACCGATAACGATGGGCGTGTACCCCAGGCTCGTCACGAAGTCCCAGAGTTCCATGAGGCACCCCGGCTCATCACCGGAAGAGACGCTGTAGAGCACACCGGCTTCACGCGCCCTGTCTTTGAGCTCCGCGCCAACGGTCACATCCGCCTCGATGTTGATCAGAACCACATCTCGTCCCGCGTCGATTGCGGCGAGCGCGGTGGCCGCACCGGAAGCCGGCGAGGGAGTTACATCGGTGAAGACATCAATCCCGTTCATGGCGACGGCGAGTTCCAACGACGGCGTGACGACGATTTTGCCGTGGACGAGGGCGTCCTGTGCCTTGCCCGGGGAGTCGGTCGTCACGATTCGCTCGGGAGCGACACCTCCGAGTGTCTGCAGCGCCTCGGCTGCCTGCCCGACGTTGTCGTCAACGAGAATCGCAATCTCCATCCCGAGAACGTGACGGACGGCCGCGAGGAATCCCGTCCCCATCCAGCCGGATCCGACCGAGGCCACGCGGATTGGGTTTCCCTCCGTTTCCCGGGCTGCAAGCTGTGTCGATATCATGGCGCCCCCTACGCAGTCGCTTCGCGGATGCAGGCCATCGTGAGCTCGGAAATCTCCGGGCCCGCGCCGGATTGCCGCCGCATTTCAGCCAGGCCACGCTCGTTCAGAAGCTCAACCACCGACTGGGCCAGGCGGAGGTTCTTCACACTGAGCTTCATGAACTTGACCGGGTCATCCCGGTACGGGAAGAGATCGAGACCGTACCACCCGTCGTATCCCGCCTGGTCCAGGACATAGATGCACTGCACCAACCGGATGAAGTTCACGGTGCCGGGCGGGAGATCGATATCAGCCTGCTGGTCATTGTCGTCAAAGTGGGTGTGAAAGAGCTTGCCCGCGCGCAGCACGAGTGAGAACTGATCCTCCAGCACCTCGCCCGCAATCATCGCGTGACCAACATCGATGTTGATGCCGAAGTTCGGATCGTTGATCTCCATTGCCAGTGAGAGTGCCTGCCCGGTTGTGCCGTAGAGAATGTGACTGCGCGGCTCGAACGGCTTCGGCTCCAGGCACACCTTCGTCGTGTAGTTGTTGGCATGCAGATACTCCATGATCCGTTGGACGCTATCCACGTAGTAGTCGTAGAGGGCGAAGTAGTCGGACTGGAGTGGGAAGTCGCTACCGTCCGTTGCCGGCCAGAGGACGCTGATTGGGACGTTGAAGCGCGCGCCCATATCCAACGCCTCCTTCACCCGATCAACTGCGGCCGCCCGAATCGCGGGGTCATGGTCGGCCAGAGCGCCGTTCACGAATTGACGCTCGGTCCATGTGTGACCGCAGAGCTGCACCATGGAGAGGTTGTAGTCATCCATCACCCGTCGGACGTCGGCCTCTGTCTCCGTCGTGATCTCGGTGGGAAGGTGGAGCTCGAAGCCGTCCATCCCCTCGGTCTCACCCACCAGGCGAATCCGGTCCAGGACCGGGATGTCGTCCTTGAATCCCCGAGTGTTGAATCTGTCCGGAAGATTGTTGATACCCCAGATCCCCATGGAAATCTTCAACTCTTTCATCTGTCTCTCCTGTCGATCTTCAACTCCCGCGCCCCGAGCTCGGTGCGCCGGCCGTCGGCCATGAGCCGGATCATCTGTTCCTGCGTCACTGTCTGTGTGGCCCCCGGTTGAGTGGCCACAAGTGCACCGAGTGCATTTGCCCGGGTAATCGCCGCCTCGAGCGACAGCCCGTCTATCACGGAAGCCATGAATGCACCGGCAAAGGCATCTCCCGCTCCGCACGGATCATCAACTTCCACCACAAACCCCGGGACGATCGCAGGCTCCGAACCACCGGTGCCCGGCTGGGGACCAGAGATCGCCAACGCCCCCTTCCCCCCCATGGTCACAACGACCGTGTCCAGTTCCACCGCCAATCGCAGTTGCTCAGCGAGGCCGACGAGGTCGTCGCCGCGCAGGGAGTAGATATCAGCCAACACCCCAAGTTCCTCGTCGTTGAGCTTGGCAACGGTTCCGTGCTCCATCGACCACCGGACGGTTTCCTCGGTATAGCACCGTGGCCGAAGGTTGATATCCACAAGGACCGTTGTACCGGCAAAGGCGCTCACAAGCCGTCGGAGCGTGGCGCGGGATCTGGGGCCTCGCTGGGCAAGAGTGCCGAAGCACAGGATGTCGGACTCGGCGACGGCCGAAGCAAGCGCTTCGGTCCAGGGCACGGCATCGTAGGCCACGTCCTCGACGATTGTGTAGCTGGGGTTCCGTTCCTCGTCCAACTCCACGATCACCGTTGCCGTGGGCAGTGCGTCGGTACGGGACACAAGAGATATGTCCATCCCCAGCGATCGCATCCGGGCAAGTGTCTGCTCTCCGAGATCGTCAGTGCCCACCTGGGAGACAAACCGGGTCGGAACACCAAGGCTCCCCAGCCGATAGGCGAAATTGAGAGGCGCCCCGCCAAGCACCGGCCCCGACGGGAGCAGGTCCCAGAGCGCCTCACCGAAAACAAGTGCCAGCGGTCTACTCACAAGGTCTCCTCCACCCGGCGTGCCAGTTTTTCGGGAGTGAAGCCGAGGAAGTCGGCCACCTCTTGCGGGCGGCCGGACGCTCCGAACTGATCAATCGTAAACAGTCGATCCCGACGACCTCCGGTGATTGCTTCCCAGCCGGTCCCTATGCCCGCCTCGACCGCATAGACTGCGGCGCCTGCCGGCAGAATCCGTGCCTGTTGCGCAGGCGGCTCCGCGAGAAAGAGCTCGCGCGAGAGCATGGACACCACCCGCACCCGACGGCGGGCGGGCGCATCGACCCCTGTAAGAAGGCCCGCAGCGGAAAGAGCCATACCCACTTCGCTCCCGGTGGCGACAAGCACGACATCCGGGTCATTGGGTCCAGCCTCACCAACATCACGCGCTACGTAGGCGCCGGTGCGAATGGTCAATTGCCATGCGGAGTCGGCCTTCGGGTAGGTCGCCAGCGGCTGTCGGGACAGCACCAGCGCAGTGGGACCGTCGGTCCGTTCCATCGCCATTTGCCAGGCCACAACGGTTTCCTCGGCATCGCCCGGGCGAAGCACGCGCATGTTCGGGATGATCCTGAGGCTCGCCAGATGTTCCACTGCCTGGTGCGTGGGTCCATCGCCTCCGAGGTAGATGGAGTCGTGGGTCAGGATGTAAATCACCGGCAGCTTCATGAGCGCGGCCAGGCGCATCGCCGGGCGCATGTAGTCAACGAACACAAAGAGGGTTGCCGCGAATGGCCGGAAGCCACCGTGTAGCTGAAGCCCGTTGGTGATGGAGGCCATCGCGTGCTCCCGAACGCCATACCGGATGGTGCGCCCGCCTATCTCAACGGGGCCATACACCCCGAGTCCGGGCATTTCGGTCTTGTTGGATGTCGAGAGATCCGCCGATCCCCCAATGAGATTCGGGACAACCCGGGCGTATGCGTTGAGCACGGCACCGCTGACGTCGCGGGTTGAGACAGCATCGCCGACAGCAAGCGTAGGGAGTTGGGCTCGATCATAGAACTCGCGGCCGCAGGAATTCCATGCCTCCAACTCCGCCGCTCGGGCCTTGTCCCGGTTCCGCCACTCGGCATGCAGCCGTGACCACTCGTTGTGCTGCTCTCTCCACTCGCCGCGCCGACGCTCGAAGTACGCTCGGGCTTCAGGGAACACGAAGAATGGTTCGTTCTCCGGCGCGCCCATGGCACGTTTAGCGGCGCGAATCTCTTCGGGACCGAGAAGGGTGCCATGAATCTTGTGCCCGCCTTCCTGGGTGGGTGCGCCCCGGCCTATCACCGAGTGCAATTCGATGAGGGTGGGTCGCCCCGTCTCGGCGCGGGCAGTGTCGATGAACCC
>JAHOYX010000101.1 GCA_019038705.1 Spirochaetales bacterium
CTTGCGAGGAGCTGTCCGAGGGTCAGGCTGAGATCCCGCACCGGACTCTCTAATTCCCGCAGGCGCGTTTCAATGATCGTGGTTACGCTGGTGAGCTGGGTCTTCAGACGGGCTCTGGCGTCGGAATGGGGGAGTTCGCCCCGCTGCAGGGCATCATCCAGGAGGATCGCGTCTCGCGGGTCTGCCGTGGAAAGCGCCGGGAAGAATTCCTCGAGTCGATTCCGTACGTAGGGTAGCTCGGCCGCAAGTTCCTGCATCGCGTCGGCGTCCTTCTCGTCGATCGCCCGTTCGAGAAGGACGCAGTAGTCCCCGATCGCGGCGAGGGTCGTCTGCTCAACGTGCGAGAACGGGAATGCCTCAACGCTCAGCCTGCCAACTGAACTGACTTCTAGATCCTGCCAGCGACTTCGATCGTGGATCGGCAAACTTCGGTCGTCTACATCAATTGAGGTAATTGCATACTGGCCGTCCTCCAGCCAGCGGGCGAGACCGTCGATGACCTCCCCAAGGGATTCTTCGGATTCAAGGTTGTAGTTGAGCGGCTCCTGGTTGATGAGGATCTGCATTCGCTTCTCCATCTATATTGTCGGCATGCGCAGGTTGCTGAATGAGCCTACTGACCCGCTCCAACCTGGTTCTGAAGGTTCTCGAGGGTCTGTTGGTTTTCCTGCATCGTGTTGAGCGCACCCTCCATTCTGCCGAAATCCATTCGCAATTCGCTCTCTCGGTCCACGAGACGGGCGTTCTCCCGTTCTACCCGGGTTTCGGTCCGAGAGACCGAGCTGTCGATTGTTCCAGTTCTGGTTGTGACGATCCCGCCAACCTGCACGTACGGTCGAGAGAGTTGATCGATTTCAAAGCCGACTCCGGAATCGACAACCTGGTCAAAGTCCGTATCGTTACCGAACAACTCCTTGACCGCCGCAATTCGGGTTACGAGAACACCATCCAGCTCGCTCTCGTTGATCTCCAGGTAGCCGCGAAGACGGCTTGAGTCGAATCCGCCGCCGGGCCCGCTCGCGTTTGTTGAGATCCCCATCTGGGCGAGGAGTGTGAGTGCACTGCTGGCGCTGGTCTGGTATGGGTTCATCATTACCGTCTGCAATCGGCTCTTCAGATTGTTGAGGGTGAGATCTCCGTTCATCATGCCCAGGCGGGCCAGCGCGTCTTCCCGCTCGTCGTCGTTGAAGTAGGTAATTTCGTCAATGACTCCCTGCTCATTGCGGGTGAGGATGTTGATCTCTGTGATCAGCTGGTTGTAGCGAAAAACAAGATCAATCAGGGAGTTCTTTATGGAGTCGCGGTCGGGTTCCACCGTGATCTCCACAGGCCGATCGTATGCGGAGCGCAACTGGAGCGTGACCCCGTCTATGAGATCGTCTACCGCGTTCGTCGGCCTCTCCACCCGGATTCCCTGGATCTCCAGGATCGCATCCTGAGCCGTGCTGATAGGATCAACCGGCGCAAGATCCCCGCGGCTTGTGGGGTCAGAGAGTTGAACATTGCGGATTGAGATTCTCCGGTGAGAGTTCTTGTTGCGAACATTGATGGACTGGACGGCACTAACGTAGTCGCTGATGGGAATCCGAACAGTCTGAAATCCATCAGTGTCCGAGAGATCGGGCAATGGGACCGCTGTGGTCCCATCGTGCGCGAAAAGGAACTGAAAATCGTCAACTACGACCGGCGGTTCCGGAGGCGACCAATCCGGCAAAGGCGCCGAGGACGGCGCGTTCAGGACCGTGACGTCTCCGAGCGTGACACCGCCGATGTCGGGCAGTGTCGGGCCTGGGGGGAGGGCAGGGGGAATCCAATCGACCCACAGATTCTCCACGTGAACATCCAGTTCAAGCACGAGGTTCTGTCCGGTGGGGATGCTGCCCGGCATGCGGATTGAGGCCTCACTGCCCGGTTCTACGGTGACGGTTTCATTCTGAACGACCACTTCTTCGCCGGCAAGTGGTTGTGTCCAGGCTGTCACTGTTGACGGGCCGATCGTTGCGGATACGGTCCGGTCCAGTACCTGTTCCAGAATGCTCGCCTCAAGCGCAAAAGTCCGGGCGCCTTCCAGGAAGATCAACGGGTTGGCGGCGCCGGTCTCCACCGCCTCAATAAGGATTACCTGGGTGTCCGCCGTGTTGCGGACGACTCTCGCCGTCACAATGTCACTGGCCCGCTGGTTGATTGCCTGGGCCAACTGGGTGAGGGTGCCGCCGGAGAAGTTGAAGTACTCCTCCTGCTCACCCGCACGAAAGCCGTATCGCCCCGGGGCAACGTCAAAGTCCTCCGGCAGGCTGCGGGAGAGAAATCGGTCCGCCTGAGCCAGTTGAACGACTCTGATCTCGGTCTTTCCCTCCAGGGCGTTGCGGTCGGCAGTAGCGCTGACGATTGTCTCGTCTGCAGACGATGCGATTCTGTCGTTGAAGGGATTTTCGAAGCCAAAGAGGAGGCGGGACGCCTCACGAAGATTGGTTATCCGTCGCCCGATCTCCTGCCAGGCGGCCTTCTCCTCCTCGTATACGTCTATCTGCTCTTCCATACGAGTGACGGGAATTCTCTCAGCCTCCATGATCTGCTCGATCATCCCGTCTGTATCAAATCCGGAATTCGTGACTCCGGGTATCATGATGTCTGACACGGTGCCCTCCGGCGTTGCGTCTCTCAGCGATCCCACATTTGGCTTCGAGCTTGATGCTTGCCGAGGAGTCTCGCAAGTGGGCGGATTGCCCGGTCGCCGGTCGGACGAGCACGGTCGGTTGGTCTGCGATCTGATCGCGCGATCAGATCTCCTCGTCGATCAGCAGTCCGATAGCTTCCCCGATTCGCACGTGCAGGCGCTGGATTTCCTCGGGCGGGAGCTCCTTAATCACCTTATCGGTTTGCTTGTCAATCACCTTGACGACCACCAGATCAAGCTCCCGGTTGATACTGAACTCCAGCCGGTGGTTGAATGCACTTGAGACGATTCGGAGATCTTCTGCTATCTGATCAATGTCGATATCGGGGGCGCTTGTCTCAGCTTCGGCCCCGGGCGCTCGTGATGCGCCAACCGCCTCTCCGGCAAGACGGCCCGCGGGTGGGGTTACGTGCCCGACAATACTGGTAATTTCCATAGACATATCCTACCTCCGTGTAAGATGCCGTCTACAAGGGCAGAGAAGGGAGGAGAGCGCGAGCTCCTCCCTCTCTTATTTCTCATCACCCAAGAGATGACGTCCAGAAATCTCTTAAGCTGTGCGCAGTTTCCTCGAGGTCAACTGCCACGGAACGGAGTCTTCATTGTCTTGAACGGTTGCTCCCGGTTAGCCGAGAAGCTGGATCACTGACTGCGGCTGGGTGTTGGCTTGCGCCAGCATCGCCGCGTTGGCCTGGACCAGGATCTGGTTCTTCACGAAATCCACGATTTCGGATGCCATGTCGGTGTCCCTGATTCGGCTTTCTGCAGCTGCAAGATTTTCGCTTGCTATAGCGACGCCCTCTGCGGCAATCTCAAAGCGATTCTGATACGCCCCAAGATCTGCCCGCTGGCTGTTCACCTGCCGCAATGCCGAATCCACAATGCCTATCGTACGATTGGCAAGTTCCGGGGTTGAGATCGAGATGAACCCGCCCTCACCCTGGTTGTCTTCCAGCCCAAGCGCTCGGGCTGTCATTGTCCCGATGTTTACCCGCTCGTTCTGGTCCATGTTTGCCCCCACCTGAAACTGCATGACCTGACCTGTGGTTGACTCGCGTGCGAATGAACCGGTCAGCATGTTCATGCCATTGAATTGAGCGTGGGAAGCAATGCGGTTCACCTCGTCGACAAGCTGAGATACCTCAACCTGAATCTGCATTCGGTCTTCTGCGGTATAGATGCCGTTGGCGCTCTGTACCGAGAGTTCACGAAGCCGATGGAGGATGTCCTGCGTGTTCTGCAGGTACCCTTCACTTGTCTGGATGAATGAAACCGCGTTCTGGATGTTGCGTTCTGCCTGATTGAGCCCCCGGATCTGACTCCGGAGTTTCTCAGAAACTGCGAGTCCAGAAGCGTCATCCCCGGCACGATTGATCCGCAAACCTGAAGATAGTTTCTCAATGTTCCCCTGAATTGAACCTTGACGGAAGTTCAGGGTACGCGATGCAAATGCGGCACTCGTGTTGTGGTTGATTATCATATGACCCTCCTTGGGTGTGGTCGAGAAAGGCAATCCGTGCCTTCCGCCGTCCTGCCAAAGAGACTTGAGGAGTGTTTCGCGCTCCTCCTGCTCCGTTCCTGTCTCCCTGCAGAAGGGAAGACTGAACTTTGTTCAGTCTTCGCTGACCGAACGCAGATTCGTCCGCCCTTCGGGGCAGAACCCATCAGATGTACTCCTACCCGGTCAAAACCGAGCACCAGGAGGGTATTTGTCAAAGAACAGGAGTTGCCTCACGGGGAGGCAACTCCACATTAAGCATACAACCTTAACCGAGCAATTGCAACACGGACTGAGGGGTCAGATTCGCCTGTGCGAGCATCGCTGTGGAGCTCTGAAGGAGGATCTGGTTGGTGGTATAGCGAACGATTTCATTCGCCATGTCCGTATCCCTGATCCGTGACTCGGCGGCCTGCAGGTTCTCGGCACCCACGTCAAGGCCACGAATTGCGTGCTCCAGTCTATTCTGGTAGGCACCCAGGTCGGCGCGCTGTTTGTTCACCTTTCGCAGAGCTGCATCCACGATGCCGATAGTCCTGTTCGCATTCTCCGGCGAGGAGAGCGAGACTATCCCGTTGTCGGCGAAGCGAACGTTCAGCCCGGCCGCGGTCATGGTGCCAATGAAGACACGTTCCCGCTGGTCCATGTTAGCGCCGATGTGGAACCACATGCTGGCGGTTACCATGTTTCCGCCAAGTTCCCTGGCAAATCGACCGGTGAGCAGGTTCATACCATTGAACTGCCCGTGGCTGGCGATTCGGTCTACTTCGTCGACCAACTGACTTACCTCAACCTGGATCTGCATGCGATCCTCAGCCGAGTAGATACCGTTGGATGCCTGGACGGCAAGCTCGCGAAGGCGCTGCAGGATATCCTGGCTTTCCTGGAGATAGCCTTCCGTGGTCTGAATGAATGAGATTCCGTCGGCAGCGTTGCGAGAGGCCTGATTGAGGCCGCGGATCTGAGACCGCATCTTCTCGCTAACCGCCAAACCTGCCGGATCATCGCCGGCGCGGTTGATGCGCAGGCCTGACGACAGCTTCTCGATGTTCTTGTCGAGACCAGTGGCCACGACGCCGCGAGAACGCTGCGCAAACATGGCACTCAGATTGTGATTGATGATCATCATTTCCTCCGTGAATACGTTGTTCTGCCGGATGGCGTCCCTGCCATCCGTCCTGGCTCTCATGCGCGCAGGATGCATCTCCTCGAAACTTCCGCCAGGCGCCTCCTTCCGGACACATGACGGCGGCTTCTAACCCGCCGTTGCGTTGTCCGCAATTAATCGTAACTTTCGCTAAACCGGCGCGCGCTACCGCCGATAAACGAAATAGGGAGAAATGCGCCCGTCACCTCAAAACGCGCGAGCGCGACTCACCCGTTCACGCTAATCGGCATGGGAACACTTAAGCTTTAAACATCTTTTCCGAGACAGTGCGGGGATTGAGTTCCTGCAGAAGACGGGGGGCTATTCGGAACAGCTCGGCTCAGGTCTGGGCGAGCCCGCCAAGATAGGTCTGAGCAACCTGGTCGTCGGGGGCGATTTCGAGAACGGCACGGAAGTAGGCCTCCGCTTCCTCAGAGTCGTTCGACTTCAGCGCAACAATCCCAAGATTCGATATGATCTTCGTGTTTTCGGGTTCCTGGGAGAGGGCTTCAACGAGCAGGGACCGTGCTTTCCCGAGGGCATTCAGCTCCATTGCGCAGATTGCGAGCTCGTTGAGCGTGTCGGTCTGGCGCGGGCCGGTTTCCAGCGCCCGGTCAAAGGCGGCGCCGGCCTCGTCAAACCGACGGAGACGACGAAGCCCCCACCCGAGCAGGAACCACCCGTTCCAGACATCAGGATAGCTGTCCAGGAACTTCCTGATTCGTTCAATGCCATCTTCTTCTCGGCCCATCCGAATGAAGTCGTACGCTTCCTTGAAGAGTGTGTCCAGGAGATTGTGTGAATCTATCTCGTGGACGATTCTTGCCGCTTCCTTCTTCTTCTCTGCGTCATCACCTGAGGTCAGATACGCCTGCAGATGGTTCCTGGCTCGTGAGTAGTCGCGCTCTTTCAGGAAGAAGTGGCCGGCATTGAGATGAGCTTCGGGCAAGATATCATCCGCTTCCATTATCTCGCGGTAGACGTGATATGCGCGCTCGGCGTCGGACCGTGAGGCCTCTTCATCCCCTGACTGCTCCGCTGCATTGGCTCGTTCTTCATAGAGAAGGGCGAGATTGATGAGCGGGCGCTGGTCCCCCGGCTGCAACCCGATCAACGCGAGAAAAATCTCTTTGGCGATGTCATAGTCTGTGTTTCGGGCCTTGAGAACTGCTGTTTGAGTGAGCTCGTCAATAATCTGCGGCCGAACGGTCAACACGAACTCCCGGTAATACTCGGCATCATCGTGTCCGGGTTCGTAGGCAAGGATCTTCAGCATCGCTGCGATAATCTGTTCCCAGGACAGGTCCTGGATATCCCACGTATCCGTGCCGCCGGTTACTTCCACCGGGAGCATGATTTCGGGGTCAACCTGGAAGTCACCAATGGTCCGCTCCAGTTCTTCGGAAACGGCAATGTATATGATGTTGTCTAGTTCGCCGGACATCTCACTCGCCTATGTCGGTTCGCTGGGCCCTGATGGCGTTGTTGATGCGGAGCTTGTAGGCCATCGGTATCCGTTCTTCCTCATACTGGAAGCCGAATACGCAGATGCCGCTGTGCCCTTCCACAGGATCTGATCTGCAGACGCTCGCTGGAATCTCAAACAGCTCGTCCGGATCCTGGAACGTCAAGTTGACGGAGACATTCTTGTTCAGGAAATCGCCCGAAGGGTCCGCGACAATAGCCTTGCAGCCCGAAAATGACACATCCCGGAGGATGGCGCGCTTGCGACTTTGGTTGTCCGTCACAGTGGTCTCTCCCGGTACAATCCCGAGTCTTTTCACAATTGATGCCGAAAGTGGCAGGCGCCACTCGCGTCTGCGTTTGGAGTTATGTTTCGCCTCCAGCATTCTGCCAAGGACGAGAATGAGATCATCCGGTGGTTGCTGGGTGAATGTAAGATTGGCGAAGTAGAGATTCGGCCGTTCTTTCCCATAGGGCGTGAATCCTGTGGTTTTGGCTTTCACGAAGAACGCCACTGGTTCAGCCTTGTCCGCTTCACTGAAGCTGAGCCTGAGCGAGACCATGTTGTTGGCCTTCTGCAATCTCTCGTTGAGGCTGGACTGGAGGTTTGTTATAATCTTGCCCGATGTCATCGATAAAGAGTGAACCACGCACGGCCACTGATCTCCGAGGCATTTGAGGTGCACTCCGCTCGGATTCAGTCGCGTTGCATGGATTACCTCTTTCGTGAATGTCACCTCTGTTTCAGCGAAGTCCCTGAGGTAGTTGGATAGCTGCTGGCTCGTGGTGACGGGCATGAGGTTGCGGGTGAATAGTAGGAAATGGAATATCCAATGTCAACTGAGAGGTAGATTGTGCCGGTACTTTACGGAATCGGAAACCCACTCATGGACATCATTGTCCGAGGTGATGCGGCTGTACTCGATAGCCTGGGAGTGATCCCGGGAAGCATGAATCTCGTGGATTACGACAAGCAGCAGGCGGCGCTGCACTCCGGAACGGTTGTCCGTCAATTGCCGGGTGGTAGCTGCGCCAATACCGTGCGGGCGGTGCGCTGGCTGCTCCGCGTTGCGGGATCGTCCGCGCCTGCCGGTTACACCGGCGGAGTGGGCCATGATCGGGCCGGGGATGCCTTTGAGGCGCTTCTGGACACAGAGGGGGTGCAACCGCTCCTCGCACGGAAGAACACCCCCACAGGCAGCTCAGTAATCGTGGTGACTCCCGATTCTCAGAGGACCATGTTCACCTACCTCGGAGCCTGTCGGGATATGGATCCGGATGACGTCGATGCGGACGCAGTTCGGGACGCCAGAATTCTCCATGTTACCGGCTACATGTGGGATACGCCCAACCAGGAGCAGGCTGCCCGAAGTGCGGTCCAGCTTGCACGAAGGTCTCGCACGCTGATCTCCTTTGACATAGCTGATCCGTTCGTCGTCCATCGGTATCACCAATCACTGGTGGATTGGATACCGGGCCATGTCGACATTCTCTTCGCCAATGAAGAGGAGTTGCGCGCACTCACCGGTGAGCCCGCCGGCGGGGAAGAGACCCTTCGCGCTGCGTCTCGTTTTGCTCCGAACGTTGTCATGAAAACCGGACCTGAGGGGTGCGTTGTGCTGGACGGTGATCGGGTATTTGAGTCTCCGGCGCATTCCGCGCAACCAGTGGACACCACCGGAGCAGGAGACGCGTTCGCCGGCGGATACCTCTTTGGCTGCATTCAGAAACAGTCCGTAGACACATGTGCTCGTGTGGCGAACCGGCTGGCCGGAGGAATAGTGACCGTGGATGGCTGCAACTATGATGCACTCGATCCCGGGGAAATAGCGACGGCTTTTGCCGAGTTTGCCTGATTTGTCGTTTCGGGCCTTCAGGGCGGTGCGTCAGAGGGAGAGTGCGATGTTACAGGAGTGGAAGCGGGTCCGACAGCGCCCGGACGAGGGCTATCGGCGCTGGTTCAAGGACGAACGATTTGATCTGATCATCTGGTACCAGTCGGGCGCCATTGTCGGGTTCCAGCTCTGCTACGACACCGACACAAATGAGCGGGCAATCACCTGGTACACCACCGGATCCTACGTACACGCGAAGGTGGACGATGGAGAACAATCGTTCGGTACAAAAGGCGCCCCGATTCTGGTGAGCGACGGCCTCTTCAATGCCGAGCGCGTGGCGGACGAGTTCCGGGAGGCCGCGGCTGAGATAGACAGGGGCATCGCCGATCTGGTCTACGACCGATTGGTCGGCTACACAGACTGATCGCCCGAGGCAGAATCTGTATCATCCATCGGCGGGAGTGTGGCGCAGTCCGATTCCTCAGCAAGCACGGTCTCGATCTCGGTGATCAGCCCGAGTGTTATTCGGGACGCCTCCGCAGTGTTGGTCCGTTGCGCGCCCGTTTGCTTGAGATAGTCGTCCGCCGTCAGGATTCCGGCAAGGATAGCAACCTTCAAAGGATCTGAAGTACCTGTGGTGGCGCGGACCTCCTGGATCTTGGACCGGTAGACTTCAACCACCTCTTCAAGATACTCGGGATTCTCGTCTGTCTTGATGTTGAACTCTGCGCCGAGCAGGTCGATGCGCATGTTGACTAGAAGATATCGAGTTCCGGCTCTTCTACATCCGGCTGCGTGTCGGTCGAATCATCGGAGCTCGCATCCGCGGCCATCAATTCGTCACCGGGAGCAGATTCGTCCTCGGCCGGCGCTTCCGGCTCGGCATCGTCGCGGTTCTCGGGGGCGTCCTCGATCTCAGGTGGGGCAGCCGGAGGGTCGGCCGGCGTTTCGCTCTGCTCAGCCGGCTGTTCCGGCGGCTGCTCCTGCGGCAGGTCGGCGCCGGTGTCGGCCACCGTGTCTTCAAGCCCGTCAAGCTGTGAGAGAGCGGCAATGATCCCGGCCTCAATCTCCTGCTGTTCTGATTTGAAAGCGGAGACCAGTTTCTCGAGTTCGTCGATTCTCAGCTCGTAGCTGGACAGATTCTCTTTGAGCGTTGTGTTTTCGGTGGTCAGGGATCGAATTCGGGCGACCGCCGAGTGAACGCGGGTCTCAAGCTGCTTGACCTGCTCGAGGCTGATCATACCTTCAAGGCATCCTTTGCCCGAACGACGAGCGCCTGAAACGCCTCACGATCTTCAATGGCAAGATTGGACAGAACCTTACGGTTAATCTGGACATCCGCACGTTTCAGTCCGTTCATGAATCGGCTGTACGAGAGTCCTTCAGCACGGCATCCGGCCGAGATTCTCGTGATCCAGAGAGTCCGGAAAGCACGCTTTCTGACTTTGCGATCCCGGTAGGCGTATGAAAGGCTCTTGGCAACGGCATCTTTGGCCGTCCGATACAGTTTGCTTCGGCGCCCCCAATAGCCTTTTGCCTGTTTCAGTAGTTTCTTGCGGCGATCCTTCCGCCGAGTTCCGTCAACTGCTCGTGGCATGGTTATCTATCTCCTGTGAATGCAGTGCTATTTGTATGGCAACAGAAGTCGCGCGCGCTTTGCCTCGGGGTCACTCAAAAGCCCCGCCTTTCGCAGATTGCGCTTTCGCTTGGCGCCTTTCTTGGTCAGGATATGACGCAGTCCCTGCTTCTTGTACTTTATCTTGCCGCTTGCGGTCTTTCTGTAGCGCTTTGCAGCGGCTCGTCGCGTTTTCATCTTTGGCATATCGATCTCCGATGGCTATTGACTAGGATCTACTTCTTCGTCTTGGCACTGATAATCATTGACATGAATCGCCCTTCCATTGCCGGCTGGCGATCCACCGTTACATCACGTTCAAGAAGGTCAAGGACCTTGAACAGTACGACCCGCCCGCGGTCGGTGTGCGCAAGTTCCCGGCCCCGGAAGCGGATGGTGACCTTCACCTTTGCTCCCTTATCCAGGAAGTCCCGGACGTGCTTCGTTTTGAACTCAAGATCGTGGGTGTCAATCTTCGGCTGCATCCGAATTTCTTTCAGTTCCTGCAGCTTCTGTTTCTTCTTGTTCTCCCGATTCTTCTTTTCGAGTTCAAACTTGTACTTACCGTAATCGAGTATTTTACAAACAGGAGGATCGGCGTTGGGAGCGATCTCTACGAGATCAAGCCCTTTCTCGTCCGCCAGCTCCTTCGCCTTCAGGGTTGGTACAACCCCGAGCTGTTCTCCCTCGTCGTCAATGAGGCGCACCTCACGAACACGGATCACATCGTTGATCCGCAGATCTTTCGTAGCCAATCAACCTCCTCGCGTACAGTGTTTTACGGAAGGTAAACGATACCATTCGGCAGGTAAAGAGTCAAACGCCGCCGGCATCACGCGTGGCCTCCGCCGAGGAGCCCCTGAGCAGGAAACAGCACTCGGTCGCCAGCAGGTTCGCCACGCCCGGCGATATGCGCCGACCATGCCGTATATCGACTGCCGCAATGATCGGGATCTCCATCTCGCGGCACAACTGAACGAAATCCCGCCGAGTGCAGAAATGGATGTTGGGTGTATTGTACCACTGAAGGGGAAGGTCCTTGGTGACCGGCATTCGGCCCCCAATTGATAACTGCAGTCGATTCAGCAGGGTGCCGAAGTTCGGGAAGTTGACGATTGCTGTTCTGCCAACCCGGACCATTTCCCGGATGATCTGGACCGGTTCGTGCACCACCTGCAATGTCTCGTTCAGAATCACGTAGTCGTAGCTGCCTGAACCGTATTCCTTCAGTCCCTCGTCCAGGTTTCCCTGAAATACGCTGATGCCCTTTGCCAGGCATTCCCGAATCATCGATTCCTCTATCTCCACCCCCCTGACGGCGGCGTCGCGGGTGTCACGCAGCAACTGCAGCAACTCTCCGTTTCCGCAGCCCAGATCAAGGACAGACGAACCCGGTTCCACCAGCCGGGCGATTTCCTCATAACTGAAATGTTCAGCGCTTCGTTTGAACATCGGCGTACACCGTCCCCAGAAATGATGAGATCATCGGCCCCTGGCGTTCGGTTTCCAGGAGGAAGGAATCGTGTCCGAACGGGCAGTCAATCTCCACATAGCTCACATCTCTGTCCCGGCGCATCAGTGCGACCACGATCTCCTTGCTTTGATACGAAGGGTAGAGCCAATCGGAGGTGAAACTGACCACGAGAAACTTGCTGCTGCAGTTGGAGAATGCCGCTTCCAGTCCGCCGTACTTCCCGCAGAGATCGAAGTAGTCGATCGCCTTTGAGAGGTAGATGTAGGTATTGGCGTCGAATCGATCTACGAACGTCCCGCCCTTATGCTCCAGGTAGCTCTCAACTTCAAATTGGTCGTGGAAGTCAAAGCCGAAGTCTGCGCGTTCCTGCAGGCGTCTTCCGAATCGCTCGTGCATGGCCCCATCGGAGAGATAGGTGATGTGGCCTATCATTCGAGCTATTGACAGACCCCGGTCGGGGGGGGCGCTGCCGTAGTAGTCTCCGCCGTTCCAGAGCGGATCGGACATGATCGCGTTGCGACCCACCGCATTGAAGGCTATGCCCTGTGCACTCAGTCGCGCGGTGGAGGCCAGCACAATCACGCCGGCGACGTCGTTCGGGTAGCTTACGGACCACTGAAGTGCCTGCATTCCACCCATTGATCCACCGGCTACCGCGAGTAATCGATCTATCCCAAGGTGTGAGATCAGTTTGTGCTGCGCGTTCACCATGTCCTCCATGGTGACCACAGGGAAGGTCAGACCGTACGGTTCGCCGGTGTGTGGATCAGTTGAGCCGGGTCCGGTTGAGCCCCGGCACCCACCCAGCACATTGGAGCAGATGACATAGTACCGATCCGTGTCAAACGCCTTGCCGGGCCCTATCATGGAGTCCCACCAGCCGGGATGCGTCTCTTCCGGGTCATGGTAGCCGGCCGCATGCGCGTCGCCGCTGAATGCGTGCAGCAGGAGTACTGCATTCCGGCGCTTCTGGTCGAGGTTTCCGTAGGTCTCGTACCGGATGGTGACCGGACCAAGTTCGCGACCGCTCTCGAGGGCGAGTCCGTCATTCTCTGCCCCGAAGAAGTAGTCTCGAGGTATGACAATGAGCGGGTCCGGCGGGGCCATGACGGTTATCTAGTCCATCCCGGCGGCGCTGTCAATCCCTGACATTTGCTTTGACGAACCCGAATGTGATAGCTTCACGTAACACATGCACCTGTTTCTGATTGCAGCCGCACCGCTCTCGTTCATCTATGTATTGATTCTACGCGACGAGGCAGGAGAGCCATCATCGCTCGTTGGGGCATCTGTGCTGCGCGGAATGCTTGCCTACCTGATTGAACTGGTAGTTCTCCTGCTCCTGGGACGATTCGCGCCGCGGGTCTACAGCGGCTGGAGCGCCTATTTCTACAGCGCGCTCTACGATTTCGGCATACCCATCATCTGCACATACCTGCTCTATCTCTGGTTCACGCCGGATGTCAGGGGCCTCTCCTCGCGTGAGCGCCGGCTGGGCCTGCTGTCCTTCATGGCGGGGGCGTTTACGCTTGCCGGTATCATGGACATCTTTCTGCGCGCCGAGTACTTCGGTCTGTACGAGCTATTCCTGTTGCCGGCACTCCGCGTATCGGCGATGCTGACCATCCCGATGCTCTATCGCCTCTTTGTGGAAGAAACCTTCTGGACCCGTGGATTCTATATCGCCGCCATCGCGGCACTCCCGTTTGCACTTGCCGGCGTATTCTTCCTGGTGGTGCTCAACATCAACGGTGGGGCGATTCTCACGAGCGCGGCCGGTTTCTGCGGGGCGTGGCTGGTTACAATACTTGGAAGCCGAACCGCTGCAGGTCGGCGAGGGTGAGCTCCCTCCGCGCGTTTGCGGCGCGGCAATCGCGGGTGCGGACAGCTGTTCTTGTCATTTTTGCCCAGCTGGTCACGTTCGGGTGTACTCCGGGCGTCATTTTCTATGGAGATCAGGCTCTGCGAGCGGTCGTCCCGGATTCCGAGGAATTCGCGAGGGCCCTCCAGCGGGCGGCTGACGATTCGGGACACAAGCTGGCGCTCGAGTGGGACCCGTCTACCGAACTGACGGCCGCATGGCTTGAGGACCGGCTCGCCCAGACAGACGCGCCGCTGGTTGTCCTGAGTCCGTACTTCTCCCTCTTTGCGTCCGACCTCGCCGACACACACACCGAATTGAACTTCATCGGGTTCGGGGGAGGCGCCTCCGGGCGCGCTAATTTGACACGGGTGGTGTTCGATCGCGTCCCGGCCATGAGAGACGCCGGCTCACTTGTCAGAACGTGGGAGGACGCCGGGGCTGATCGGAAGGCAGCCGCCCTCTTCCTCACCGACTCCGAGACGCGCCGGGCTGAGCTGGATACGCTCGCGGATTCGTACCGAGGTGAGGGATCCGAAGGCATCAGGGTCAATCGGTTCAGCGCGCCACCGGACCGGGAGACGGTCAGGCGTGTCATCCGGGATCTTCGTGCCGAAGGGGTCAACGCGTTTCTCGTCTTCATCGGACCCTCCAATCGATCAGCCCTGGAAGTGCTTCAGTCCGAGGCTGTCGTGTTTGCCACCGACTTCGCATCAGGAGCAACATCACTTGGCGATGCCGTGCTATTCTCAGTTGAGAACCACATGGACACGGGTTTGACCGCGGCCCTGAACGCGACAAGTGCGGGAGGAGGAGGCACTGTCACGGCACTTTCGGTGATTGAGATTGGCGGGGCATATGCCGATCCTCAATTCGGCGT
>JAHOYX010000159.1 GCA_019038705.1 Spirochaetales bacterium
CTCCCCTGTCGTCTGTATCAATCACTTCTACACCGACACCGACGAAGAGATCGGCGTGATCAAGCGCGCCGCGGAGGCCGCAGGCGCTCGGGTTGCGGTATCCCAGCACTGGCTCAAGGGAGGCGAAGGCGCCATTGAGCTCGCGAATGCGGTGGTCGAGGCCTGTGAGGAGGAGCGACCCTTCAATTTCCTCTACGGCGAAGACACCCCGCCGAAGGAGCGGATCGAGCTCATTGCAAAGGAAGTGTACGGCGCCGACGGAGTGTCCTACTCGCCCGCAGCGGACGCCATGCTGAAGCGTGCCTCTGAAGATCCCGAAATGAAGAAGCTCGGTACCTGCATGGTGAAGACTCACCTGAGCCTCTCGCACGATCCGACGCTCAAGGGGCGGCCCAAAGGGTGGACGCTTCCTGTCAGGGACGTCCAGGTCTACATGGGAGCAGGTTTCATCGTGCCGATTGCGGGAGACATCAAGCTCATGCCAGGGACCGCCTCGGATCCGGCATTCCGGAATATCGATGTGGACGTGGACACGGGCAAAGTCAAGGGGCTGTTCTAGTGGAGGAGATCTCCCTGACAGGCCGCCCTGCCAGGGAGATACTGTAGAAACATCAACTGCTGCGGGAGGGATCGGTGGTCGGTCCGGCCCGTCACAATCAAGTAGCCGGCGGGCATCGCCGAAGACGCTCGGAGAAGTAGCATGGAGAATGACAGAGTGGCCGATCTCGTGGAGACGTACCAGAACGAAGAAGGGACGGTGATCGGTCTGCTCCAGGACATCCAGGAGGAACTGGGGTATCTGCCCGCGGACGCTCTTGGTCGCGTATCGAAAGAGATTGGCATCCCACTGAGCACGTTGTTCGGGCTGGCGACATTCTATTCTACGTTTCGCCTTGAACCGGTGGGAAAGCACCACATCTGCTCCTGTGTCGGCACCGCGTGCCATGTGAAGGGGGCTCCCTTCGTCGTGGATACAATCGAGCGGACATTGGGCATAAATGCCGGAGAGACCACCAAGGACGGTGAGTTCACATTCGACACCGTAAGCTGCCTCGGAGCATGCGCTCTTGCGCCCCTCGTCGTCGTAGACGACGAGTACTACGGGAAGATGGACCAGAAGAAGGTCACCAAGATCATTAAGAGCCACGCACGGAGGGAATAGTGGAGGTCGCGACCGGACCAATGACGTTGAGAAGAATCCAGGAGATGCTAGGCGCCAGCTGCATCACTGCCGACCCGCCGCTGGATCTCGAGGCTCTGGTGGGCTGTGCGTCCGATTTGATGAGCAACGTTCTGGCGTTCGGCCGGCCGCACGCGATCCTGCTCACCGGGCTCACGAGTCCGCAGACAGTTCGGACCGCGGAAGTCGCCGATTGCGTTGCCGTCTGTTTCGCCTATGGCAGGCAACCGCCGGCCGAAACCATAGAACTGGCCGAGGGGAGCGGAATCCCGCTATTCGTTACACCGCTCACGCTCTACGCCGCAAGCGGGAGACTCTACGAGCTCGGTCTGCCCGGATGCCCTGAAATCGAATGAACCGGAAAGAGACGGTCAACGAACTGCAGTTGCTTGTCTACGAACTGGATGTTGAATCGGCAATGACAAAGGAAGTCGTGACTGTAAGCCCCGACCTTGCAATGGACAAACTCCCGAAGATTCTCAAATCGAACAGGATAACCGGAGTGCCGGTAACCGAGGACGGGCGGCTCGTTGGGATCATCAGTCTCGAGGACTACGTCCGGTGGGCTGCAGATGATGGGAAACCGAGCTGCGTCGGGGACGTCATGACCAGGAAGGTGCACACCATCTACAGCGACGAACCTCTGGTGAGTGCCGTAAGCAGGTTGGAGCGCTTCGCCTGCGGGCGTCTTCCCGTGCTCGATCGGACAACCGACACGCTTGCCGGCATCGTCACGAAGGGAGATGTGATTGAGAGTATGCTCGGGAATCTGGAGATTGACTATCGCGAGGAGGGGTTGCGGACCTACCGCACCAGCCGGTTCTTTGAGGACATCGTGTCGGACTCGACGGAGCTGAGCTTCGCCTACGAGATCAGGGGCGAAAGCATTTCGGAGGGTGGCGAGGTGGCAAGTTCTCTGAAGAAGACACTCCGGCGCCTGGGCATGCACCCGGACGTTGTCCGCCGGGCCGCCATCACGGTGTACGAGGCCGAGATGAACGTCATTATCTATGCGAAGGCGGGCAGAGTCCGAGTGTCCATCGATCAGCACCACATCTCCATGGTCGTTGAAGACGAGGGCCCCGGTATTCCGGACCTGGAACAGGCGATGGCCCCGGGATTTTCGACGGCGCCTGAGTCGGTGCGTGAGCTTGGTTTCGGTGCCGGTATGGGCCTGCCGAACATCAAACAGTGCGCGGAATCGTTCGAGATAGAGTCCGTCGTTGGAGAGGGCACCACATTGAGAGTGTCCTTTCACATGGAGGAAGCATGTGCCTGAGTGACATTGCACGCGAGCTTGATCTCACCGTCATCTACGACGGCGGCGACATTGATCGGGAAATCACGGGAGGATACGCGACCGACCTCATGAGCGACGCCATCGCTCACGCCAAAGCAGGAGACCTCTGGGTTACACTCCAGGTGCACGTCAACGTGGTCGCTGTCGCGAGCATGAAGGACCTCGGCGCGGTCGTGCTCACGCAGGATCGACAACCTCTTCCGGAGACCCTTCAGAAGGCGCGGGACGAGGGCATTCCACTGCTCGGGAGCAATCTGCGCGCCTTCGATCTCATTGGTCGTCTCTACCAGCTCGGGATACGCGGTACATGACCGGATGGAGAAGAATCTCCGCAGGTTTCGGGTAGATCTGCACAATCATACGAGCCTCTCCCCGTGCGGAGATGCCCGCATGATTCCGCAGAACATCCTGCGGGCCGCGGCGGAGCGCAAAGTGGATGTGATTGGCATCACCGATCACAACTCGGCGGAAAACGTCGCTGCGATGCGCGAGGCAGCCGAGCCGACCGGGATCAGAGTAATCGGGGGTATGGAGGTTACGTCGGCGGAAGAAGTGCACCTCCTCGCCCTCTTTGACGGCGACGACGAGCTGGCAGGGTTCCAGCAGCTTGTCTACGAGAACCTGCACGGGACGAACGACACGGAAGCGTTCGGATACCAGTGGGTTTTCGATGCCGAAGGCGGGGTCATCGACCTGAACCCTCGCCTGCTGATTGGTGCTACGGTGCTGTCCGTCCACGAGGTGGTGGACGGCATCCACGGTTTCGGAGGCGTGGCGATCGCGGCCCACGTGGATCGGCAGAGCTTCAGCATCATCAGTCAACTTGGGTTCATCCCGGGAGATCTGGATCTGGATGCCGTTGAGCTTTCGCCGTTTAGCGAGGAACACGGTTTTGGGCCGGATGAGCTGGCGGCAGGAGTGACCGGTGAACGGAAGCTTGTGGCCGTCACGTTCTCCGATGCCCACCACGTAGACGAAGTGGGCAGGGCGGTCACCGAGTTGATGGTTGCGGACGGATCGGTAGCGGAATTGCGGCTGGCGCTTCGGGGAGAAGGCGGACGGGCTGTCGTCGGGGGTGTGTGAAGTGGAGGATCTTTCACTCCATGTGATGGATGTCGTAGAGAACTCTATCGCTGGAGGGGCGACGGCCGTGCTTGTTCGCGTGGATCGGAACAGCAAGGAGGGACTGATGACCATCAGTATCCAGGACGACGGGACGGGGATGACTGCGACGGAGAGCCGCCGCGCAGTTGATCCGTTTTACACGACGAAGGAAGGCAAGCGCATTGGTCTTGGCCTGCCATTGCTGCGACAAGCCGCTGTCGAGGCCGGTGGCGCGATGGATGTGATGTCGACACGAGGCGAGGGCACGGTCGTTCGGGCGCAGTTTCGCCTGGACCATCCGGACCAGAAGCCTCTGGGAGATATGGAGGGAACGATTGACCTGCTGCGGAGATACCATCCCGGCGTTGCGTTCACCCTCGAGTGGATTGTAGAAGGATCTCGCAAGTCCGGGAGGATAGAATGAAACTCAAACCCGAGGATCTGGAGAAGATCGCCGAACGCATGCGGGCAACGACCAGCTTGCGAGACGGCGAATGGAGGGCCCGGATAACCGTCCACATGGGGACGTGCGGCATTGCCTCCGGCGCACGGGAGATCATGAAGGCGTTTCTCAAACAGACAGGAGACCAGGAAGAGCAGGATGTAATGCTCACCACATCCGGCTGTGCCGGTCTGTGCAGCCACGAACCGATGGCCACGGTTGAACTCAAGGGCGAGCCGCCGATCAAGTATGTCAAGCTTACCGAGGCAAAGGTCACGAAAATATTCCAGGATCATGTCGTGGGCGGCCAGGTTGTTGCCGAATACGCTCTTGGGAAGGGACACGAGAGGATAGGGTAGATGCCGAACTATCGAATGAATCTGATGCTGTGCGCAGGCACGGGGTGCGTGTCGAACAAGGCCTTCGAGTTGAAGGACGCGCTGGAGGAAGAACTGGCGAAGCGTGAACTGGCGGATGAGATCCGGGTGGTCGCGACCGGATGCCAGGGATTCTGTGCGCAGGGACCCATCGTTCTCGTGGAGCCCGAGGGGATATTCTACCAGCTGCTCAGGCCCGCAGACGTGCCCCACCTGGTCGAGGAGCACTTTGTCAAAGGTCGCCCCGTCGAGAAACTCATGTACAGACCGGCCGAAGACGCCGATCCAATCCCCAACATCGGAGACATCGGGTTCTTCGAGAAGCAGCAACTCGTTGCACTCGCAAACCGGGGGATCATTGACCCGGAGAACATCGACGAGTACATCGCCCGCGGAGGGTACACCGCCCTTGCCAAGGCGGTGACTGAGATGACGGGTGAAGAGATCATCGCCGAAGTGAAGAGTTCCGGTCTGCGCGGGCGAGGCGGCGCCGGGTTTCCCACCGGTCAGAAGTGGGAGTTTGCCAGGAACGCGGAAGGCGATGTGAAGTACGTTATCTGCAACGCCGACGAGGGTGACCCGGGCGCCTTCATGGATCGATCAGTGGTGGAGTCCGATCCCCATGCGGTCCTGGAAGGCATGGCAATAGGTGCGTACGCAATCGGCGCGTCGCGCGGATTTGTTTATATCCGCGATGAATACCCGCTGGCCACCATGCGGATTGTGAAGGCCATAAAAGACGCCACCGAGTACGGTCTGCTTGGGGAAAACATTTTTGGGACGGACTTCAGCCTCAGTATCTCGGTGAACAGAGGCGCCGGAGCGTTTGTGTGCGGTGAGGAAACGTCGCTGATCAGTTCGCTGGAAGGCAAACTTCCGGCGCCCCGCGTTCGCCCGCCGTATCCCGCGATATCCGGCTACGACGGGAAACCGACAAACATCAACAACGTTGAGACCTGGGCCAACATACGGCACATCATCAATCGCGGCGCGAGCTGGTTCTCCTCCATCGGGACTGAGACCAGCAAGGGCACGAAGGTGTTCTCTCTCGTCGGGAAGGTCAACAACACCGGACTCGTCGAGGTGCCCATGGGTGTCACGCTCCGCGAGATGGTTTTTGACATCGGCGGCGGAATTCCCGACGGCAAGAAGTTCAAAGCCGTACAGATCGGGGGGCCGTCCGGCGGATGCATGCCCGAGTCGTTGCTGGATCTGCCAATTGACTACGAGTCGTTGAAGAAGGTGGGATCGATTGTAGGATCCGGCGGTCTGGTAGTCATGGACGAAGACAACTGCATGGTGGACGTGGCGCGGTTCTTTCAGGAGTTCACCCAGAAGGAGTCGTGCGGCAAATGTGTTCCCTGCAGGGTCGGCACCCGTCATCTGGTTGATATCCTCACCCGTATTTGTGAAGGTGAGGGTAAGCCCGGCGACATTCGACGGCTGCAGGAACTGGCGGTGGATATCAAGGCCGGTTCGTTGTGCGGTCTCGGACAGACCGCCGCCAATCCGGTACTGACGACCATCGAGTTTTTCAGAGAAGAGTACGAGGCGCACATCAATGAGAAACGGTGTCCGGCCGCAGTGTGCAAGGCTCTCATTTCCTATCGAATAGACGCGGACAAGTGCACCGGGTGCGGGAAGTGCAAGGTCGCTTGCCCGGTCAATGTAATCACCGGCGACAGAAAGGAAGCCCACAGTATCGATCCGTCGGGCTGCATCCGCTGCAGTATGTGCAAGGATGTCTGTCCCGTAGATGCGGTTCTGGTGTCATGAAGGGGGCAGATAAGGTGACCGGCGAAATCGTACTGACGATCGATGGCAGAACAGTGAACGGCAGGGCGGGGCAAACGGTTCTCCAGGTTGCTCTTGACCACGGTATCCACATCCCCCACCTTTGCCACGATCCGAGAATAACGCCCACCGGCGGATGTCGTCTCTGCCTCGTGGAGATTGAAGGGCAGCGGGGGCTGCAGACTTCCTGCGCGCGGCTTGCCGAAGACGGCATGAATGTAACCACCGAGACTGGTGAGATCGCACGGATTCGGAAGACGACCTTAGAGCTCCTGATAAGCGAGCACCGGCTCGTGTGCACCACCTGCGAGTCCGACGGCGACTGCCTGCTTCAGGACTACGCGTATCGGTACAAGGTAGACGAACATCGGTTCCCGCCCATCCAGCTCTCGGTCAAGCACCGGAACTACACGAGCGGAGACAAGGCGATCGTCTATGATCCGACGAAGTGTGTCCGTTGCCAGCGGTGCGTCAAGATTTGTCAGGAAGTCCAGGGCGTCAGCGCGCTGACGTTCCGAGATCGGGCGGGAGGCACGCTCGTTACCACGGGATTTGACCTCAAGCTGAAAGATTCTCCTTGCGAAACCTGCGGCCAGTGCGTCAGCACATGTCCGGTAGGCGCGTTGTACGAGACCCAGGCCGTGGGTCGGGGGCGCGCCGGCGACCTGGACAAAATTCGCACCACCTGCCCGTACTGTGGCGTCGGGTGTCAGCTTGATCTTAACGTGCACCGGGATCGCGGCGACATTGTTCGCGTGACGAGTCCGCCTGGAGTCATTCCCAACGACGGCAACACCTGCGTAAAGGGTCGATTCGGAATCGATTTTGTCGGGAAGAGTGACCGCCTCAAGGTCCCGCTGATAAAGGAGAACGGCACCTTCCGTGAGGCAGGCTGGGATGAAGCTCTGGAACTCGTTGCCACTCGATTCGCCGGGATCAAAGAGAAGCACGGCGCCGATGCGCTTGCCGGGCTGAGCTCGGCAAAGACGACAAACGAAGACAACTACATCATGCAGAAGTTTGTTCGTGCGGTCTTCGGGACGAATAATGTTGACCACTGCGCGCGCCTCTGTCATGCGTCCACCGTGGCCGGACTCGCCAAGGCGTTCGGCAGCGGGGCCATGACCAACAGCATCGCTGAAGTTCGAAATGCCCCGGTGACCTTCGTTATCGGTTCCAACACCACCGAGTGCCATCCCGTCATTGGTATCCTCATTCGTCAGGCGGCGCGCTCAGGGGACACCAGGCTCATTGTCGCGGACCCCCGCAGGATCTCGCTCTCTTCGGACGCGACAATCTTCATGCAGCATCGGCCCGGTTCGGATGTGGCTCTTGTGAACGCAATGATGAATGTGATCATCTCGGAAGGGCTCGAGGACAGGGAGTTCATCGAGACACGGACCGAGGAATTCGAACTGGTGCGTGAATCGGTGGCTGCGCTGACGCCCGAAATCGCTGCGAAGATAACCGGCGTCCCTGCGGACAGCATCCGCGAGGCGGCACGAATCTACGCGGCGGCCCCCGCGGCGTCCATCATCTATTCGATGGGTATCACCCAGCATGCCACCGGGACAGATAACGTGCTGAGCCTGGCGAACCTGGCTATGCTTACCGGAAACGTGGGTAAGGAGAACGCCGGTGTGAACCCCCTGCGGGGTCAGAACAACGTCCAGGGGGCCTGCGACATGGGTGCCCTGCCGAACGTCTATCCCGGGTATCAGCGGGTGAACGATCCCGGCGCACACGAGAAGTTCGAGAAGGCCTGGGAGGCTGAGCTTTCGGATACGCCCGGACTCACCGTGGTGGAAATCATGCACGCGGCCGAAGCGAAAGAGATTCGCGGATTGTACATCATGGGAGAGAACCCGATGTTGAGCGATCCGGATATCAACCATGTACGGCAGGGGCTGACCGCGCTGGACTTCCTCGTGGTCCAGGACATATTCCTGAGTGAGACCGCGGAACTCGCCGACGTCGTTTTCCCGGCGACCAGTTTTGCCGAGGGGGACGGCACCTTCACCAACACCGAGCGGAGGGTCCAGCGGGTACGGAAGGCCGTGAAGCCGCCCGGAGAGGCTCGGGAGGATTGGCGTATTGTCTGCGACGTAGCGCGCAAGATGGGCTACGACATGGAGTATTCCGATCCTTCGGCAATTCAGGACGAGATTGCCTCCCTGACCCCCAGTTATGGGGGCATCACCTACGACCGGCTCACCGGCGTCGGACTCCAGTGGCCGTGCCCGGACAGCAGCCACCCCGGAACGGTCTTCCTTCATGCCGCGTCATTCGCCCGGGGGAAGGGGAAGTTCCACCAGGTAGAGTACCTCCCGCCGAAGGAACTCCCGGACGACGACTATCCGTTCGTCCTCACCACCGGCCGAATGCTCGAACACTGGCACACCGGGACCATGTCCAGACGCAGCCTTGTGCTCGACGATCGTGAGCCTACCGGCTTCGTGGAGCTGAATCCCGAGGACGCCGAGTCCCTGGAAGTGGCCGAGGGTGAACTGCTGGACGTGAGCTCCCGGCGGGGAGCGATAACCGTACCGGCGCGGATCACAGAGAAAGTGTTCCCCGGCTGCGTGTTCCTGACCTTCCATTTCCGCGAAAGTCCCGCCAACGCCCTCACCATCGCCGCCCTTGATCCGATCGCGAAGATTCCCGAGTTCAAGGCGTGCGCGGTGAGCGTGAAGAAGGCGGAAAGCGGCGAAACGGCGGGCAAGGCCGCCGCTGAAGCCACGTCGCATGCTTGAATTTCCCGGGAACATTCGGGTCCCCCAATCGGTGATGGTTGGATCGGTGGGGAGGAACACGGGCAAGACCGAGTTTGCCTGCGCCCTGATTCGTTCCCTGGCCCGTCGCACCCGGGTCTTCGCCGTGAAAGTGACCACCATCTACGAAGGGAGGGTGTCATGCGTCCGTGGGGACGAAGGTTGCGGTGTGTGCACCTCCATGGACTGTGAGTGGTTGCTTACCGAGGAGTTCAACAAGGATCGGGCCAAGGACACGTCGCGAATGCTTGCCGCCGGCGCCGACCGAGTCTGGTGGCTCAGGGTGAGAGAAGGCTCCCTCGCTGACGCGGCACGTGAACTCACCCGGCTGATACCCGAAGGCGGAGTTCTGGTGTTTGAATCCAACAGCATCAGACGGGTGTGTGAGCCCGATCTCTTCTTCATGCTGGGTGATCCGGCTGTCGGCGAGGTGAAGGAATCGGCGAGATCGGCCCTGAAGGAAGTTGATCGCGTGGTCGCATTTGACGGCCGCAGCTTCAATTTTGACGTGGAGAGTGTAGCGCTGAAAATCGGCCGGTGCGTGTATCCACGGGACGCCGGGGCGATCGTGTTGGCCGGGGGACGGAGCTCCAGGATGGGGACGGACAAGCGGCTCCTGAACATCGATGGCCTCCCGCTGGTGGAACACGTATACCGCCGGCTCGAGGGAACGGTCGGTGAGGTTCTGGTGAGTGTTGCCGGAGCGGCGTGCCCCGGCATTCCGGGTGCCCGACGCATCGTTGATCGTTTTGGGAACGCCGGGCCCATGGGCGGCGTTGCATCAGCGCTGGAGCAATCCCGGTATGACGTCAACTTCGTCACAGCCTGCGATATCCCGGCGGTACCCCTCGGTTTCATCGGGTCCCTGCTTCGCCGATCCCGGAACCATCAGGTCGTCGTCCCGGTGGACGAGGCCGGCAGATACGAGCCGCTGTTCGCGGTCTACTCTAAAAGCGTGCTCCCCCGCCTGCGTCGTCTCCTTGAAGACGGCGAGCGGAGGATTCGAATGCTATACGACCAGGTGGATACCTGCCGCATCGACATCCCGCCTGGGATTGATCTCAGGAATCTCAACACGAAGGCAGACTATCGCGCATACCTGGCCGGGTGATTCAGCAGGAATCCGTCCTGAGATCACCCCCCGGCGACTGATGTTCGAATGCCCAACGCCTCACACAGCACCTGAATTGGATCCACAACAGCGGTATCTGTGAAGTTCGATATCTGCATTCTGCAGGACCCGCAGTCTGATATTATCGCCTGCGGATTTGCCTTCGTGAGAGATTCCACGGCGATTCGGCCCAGAGTATCGGTTGTATGCTTGTTCTTCTCTTTGAACCCGTAACTACCCGAGAAACCGCAGCAGTTTTCGTCCTGTATATGGAGTTCGATACCGGGGATCTGCCTGATTATATCGCCGGCCGGGTAGGGGACGCCGCGTCCTCTGAGATGGCAGGGAATATGATAGGATATCACCCTTTTCACCGGCTTGAACTCAAACTCTATCCGTCGTTCATCTCTCAGAAGGAGAAGATACTCGTACAGGTTCCAGGTGTTCTCCGAAATACGATTGCCTTCGTCTGTTCCAAGGATTTCAGGATAATCATAGATGAGCGTACGACCGCAGGATGTACAGGAGTAGATTATGTCCCACCCTTCATCTACATACTTCGCAAGTTCCTTGCTGTTCTCTGTGGCAAATCCTCGGGCTTTTGCCAGATCGCCGTTTCCAAGAGCCGGTAAGCCACAGCAGATCTGTTTGGGGACCACCACCCTGATACCGAAATGCTCCAGGACAGCCAGTATCATTCTTCCTTCATCGGGCGCATTGGAGTTGAGATAGCATCCGTGAAAGAAAGCGACTTTCCTCGGTTTGGCCGCCGCCGCAACTGGTTTGTGAACAGCAGATTGATTGCGGAAACGCTGCAGCGTCCTGAATCTGAAGCGAGGGAAGGGTATATCACTTCGCAGGCCTATCGATCTCAAGAGCCTTTTGATTAATACAGACGATGTTATCACGTTTGTAATAACGGAAAACATGGATCCAAGTACTGCCACGTAATGAAAGTTCGCAAAGAGCACCTGTGGCAGAGTCCTTCCGTTCTCCGTGACATAACGAATCTGGGCTTTCAATATCAGTTTGGAAGGATCCACACCGTAGGGGCATGCGTAGTCGCATCTCTTGCACTGAGTACAGAGGGTTATCCACTTGTCCACAGTCTCAACGCCGTCAAGCCTGAACCTTTCAGCGTCCGGTCCTGCTTGCTTTGGCCCGGGATATTCAGGATTGGCCTTGAACGCAGGACATTCTTCAACACAGATAGTACATCTGATGCAATTCTCGAAGCTCGACCTCACCTGATGTACTCCTCCGCGTGCTTTGCCGCGGCGACACCTGTTGATATTGCCATGCCATGTCCGCACCCATACTTCATGGTTTCCGAGTGGGCAAGGATGCTCCCTGCTGCAAAAAGATTCTCGAACTCCGAATCCTCCGGTATGAAGCGATCGTTAACACGAATGCCGGACTTTTCTATAGGATGGCCGAGCTTGAAGAAATCTTCATTGAA
Organism: Spirochaetales bacterium; assembly: GCA_019038705.1. Lineage (GTDB taxonomy): Bacteria > Spirochaetota > Spirochaetia > DSM-27196 > SLST01 > JAHOYX01. The sequence goes on from JAHOYX010000159.1 coordinate 11,539, forward strand.
GAGTTCTTCTCCGGCAGGTGAATGCACCGGAATATCAAAAACAGTCTCGCTGAATTTGTTCCTGTCGGAGAATAGCCCCCCGCTCACAAAAGACCCGGTCGCAAGAATGAATGCCTCAGCATCGACATAGTCAGGCCTTCCCGGTTTCTTGATCGTAAGACCGAGTATCTTCTTCCGTTCCTTCCCGAAGTCCGATATTTCAGCCGATGAAAAGAAGCTGACACCCTTCCCTTCGGCTATCTTTCTGAGACTCCGGTAGAGTCTCAGGCCGGGTATGGACGGAGGCAGGGTAGGTATTTCAAAAAATGTTCTTCCTGTGTCCCGCTCCAGTCTGTCATGTATCTCCCTTGTCTTTGTGATGCCGAGAATAGCTGGAATTGCGATCTTATCCCGCGCAATCTCCTGTTCCCTGATCCAATTGACAAACGAAACAAGGAAATCGTCATTGTCCATTTTGGTCGCGATTCCAACAGTTGTGTGCGTCCCCGCATCGAAAACAGAAACTTGGGCATCAGGAAATCTCCCTGTCAGATAACTGGGGAAGAAGTCCTTAATGTCTTTGAAGGAAATGATGTGGAAAGCATCTCCGTCTGCCGTTTCCGCAGCTTTCATGGTGAACGGGACCAGAGAAGTGACTCTCCGTTTGCCGATAGGAGTCAGTATGCTTCTGTTCTTTCTCGAATCTCCATCATACTCGAGTCCGTGTTTGCTCATCAGTTCCTGGAAATACTCGATGGATTCAAGAAGTGCCTCTTTCCCCACCTTGTGGTAGGGGTGTTCCCCGGGGAATGAATCAATAGCCTTCAGTGTGTCCGGACCTGATCCTGCGATATCGATGCAGCCGCTTGATATACTGCAGATCGGGTTCCCCCGAGAGACCACCGCTGTGCTGACGCCGCGCTCAGCCAGGTATATTGACGCCATGAGACCTGACATGCCGGAGCCGATTACGGCGACATCAAACTTCATGTTCGGCCATCCCAAGCAGGCTCAGGTATATGCCCTCTACCAGCTGTTCCTCCCTCAACTGGTTCCCCCAGAGAAGGGAGCGGGTTCCCTTGTATCTTCTCTGCAGGAAACTCCGCAGAGCATCCAGCGCCTCTTCAGGGTTCATCCTGCCCGTTTCCTGCATAAGACCAAGGGCCCGGTAGGTGCAAAAACCTCCCTGACAGGGACCCATTCCAAGCCTCGTCCTGTGCTGTATGTCGCTGATGTTTCTTGTTCCTGCCTCTTCGATAACTTGTCTAACCTTTGAGCTGGGAACCAGTTCGCATTCGCACATCATGTCTTCGAGCTCACGTAAGCGTTTTGAAATAGGATATCCGGAGAGCGCTTCCTGGCCTTCCAGAGGAAGCTCTGCAGTTGTACAGGGGACGCTTATACCGAAGTGATCCATGACGGCATCTGTCAGTTTCTCCGCCATGAGCCGGTAAGTGGTGAGCTTGCCTCCCAGGATGCTGAAGAGGCCGTTCTTATGATCTACAACCCTGAACCCCCTGGTGATTGCCCTGTCTCCGCCGCTTGGATCTTTCGCCTTCAGCAGGGGTCTGACCCCGGTGTAGGACCTCACAAGGCGGACACCGTCAAAATCGGGGAGCATCCTGGCAGCTTCAGATCTGATCTCACTGATCTCACTGTCTTCCACACAGAGGTTCTCAGGATTGTCCACACGTATCGAAGTTGTTCCCGCCAGACTTACCGTTTCGTTGGGTACGATTATGTCCCCGTTGGCAGCCGGCCTCAGACGGTTGAGAACCATGTTCGCAAGACGGTGGTTGGCAATGATCAGGCTTCCCTTGGAAAGGCTCATCTGAACCTCCTGGCCTGCCATTGTGGCGATCTGATCTCCCCACGCACCCGTGGCATTGACGATGACCTTTCCCTGTATCTCCTCTATCTCTGATGTGAACTCGTCCCTGGCCCTGACGCCTGCGCATCTCCCCTTGTGCGTGACGATGTCCACCACCTCATGATGGGTGAATACTCTCCCCCCGCTATTCTTTGAGGATTCCACATTGAGCATGCACAATCTGAATGGATCGATAGAGGCATCCGGCACTTTCACTGCTTCTGTGGTGTTGGGGTTGAGGTTGGGAACCAACTCAAGAGCCTGTGAACTGTTCAGGAGTTCAGTCTCAATGCCTGCCTCATGACAGCCCTCCAGGAAAAGATCACGGTATTCCTCTGTGTCCCCCGGAAGCCGTACAAACAACCCCTCTGTTTGCTCCACGCACTTGCTGCCTATCCTTCTCAGGATCGCGTTTTCCTGGATACACTCAACGGCTGACTCACGGTCCTCGACTGCGTATCTGCCTCCGCTATGCAGAAGGCCGTGACATGCTCCCGTCGCGCCTGCCGCGAGATCCTTCTTCTCGATCAGGCAGTGGTCTATGCCCCGAAGGGCCAGATCTCTTGCAACACCGGTACCTGTTGCCCCACCACCTATGATTATGACGTCAGTCTTTATCATTCCTGTACCCGTTCCCCGAGTGATGTCAGTATTTTACGGCAGAGTTGATCGAAAGACAATTCAAGAAACATCAAAAAAAATCAAATTAGAACACACGTTGTCACAAACGAAACAACTGACTGTCTCCAGTGCCGACAGACACTCAATGATCAGTGACACCCTTGGAGTGATTCGGCTGCCAGCTTGTAACCCGATCTACCGTTCCAGGAACTCCACGATCAGATCGTTGGTGTCTTCGGGGGCCTCCATATTGGGCATATGACCAACTCCCTCCAGAACCACAATCTCCATCTCCGGGATGAGATCTGTGATTGTCTCGAAATGAGCGGCAGTAACCGATTCGTCACGAGCTCCCCGGATCGATATGACTCCCGTCCCATCCAGTTCTCCGTATG
>JAHOYX010000229.1 GCA_019038705.1 Spirochaetales bacterium
GGATTTCAGCGGCTGGCCGGCGGAAAGAGTATCAGGGGTGTCGTGGTGGCATCGCTCACGGATTATGCTTCTGCCGGGCGAATCAAGCGAATCCAGCGCCTGCGCAGAAGGCACCGGCTCAACCTGGGTGGACTGCGAGGGACCGTCGGAGCCTCTACCTCGTCTGTGGAGGGCGGCGCGCTATTCGAGTTGCCTCCGACGTTCTCGTGGCTCTCGGTAAGAAAGCTTGGCGTTCGCAGCGGCCCCGTCGTCGATCAGTGTGATTTACACACGCCAGACCAGTGCGCGGTGGTTCTCTACACCGGCGGGTCCACAGATCGGCCGCGCGGCGTGATGCTCAGCGACAGAAACCTGGACGCCGCCGCGCGCCAGATGCAATTGCAGGGGCCAATTCTTCCCGGTCAGAAGATGCTGAGCGTGGTGCCGTTCTCTCACGGTCTTGGTCTGAGCGTGTCTGTTCATACTGCGGTCGTGGCCGGCGCCGAGTCACTGATTCTCCCGCATTTCACCCCACGGTCGATCGTCAAGACCTTCCGTCGAAGACGGCCGGAATACCTCATAGGGGTTCCAGGTTTTTATGCTGCGCTGGTGGCGGATCGGAAATTCCAGAGGACCCGATTGTCATGCCTCATGGGTGCTTTTGGCGGCGGCGATCGCATCTCATCTCAATTGAGTGATGCCTTTGAGATGGTGGTGCGGCGCAGGGGCGGCGCGGTCAGTATACGTGAAGGGTACGGTCTGACCGAAACGGTTGCCGCATGCGTTACAACTCCCGAGACTGTTCGAAGGAGTGGAAGTGTGGGCATTCCGGTGCCTGACATGGATGTCCGGGTTGTTCGGCACGGGGCATCGGAAGAAGACCTTGCCCAGCTGCCGGCCTGCGAGGTTGGGGAACTCTGCGTGAGTGGTCCAACGGTGATGATGGGCTATCTCAATCGGTCCGACACGGACGGAGTCGTCACCGAGAATGGCGTTCGTTGGCTGCGGACCGGAGACCTGGGGCGCATGGACGAGGACGGGTTTGTGTACTTCATTGAGCGGATGGGGCGATCGGTCAACTCAGCAGGCGAGACAATCTATCCAGGTGTTGTGGAGGACGCGCTCAACTCTCATCCCGATGTCAAGCAAGCTTGCGTGACGATTCAGGAAGTGGAGGGCACTTCCCACCTGACAGCGCACGTGGTACCGATAGACGGTGACCTTGATCGGGAATGGATAGAGACTACGCTCCGGAAGTGGTGTGCTCAGGAACTCGGTGAACGGCATCGGCCGTCTTCGTTTGTTTTCTCCGAGACTCTTCCCCATACCCGTCTCGGTGTCGTAGATTATCGGCGGGTGGCTGCCTCGGTGACGTCTTCCCGTGGCTGACCTCCGGCCATAAATGTCAGAACGTTTGTTCATAGGCCAATTCAACGACTCGTACAAGCCAATCATGGACGGGGTTGGAGTTTGCGCTGAGAACTACGCACGGTGGATAAACGCGAATCATGGTAAGGGCGTCGCGATCGTGCCCTCCCAGCCTCGATTTGAGGACCGTGATGAGTTTGAGGTTATCCGTTTCGCGTCGCTTCCATTTGTGTTCATGCATCCGTATCGAGTTGGGGTCCCATGGATGAGTCCTTCGGTCGGTTCTCGGCTGCGCGACTTGAAATTTGACCTGGTTCACAGCCACACGCCGTTTGTCGGTGGACGAATGGCACGGCGGGCCGCGCGATACCATCACATCCCGCATGTAACCACCTTTCACACCAAGTACCGGGACGACGCCATGAAGATCCTTCACAATGACCGGCTGGCCGACGAAGTTGTTCGCAGGATCGTGAAATTCTACCGGACCGTGGACGCCGTCTGGACCCCGAGCGAGTCAACGGCGCAGACCCTCCGGGAGTACGGCTTTGACGGAGAGGTTGCCGTAGCGCCGAACGGAAGCGACATGGCGATTCCCACAGGCTCGGAACGCGAAAGCCTGCGGCGACGCGGAGAGGAGCTGTGCGGGTTGCGACCGGCCGAGTTCATGCTGCTCTTCGTTGGTCAGCACCGGTGGGAGAAGAACGTTCGCCTCATCATTAATGCAATTTCCAGACTCGACGGGATGCTGAGAGAGGAGGGAGCAACGAAGCCGTTTCGGATGGTGTTTGCCGGGGACGGGTACGCTGCGACCGCAATGCGCGCTATGTGCGAAGATCTCGGGATTGCGAGACGGACGGCGTTTCTCGGGAAGATCGTTGATCGAGATGCGCTGCAGAGTCTCTTTGCCCGTGCCGACCTCTTTGTCTTTCCGAGCATCTACGACAACGCTCCGCTCGTGATGCGGGAAGCTTCCGCCTTTTCGCTTCCGACCGTTGTCGCTGCGGGATCCGCGACGGCCGAAATCGTCCGGGATGGTGAGAATGGATTCATCACCGAAGATGAACCGGAAGCAATGGCTCGACGATTGAAGCTGCTCATGGGCCAGCCGGAACTGCTGCGGCGTGCCGGTCAGGGGGCGACCAGAACTATCTACCTGAGCTGGGAGGAGATCGTGGATTGGGCGGCGGATCAGTACCGGGCCATCATAGACCGCTTTGTTTGATCCCGAATCTGTTGTACACTGTAGATTGAACTGGGAGCGGGCGTGTTACTCAAGAGTCTAGAGCTATTCGGCTTCAAATCCTTCGCCGATAAGGCAGTCATTGAATTCAGCGGCGGCGTCTCTGCGCTTCTCGGCCCGAACGGGTGTGGGAAGAGCAATATCGTTGATGCGATCAAGTGGGTCCTCGGAGAACAGGCGACCAAGAGCCTCAGGGCCGATCGCATGGAAGACGTCATCTTCAACGGAACGGAAGACCGAAAGGCGCTGAACGTCGCCGACGTGATCCTCACTTTGTCCAATGATGACGGCCGTCTGCCTATCGATACAGCGGAAATCGCAATTCGACGTCGCCTCTTCCGGAACGGGGAGAGCGAGTACTTCATAAACGGGGCGTCGGTTCGGTTGCGGGACCTTCGCGAACTCTTTTACGATACCGGTATCGGAAAGACCGCATACAGCATCATGGAACAGGGCAAGATTGACCAGGTGCTGTCAAATCGACCTGAAGAACGACGTCTCATCTTTGAAGAGGCCGCCGGCATTACGAAGTACCGGCTTCGCGGGAGAGAGGCCGAGAGGAAACTTGAGCGGACCGAGGACAACATGCGCCAGGTCCAGAGCATCCTCGGGGAAGTTCGCCGCAGTCACGACAGCCTGAAGAAACAGTCGGACAAGACGCTGAGATATCGAAAACTCAGGGAAGAAGCGTTCGACGTGGAACTGGATCTGACCTTGTTCAAGCTTCGGGATCATGTGGAATCTCGCGACAAGCGGAGTGAGCAAGTCGAACAGAAGACAACCGCGCGAGACAAGATCAAGGCTGCCATCGATGCCATCAATGAGAACCTCGAGGAGAATCTGGATGTCGTGAATGCGATGGAAACCAGGCTCATTGAGCATCAGAAGCGGCTGTACGGAGTGGAACTGGAGCGGGGAAACAAACAGAATCAGATTCGCCTCCACAACGAGCGCGTTGGAGAGTTCGAAGAGAAGATTCGGAACGATGAGTTGCGGCGAGGCAGTCTCGAGGAGAAGGTTGCGTCACTGCGCGAAGAGGTTGTCTCCCTGCGCACCGCCGCCGAGGAGCACGGTGTTCGCATTGCAGATGTCGCAAAGAACATCGTCGAGTTTGAAGAACGCATCGCGCATGCAGAGGGGCGGATTTCCGCCAATGTTGATGCCGCCAGGGCGCTTGGGACCGAAATAACCACCGAAGAAGATCGTGTCGCGGAGATTGAGATCGATCTGACCGCACTCACCGACGACATCGTCCGGAAACTTGACGAGGAGCTGGCTGCATCCGGTTATTCGCGCTCAACGCGTTTGCGGTCGGAGAAAGAACTCCGCACGGCGTTGTCCGCGCTTTCGTCCAGAGTGCAGCACCGCATTACGTTGCTGGAGGATCTCAAGCGGGCGGGGGCCGGGTCACCCGACGCGGTTATCAGCAGCGGGCTTGATGGGCTCCACGAGATCGAGGAGATGGCCGAGCATGTCGCCACACTCACCGAGCAGTTTGCCGCGAGCATTCCTGCGTTCCTGGACGAATTCCTGGCGCCGGAGGGGATCATCACCCGGAAGCGCAATCTGGAGACCGATATTGGAGCGGCCCGGAACAGGATACGAGAGTGTCGAGAACAGATTGGTGAGCTGGAGGGGGAGAACGCCGAGCTCTCGGCACGCATGCGGGAGTACCGGCACACCCTCGAGGAATTGCGGGTCAATCGAGCCGGAATGCAGGCTCAATTCTCCGCAATGGAAAGGACCATCGGCGAGCGGGAGAAGGCGATATCAGAGGAAGAGCAGCGGCTTGAGCTTCACAGCGAGGAACTGGCCGCGTCTCACACGAGACTGGCTCACACGGTTGAGCGTATTGAAGCCCTGGAGAGTGAGATCTCATCACTGTCCGAGAAAGAAAACGAGCTTCAGAACGAACAGGATGCTTTGGAGAAATCCATCTCGAGCCGGAACGCGGATCTGATCCAGAAAGAGAGATCCCTGAAACGAAAGATGGAAGATCTTGGCAAGACGCAGCAACAACTCGAGCGCGTTCAGATGAATCTTGCGGAGACAAATGCCGAGGTCCGCAGTCTGTACGAGAACTTCAGAGAGCGCTTCTCCCGGGAGCTCTCTGAGTTTGAGCCCCGGATGCTTGAATTGAAAGACAGTGGATCGGATTTGCGCAGGCATCTTGCTGAGTTGCGCGAGACGGAACGTTCACTCGGAGCGGTGAACCTCATGGCGCCGGAGGAGTTCGAGGAAGTCAAGCAGCGGTTTGAATTCCTGGACACTCAGCTGACCGATTTGCGCCGTGCCAAGGAGGACCTGCGCCGTGTTACCGAGGAGATTCAGAACGAGAGCGCTGCGCTGTTTACCGAGAGCTACGAGGGGATTAAGAAGAATTTCCACGTGATGTTCAGGAGGTTATTCGGCGGTGGCCGAGCGGAGTTGAAACTCGTTGACCCCGACGCCGTCCTCGATTCAGGAATCGAGATTCTTGCTCAGCCGCCGGGGAAGAAGCTTGAGAATATCTCCCTGCTTTCCGGAGGAGAGCGAAGCCTCACGGCCGTTGCGTTGCTCTTTGCCACCTACATGGTGCGTCCTTCGCCATTCTGTCTGCTTGACGAGATTGACGCCGCCCTTGATGAATCTAACGTTGGCCGGTTCACCAATATGCTGTTGGAGTTTGGGCAGTCGAGTCAGTTCATCATCATCACGCACAACAAGAAGACTGTGGCCTCTGCAAGTACACTTCTTGGAATCACCATGGAGGACAGTGGCGTCTCCAAGGTGATATCCATCCGGGTCGGGGGTCGAGAAGAAGTCGGTGTATCTTAGACTGGGCAGCCACGAGATCCACATCCGCGTCGTTCTGGCCGTGTTTGGAGCCCTGGCGGTGGTGGCGGTGCTCATCGTCGTGGCCGTGATGGTCGGCGGCAGATCGGTCGATAATGGTAGTGAGACCGTGGAAATCCCGGTTGTGCCCAGTCGGTTTGATTGGATCGATGCGGATGACCTGGTGGTTGAGGATGAGTTGGCACGGGGCACCGAAATCCGATGGATACCGTTCCGGCCCCGCAAGGAGCGCTGGACCGAGTCGGATGTTGAGGAGCACTGGATTGATCCGCGCCAGATCGGGATTGACGTGCTGGAGACCCAGGTCAACGATGACATTCGACTGATGCTGGAGGATGTTCCGTAAGAGTGGTCGATCGGGGAGGGGACATGGATCGACGTCAGAAACTGCTACTCAGACTTTTCAGTTCCGCCATCATCATTGGGATCCTGGCCGGTTGCGCCACGATTCGGGATGGGCAGGCAAGCCGGCTGTCCGATTCCTCCGAGCGCGTTCTTGTTGAGGGCGCCCCGGACTCCGCGATTCGTGACGACATTGCCGAAACCGTTCCCGATTCAGCCAAGCCGGAGGCATCCCTGCCGTCACCATCGCCGGCTACAAGTTCTGGAGACACCTGCGATCCGCTCGCCCGGGGAGCGATTGCTGGAGAGTTTCACCTGTCGGCTGACACCGGATGGCTGGTCCTCCCGGTTCCGCGGATTTCGGATGATCTCGCGCTGCAGTACCCGCCCGGACCGTCTGATGTGACTTCCGGGTTGCCGCTGATCCTCCCGGTCCCGCCGATTGCGCAGGCTGCGAGCTCGCGCCCTGAAGATGATGTTGACAGCGACGCGGAAGACAGCGGCGCCGCCGACCCGGATCGGCCGCGGGCTGCGGCGGTAGTTGCGAGACAGCCGGTAGACCGGGACGTAGTCGCCCGGGCGCCGGCTGAAGGAGCGATGGCGCTTGACGCGAGCGCTGGCCGGTCCGCCGGACCGGACGTGGGCATCGCAGACTCCGTTGCGAATCCTGTGGAAGTGGAACGACCGGTGGCGCCTCAGCAAGCCGCCAGGGCATCTGCCGGTACATCTATTTCAGAGCCGGTCACGGATGCAGCGGCCGCCATTCTGCCGGCTGAGACTGAATGGTCACAGCGAAGCGCGACAGCGGATCCCCGAGCAGACACCGTAATCACTCTTCCGGGTACCGGCTGGCTGTACGTTGGGCGAGAATACGGGGTCGGCATTGCGGACCTCATAGTGAAGAGGAGCGTTGCCGGGGACGATGAGTTCGTGTTCCAATTCTCCGAGAACGGCGATTACGGGCTCTGGTTCCAGCGACAGGATGCGTTGACCGGTCGGATCACAAACGAGCGCCTCCAGGTGGACGCATCACCCGGAGGAAGCGATCAGATATCGGTCGTGACGCTTACCGAGACTCCGTCGGCCGCACTTGACGCGGGCGACATGGCGGAACCGGTCGCCGCGCCGCCGGCCGCGCCGGACATGGTCCCCGACGAGCCTGCGACTGTTCTTACCGGCGACCCTGGTGATGGACCGGCTCAGTGGATAGAGACGGCGACCGCCGCGTCTCAGAGCGGCAACCTTCCCGTGGCCGTCGAGTTCTGGCAGAAGGTCGCGGCTGTTGGTGGTGCCGACGGCCGATTTGCGCGTGAGAGCCTCTTTGAGCTTGCGGTGAGCGGAGCCGGGGGAGCATCTGGAGCGGATGCGACTGTTCTCTCGGCGGCGGTGGAAGCCCTGCGCGCGGCAGGGGAACTGGATCACGAACGGCTCTTTCAGGCCGCGGAGGTGGCCGACGCTGCGGCACTCTACGGCAGTGCGGCCACTTACTACGCGGAATTGACTGAGTCCGGCCTCGGTGTAGCCGGACTGGATGCAATCTACTTCCGTCTTGGCCAGATCCTCGAGATGCCCGGCCCCGCGAGAGACCTCCAACGTGCTTGTTCCCTCTACGAAATGGTAATTGAGCGCTATCCTCTCTCGAGGTATTGGGACGAGAGCACCGCTCAGATCGAGTATCTCAAGCGGCATTACTTCGAAATACGGTAGTTCGGCATTCCAATGACACGCTCGTATTGACAGCAGACTTGCTGTGTCGCTATATATTGGGATTGACTCCGGACTGACCGGACCATGGAGGTGAGCGCAGCGCAATGCTCGAGCGACTATCAGACAAGCTGACACAGATTGCTCGCCAGTTGTCCGGTAAGGCGTCACTAAGCGAGAAGAACGTACAGGAGGCCGCCGAAGAGATCAAACTGGCTCTTCTGGAGGCTGATGTTCATCTGCGGGTCGTGCGTCGATTTGTCAATCGGGTTATCGAGGAAGCAACCGGCGAGCATGTGCTGAAGTCGGTCTCCCCGGGGCAGCAGTTCATCAAGATCGTCTACGACAGACTCGTTCAGTTTCTGGGCGATAGTCGCCAGGATCTGGAACTCAAGGGCCCGGATACGCAGTCGGTGATTCTGCTTCTCGGACTGCAGGGTTCCGGCAAGACTACCACCGCGGCGAAACTGGCAAAGCGCCTGGCGGGGGAGGGCAGACGGCCGATACTGGTCGCAGCGGACCTGGTTCGGCCGGCCGCGGTTGACCAGCTCGTTCAGCTGGGCAGCCAGGTCGGGTTGCCGGTCCACAGTGAGCCCGGCCAGACCGATCCGGTCGGTGTGGTGAAGCGCGGTCTTGCGATTGCCCGCAAGCAGCAGCGTGACGTGGTTATCATTGACACTGCTGGGCGACTCCAGGTGGACGAGCCGCTGATGAAGGAACTGGAGCGAATCCACGCGGTGTCAAAGCCGGCCGAGGCGCTCCTCGTCGCGGATTCCATGACCGGCCAGAGTGCGGTGGACGTTGCCAAGGCATTTGACGACCGGATTGGGCTAAGCGGTGTCATCCTGACGAAGTTTGACTCCGACACCCGGGGGGGTGCGGCCCTCAGCCTGAAGAGCATCACCGGGAAGCCGATAAAGTTCATCGGCGTGGGCGAGAAGACCGAGGATCTCGAGCCCTTCTACCCGGACCGAATTGCTTCACGGGTTCTGGGCATGGGAGATGTTGTGTCTCTCGTGGAGAAGGTGCAGGAGACGATAGACGAGAAAGAAGCGCTGGAGTTGCAGGCGAAGATGGCCGGTGCAACCTTCACGCTGGAGGATTACCTGGCCCAGTTTCAGCGGATGCGCAAGATGGGGAGTGTCGAGTCAATCCTGGAGATGATTCCGGGGATGAAGGGTCGGGTGAATGAAGAAGATCTCGACGAGAAAGAGATGAAGCATGAAGAGGCAATCATCCTTTCGATGACGCTCAGGGAGAGATTGAATCACCGGATAATCGGTCCGCCGCGGCGCAAGCGGATAGCCAGAGGAAGCGGGACGAGCGTGTATGATGTTAATCGACTATTGAAGAAGTTTGAGAAGACTCGACTGATGATGAAGAAGATGACAAAGAACAAGAAATACCAGGCGCAGGTGATGTCTCAGCTGGGCGTGGTATAGCGTGAATTGTGGAGGTAAACAGTGAGTGTACGAATTCGACTGAAGAGATTTGGTTCCAAGATGCGCCCGTATTATCGGATAGTTGTGATGGACTCCCGCGCGCCCCGTGATGGACGATCGCTGGAAGAAGTGGGGATCTACCACCCGATTTCGCCCGAGGGTCAGCAACTTGAGCTTCAAGAGGATCGAATCCGCGAGTGGCTCTCCAAGGGCGCACAACCGAGCGACACAGTGAAGAAGCTTCTGAACAAGAAGAACATCACCGTTAAGTAGCTAACGTTCACATTCTAAGGAGTCACTTATGGAGAAAGAACTCGTACTGTACGTGGCGAAGGCGCTGGTGGACGAGCCCGATGAGGTAGAGGTCAACATGATCGAGGGTGAGAAATCCACGATCCTGGAGTTGAAAGTTGCGGCTCCGGACATCGGCAAGGTGATTGGCAAGCACGGACGGATTGCGAAGGCGGTCCGAACGATTCTGAGTGCGGCATCTACAAAGACGGGCAAGCGCGTGGTGCTTGAGATCCTTGATTGACCGGTGAAGGATGAGTTGATCATCGGCCGGGTGCGATCAGCGTTTGGCACGGTCGGAGAGATCAAGGTGGAAAGCCTGTCCGGCGAGACAGCACACTTTACAGCACTTCGGGTCGTAGACTTGAGGCGTGGGTTCGGCTCGGAGATTTTCCGGGTTGAATCTGTGCGCACAACGCACCGGGCGATTCTCATGAAGCTTGAAGGCGTGGACACGCCGGAGGGTGCGGCGGCTCTGCGCGGAGCGGAGATCGTGGTACGCCGGACGGATGCGGCCCCGCTTGAGCCCGGCGAGTACTACTACGGCGATCTGGAGGGTCTTATCGTCACCTTCAACGGGGAAGCGATCGGGCGAATCAAGGCCGTCCTGGAGTCGGGTGCCCATCCGCTGCTTGAGGTTACCCTCGTGGACGGAGGGAGCGTGCTGATTCCTTTCGCGGATCAGTTCTTTGGGGAGGTCGATCATGCCGCAGGACGGATCCAGTTGATGGACGGGGCGGTGCTGGAGTGAAATTTACGGTGCTGACGCTGTTCCCGGAGATGGTGGAGAGCTATTTCCAGTCAAGCATCATGGCGAAGGCGGTTGGCCGGGGGATCGTTGAGTACAGCCTGATCAACATTCGGGATTTTGCGAATGATCGCCACCGAACCTGTGACGACGCCCCGTATGGGGGCGGCTTCGGAATGGTTTTGAAACCCGAACCGCTGGCCGGCGCGCTGGATTCGGTCGGCGCGACCGGGAAGACAGTGGTGTACCCATCTCCGGCGGGCCGACTATTCACGCAGGAGTATGCTGCGCGCCTCGCCGAAATTCCGGAAATCGTGTTGATCTGCGGACGATACGAAGGGATTGACCAGCGGATCATCGATCTGTACGTTCATGAGGAAGTAACCATTGGGGATTACGTAATCTCTTCTGGTGAGATAGCCTCCATCGTGATAATAGACGCGGTCTATCGTCTCCTGGAGGGAGTGATAACGGAAGGATCACTGCGGGAAGAGAGCCATGCGGACGGCCTCCTGGAGTATCCTCATTACACGAGACCTGAGGTATTCCACGGGCATTCGGTCCCCGACGTTCTTTTGTCCGGTCACCACGAACAGATCAGAGCGTGGCGTCGGGAGCAGAGCGTCGCACGTACACGAGAACGTCGGCCGGAGTTGCTCACAAGAAATGGAGGAAGTGATGGATTTGATACAGGCAGTTGAAGCAGATCAGCTCAAAGAGGGCAGAGACAGCTTTCGGATTGGCGATACGGTGAAGGTGCATTTCTCCATTGTCGAGGGAAGCAACGAGCGAGTGCAGATCTACGAGGGTCTTGTCATTGCCAGAAAGAACAGCGGAGTCCGGCAGACGGTTACGGTCCGGAAGCTCTCCTACGGCATTGGCGTGGAGCGTGTGTTTCCGGTTCACTCCCCCCGCATCCAGAAGATTGAGGTCACGCGGCGTGGTCGTGTGCGACGCAGCAAGCTCTACTACATTCGAGATCGGGTTGGCAAGCGGGCCAAGGTGGCTGAACTCATTCAGAAGCGGAATCGCCGCAAAGAATCCAGCGAGGGCTAACCACCCCCATGGTTGACCCTGCCACCGGGGCACGGTTCACGGGACAGTCAGCGCAGATTCACCTCAGTTCACAGAGCAATCTCAGATCGTTGAGCCCCGGGGCGGCAGTACGTGTCTTCGTGGAAGATATCGGCGCCGGGGGGTCGGTGGTGCTGCGTCTCCGAGGGCGGCTGGTTCCCGCCACAACGCCCTTTCCGTTACGCAAAGGCGAATGGTACGTAGTCCGTCCGCAGCAGACCGCAGGTCGATTGAGCCTCCGGCTCGAGTCGCAGGTTTCTCGCGCCGTCATGTCCGCGGAAATAGTCCGATCTGCAGGAATGCCGGACGACGCAATCGCCGAGGCGGTCGTGAGGGCTTTCCTCCGCACCGGGCTCCCTGTTCTTCCGGACCGCCTTCAACGGGCATACAGAAGAGTTCTCTCGGCCTCAAAGGGGTCGCGGCATGCGAAGGAACTGGCGCGCCTGGAAGCGCTGGCGGAGAGGAAGGGGCTCTTCTTCGATGACCTGTTGGTTGTCAGCGGTTCGCCCGGCAGCCACAGTTGGTCGTACGGCAGCGGTGATCCGGGTAGCCACGGGCGTCGCGAGGTAGAAGGCGACGAGGCTGAAAGATCCAGCGAACCGAATGAAGACGATATCCGTGCCTCCTTTCGTCTTTCGACCGATGCGGATCACCCACTTCAGCTATTCAATCATGTGGTAGGGGAGGGCGATCACTGGGTCGTGATTCCGATCAGCGCGCCCGGCAGCGATCTGCAGGCATCGCTGCGAATCAGAATCCCGCGCGGCTACGCGCTCGGGAGCGACCGCAGCCTCCCGGCGGTGCGAGAAGCGGTTCTTGTCGTGACGCGCGACGGATCACGGTGGCTCTTTGGTCTGCAGCCGACGGGGTCCGGGTTGCGGGTGGTGCTTCTCTCGCAGCCCGATGGGACAGCGGAGATCGCCGGGTTGGGCGAGCTCGCCGGTCGGCTGGACGCCCTGGGGATCAGATTCGACCAGGATACCCTTACCGCTGCGGCAGATGACGGCTTTTCACAAACCGATGCCGCGGATATACTGACTTCGGTGGACAGCAGCGCTTGATGGAACCCGCGAAGAGTGTCGCTCTGCGATATGAAGAGGATCTTCCCGCTCCATTCGTTGCTGCAAAGGGCGAGAGAAACCTGGCCGTGAAGCTCGTTGAGCTTGCCGAACGGTGCGGCGTCCCCATCATGTCGGAAGAGACTCTGGCTGAGGGCCTCTTCTATCTGGAAGTTGGGGATTTCATTCCAGAACCGTTCTACCGGGCGGTGGCGGAGTTGCTGGCTTTCGTGTGGCGTACAGGCACGTCCACCGAGAGAACAGGCCCGCCCACCGACGATTCGATCCATGGCAGAAAGTAAGATGGCACCGAGGCAAATAAAAGTAAGTGATCTCAAAGCGGGACTCAGGTTTGACAAGCCTGTGTACGTGGAGGGCGACAATCTGCTTGTCCCGGAGAACATTGAAATCAAGCAGAAGGATATCGATCGGCTCACGAAGTGGGGGATCTCCCACGTCACGACCGAAGGTAAACCGATGAAGGAGCTGCCTTCCGCCAACAAAAATGCATTTCTCCAGCAGGCATTCAGCGCTCCCGGACGGCAGGAGGTCATGCTGGCGTACGGCGGACTTGCCGGTGAACTTCAGCAGGTGTTTACCGCCGTTCAGAACAAAGAACTCGTGAAATCCGTGGATGTTGACGATCTGGTCGATCGGCTGCTCAAGCTTCTGAATGAGCGGCAGAGCGAGGTCGTGGAACTTATTCTGTACGGGCTGCAAGGTGAGTCCGGCTTCATCGAAAATGCGCTGAACTGTGCAGTTCTCGCAACACTGGTTGGCCAGAACCTGAACATGGTTCAGCACAAACTGTTACAGCTCGCATCCGGCGCCCTCCTGCACGACGTAGGAATGCTTCGTATCCCGGCGTCGGTTCGCAGCAAACAGGGCGAGTTGACCCCCGACGAGATCCAGGCAATCCGCGCGCATCCGGTCTACTCATACCGAATCATCACGCGGGAGATGAAGTTTGCCGAGGAGATTGGTGTTGCGGCTCTGCAGCACCAGGAGCGGTGGGACGGAGCAGGATACCCGCGCCAGATATCCGGTACCAACATCATTCCGGCAGCCCGAATCATCGCGGTTGCAGACGCGTTTGAGGCGATGGTCAGCAAGCGCCCCTATCGGAATTCGATGATTGGTTACACTGCGATGCGCACTATTCTGAGTGATAACGCCCGCCGATTCGATCCGGACATCATTAAGGTATTCATTCGAACCATGGGCATTTATCCGATGGGGAGCGTCGTTCTGCTGAACAATGCATCCATTGGACGAGTCGTGGATGTGAACAACGCTGCCCCGCTGCGACCGAGAGTCAAGATCATGATCGACCCGAATGGCCGCGAACATCCGAAAGACGGCGGCGAAATCATTGACCTGGCGCTGGACAAAAACCTCTTCATTGCTCGCGCTGTTGATCCAAAGGAACTTGCGGAGAATAACAAAGGATCGTGAATGCATCGCGATCCGGATCCGCCGGTGAACGGCTCGCGGCAGCCTACCTCTGCGATTATGGATACCAGGTCATAGAAAGAAACTTCAGAAAGGCCTCTGGAGAGGTCGATATTATAGCTGTAGAAGGTGGCACCATCGCTTTTTGCGAGGTGAAGAGTTGGGAACGGATGCCCATCTCAGGACTGGAACAGGCCCTGAGCCGCCGGAAGCAGGGACGCATTATTCGTACCTCCCTCTGGTTTCTGCAGGAGCATCCCGAATTCGCGGACTTTCAGCCGCGCTTTGACCTCCTCTTCGTTTCAAACGGAAGCGTGGAGCACATCAAGAACGCTTTTGATGGGCGTGGAGCACTGTGAGAATTGCTAAACCTGTTGATCCAAAACGAATCGCAGACCTGAAGAAGAAGATCCGTGACGTGCGGTATGTTGACGACGCCGTGCAAAACCTCGCCCAGCGGCTCACGAACGAGATCGTTGGACAGCGTCATCGCTGAGATGCGGCCATGGTCAGGGCTGGGGCTGTTGGCGAAGCGTGTCAATGACCCGGATGGCGGCCCGACGGACTGTCGTAGAGTACCCACCC
>JAHOYX010000116.1 GCA_019038705.1 Spirochaetales bacterium
CTCTTCCCTCGCCAGGACATAAGAAAAGGGGGTTGACTCACTTTCTACATAGCAGGCACGGGGACACGGAGATTCTTACTCAGGGTTATCTATTGATGGTTCTGGCATTTCCATCCTTCATCGATGATCCTTCCGATCTGATTCTCGTCCATTCCGTGCCTCTGTGAGAGATCCTGATGACAGATTGATGCAACAGGCTTTCTGATACCGCTCGTGTCCCTATGTGCGCGGGGGGCGGTCCAGTCTTTCCAGTTCTTCCACCGTGCGGGGCCAATCGTTCTTGAGCAGTCGGGACAGTGCTCTGTCGGCATAGATCTTCCCGCCTGTCTGACATGTCGGGCAGTAGTTGCATTCGTTCTCAGCGTATCGGATTCGCTGGACGGGTGTGCCGCACACATCACACGGCTGATTGTGCTTCCCGTGGACGTGCATCTCGTCGCGGAACGCCGTGACTTTGGTGGGGAACTTCGTCCCCGCTTCCGCAAGCAATCGATCCATCCACTCTCGCAGAACATCTACCGCCGCGCTGAAGAGCCGCGATGCCTCGGTCTCTGAAATCGATTGGCTCATGGAGAACGGAGAGAGTTGTGCCGCGAAGAGGATCTCATCGGAGTAGGAGTTGCCGATGCCGGAGAAGAGCCGCGGATCGGTGAGCGATCGCTTGAGCGTGTGGTTCTCGCTTTGGAGTGCGGCATTGAAGTCGGCGAGGGTTGTGCCGGAATCCAGGAGTTCAATTCCGCCCCTGCTCAACGCAGCCGCCTGCTCCGCTCCGGTTACCACGTGAAGGCTGGCGCGCCGCTTGCTTCCGGCCTCAGTGAGCGTCAGGACGCCGGATTCGAAACCGAGTCTTGCAAGCACGCCCGATTTTGAGCTGGACCGGCCGGGCGGAGCGCCTGGCGCAGCTACCTTCCCCGTGCCGCTCTCCGGTTTCCATTTGAAGCGACCGGCAATCATGAGGTGGAACACGTAGAACAGGTTGTTGGAGAACTCCAGCGCAATACGCTTTCCGTACCGCTGCACGGCGACAATGCGGGATTGGAGAGCTGCTTCCGGCGGCACCTCAACTGATCGGAGCAGAAACGGATGGTTGAGCTGCAGCCAGAGAAGGGTGTGCCCGCCAATCACACGGTCAAGGGCGAGTGCATACGCTTCAATGTCCGGAAGCTCGGGCACGGCGGGTCCCTCGGATCATGCAGTGGGTCGATACATCTCTGCGCGATTGCGGCCGAGTCGTTTTGCCTCATAGAGCGCGCTATCAGCCTCTTCGAGTATCGCATCCACGGTTGTGAGCTCAGCCGGATCTCGCGCGGTGACACCGATGCTCACGGTAAGCGATTTGTCCTCGCCGGGGATCATGATGTCGGCAACCTGCATCCTGATTCGCTCGGCAATGATCATTGCGTTCGGCTCGTCGGTCTCGGGGAGCACCACGGCAAACTCCTCACCGCCGTATCGCCCGATGATCTCCGACCGTCTGAGCACCGCTCGGGCGGCCTCGGCGGCCTTCCTGATCATCTCGTCGCCCGCAGCGTGACCGTGGAGATCGTTGATCCGCTTGAAGTGATCCAGGTCCGCCATCAGCACGCTCACCGGGCTCTGGTTTCTTCGGGCCAACTTCAGAGCGCGTTCTGCTTGAACGAAGAAGCTGCGGCGGGTAGCCACACCGGTCAGACTGTCCGTCATGGCAAGCTCCTTGGTCTGCTCAAAGAGCCGGGCATTGAATAATGCCACCGCCACGTGGTCACCGAGCGCGGTTGACAGGCGGACGTGCTTGGGTGTGAAGAATCCGGGTTTGGTGCTGTGCATGACGAGCAGCCCGAGCGTCTCTCCGTGTACGACCAGCGGCACCCCGAGCCAACCGCGGATCTCAGTGCCCGAGATGTTGGAGTATTGCGGGAAATCCTGTGCAACGTCATCCACGACGAACGGGTGTCCGTGCTCCAGCGCCGTGCCGTGGGGGTTCTCACCGGGAACCGGTATACGGAGGCCCTTCACTGCGTCAATGTCGTCCCAGCCGTTTCCGCCCACCACCTCGAGCGCCATGTCGCGAAGCAGCAGAACGGACGCCGTGTCATACGGAACTACCTGCAACGCCTGATCAAGGACGAGCTGGACGGCCTTCTCTATCTCCAGGGTGCTTGCAACGATCGCGCCGGCCATCCGGAGCGTTTCGGCCTCCTGAGCCTGCACCTCCGCTTCCGCCTTGGCCTGCTCAAGTGCCGCCTCCGCCACCCGGCGTTCCGTGATGTCCGCATCCGCACCAACATACAGCTCCGGTTTCCCGTTGGAATCCCAGCCGACTACACGGCCGGCCGTGACCACCCAACGCCAGTCGCCTGCCTTAGTCTGCACTCGGTAGGTTTGACGATAGGTGGATAACTCTCCCGCCAGAAGCTGTTCGTACTGCTCCGCCGCCGATTCGCGATCCTCCGGATGGACAACCCGCTGCCACACTTCTTCTACCATCTCGCGGTCGGTATAGCCCCACTGTTTCCAGAGGTAGTTTGAGAATCCGGTCCCGTCTTTCAGGTTTCGAACAAAGACGCCGAGTTCCGAGAGAGCGTTCCGGACCTCGGGGAGATTGATGAGCTGCTCAATCGATCGCTTGTTGTTGCCTGTCTCTTCGGATTTCTTTTCCATTGTGCCGTGTTGGAGGACTACTCTACATCGAAATCTGTTGAACGGCTACCGTCGCTCGCCGCTACAGGGCTTCTTCCAGCGCCTGCGCGCGGCGATCGTAGTGCTCGATGAGAGTCCTCGTGATCTCACCGGCGCCCCCCGTACCAATCGGCTGCCCGTCGATTTCCATGATCGGTACGATGCCACGGCTCGCGGAGGTCAGGAACGCTTCGGCAAACTCGCTTCGCTCGTTGAGTCGCGGCGCGGCGAGATCCACAGCGATAACGTCGCGAGCGACCTCCATGACGATGGCGCGAGCAATGCCCGGGAGAATTCCGGCATCGGCGGTCTGGAGCACCATATCGCCGGGGACTGCGGCACTGCCGGGGACTGCGGCAGCGCGGGGAATGGCGCGGCGCACAACGTAGAAGTTGCTGCTCACGCCTTCAAGAATACAGCCGGACTGGTCGACCAGGAGTTGCTCATACACCTCATGATTTGTGGTGCCGAGTTCGGAGCGTTCCAGGAGCCAGCGCGTTTGCTTGGCGCGCGGGTTGGATCGTGGCGCGTGGGCGACGGTTTTGCACCGGACACCCCGTTCCCGGAGATCTGCCGGCGGCCCATGGTATGGCTCAACGCTCACCGTCAGGAAGCTCGACTGCGGGCTCGCCGAGATCCTCATCCGGACTTCCCCGAAACCGGAATCCCGGGCGATCTTTCTCAGCTGATCCTGCAGGGGCCTTCGATTCAGGGTGAGTGAGAACCCGGCCCTACTCGCACTGTCCTCCAATCGATCAAAGTGCTTTGACAGACACACAACTCTGTGTCCGTGCCACGTAGCAAACACGGCGTAGACACCGGTCTCGCTCTCAAACCGGCTCGCATCGGTGAGGTTCTCGGCGAATCGGTCAGGCGGCAGGGGCTGCTGCGCATCGGCGATTGGCGTGAGCGAAATGTGTCGAATCAGACACGGCACGTTACGGTTCCGACGATTCCGAGGTTTCTTCGCGCGGGACGAGCTGTATCGCGAGCTCCGCGAGTTGGTTCTCCTCAACTTCCGACGGTGAATCATCCATGGGACATATGCCCACCGTATTCTTTGGGAAGGCAATGACCTCCCGAATCGATTGTTCGCCGGCCATGAGCATGACAAGTCGATCCAATCCCGGCGCAATCCCGCCGTGCGGCGGGGCGCCATACTTGAACGCCTCGAGCAGGAATCCGAATCGACGCTGGGCTTCCTCCTCCGGGAAACCGACGACGTTGAAGATCCGCCGCTGGAGGGCAGGGTCGTGAATCCTGATTGAACCCGAGGCGAGTTCCACGCCATTACACACAAGGTCGTAGAGATCACCCTTGACCGATCCGGGATCCTTCTCCAGCGTGTCCAGGTACTGCTCCTGCGGCATGGTGAACATGTGGTGGGAGGCCTCCCACTGCTCAGCATCCTCGTTCCAGTCAAAGAGTGGGAAATCAACGATCCATGCGAACCGGAAGAGCTTCTCGTCTATCAGATCGAGGTCTCTGGCAAGTCGATTTCTAACCGCACCGAGTGCAGTGCAGGCGGTGCGCCACTTGTCGGCAACAAAGAGCAGGAGATCGCCGACGCTCGCGCCGAGCGTCTCAACGATGGCTCCGGCCTCCCCGGCGAAGAATTTGGCGATGCCGCCCTCCAGGCCGTTTTCGGTGACTTTCATCCAGGCGAGGCCCTTGGCCCCGTATGTCTTGGCGGCGTCCTCGAGGTTGGTGATCTGCTTTCTGCTGTAGCTCGCGCAACCCGGAGCGACCAGGGCTTTGACTGCACCGCCGGACTCCGCGACACTGCGGAAAACCTGGAACTCAGACGCAGACATCATCTCCGTGACGTCGGAGAGCTCCATCTCAAATCTGAGGTCCGGCTTGTCCGACCCAAATCGATTCATCGCATCGTCGTAGGGGATGCGGACGAACTCCGGTTCCAGTTCGATTGACAGCGCGTGATGGAACACATGGCCGAGCATCCCCTCAATCACGGCGAACACATCCTCTTTGGAAACAAAGCTCATCTCCAGGTCAATCTGGGTGTGCTCGAGTTGTCGATCTCCGCGGGCGTCTTCATCCCGGAAACAATGGGCAATCTGGAAGTAGCGATCGAAACCGGAAACCATGAGGATCTGCTTGTAGAGCTGCGGCGATTGCGGCAATGCGTAGAACTTGCCGGCGTGTAATCGACTTGGAACCAGGAAATCCCGCGCACCTTCCGGAGTGGATCGGATCAGGGTGGGTGTTTCGATCTCGTAGAAGTCCCTGCTGTGGAGAAACTCCCTGACCCGGAAGGTCACGTCGTGTCGCAGCTTGATCTTCCGCTGCATGTCGAAGGACCGAAGGTCCAGGTATCGATATCTGAGCCTGAGATCCTCGCGCGCATCGGAACGCTCATCCACCATGAACGGCGGCGTCTCGGATGCCGTCAACACCTCGATATGCGTGGCAGCAATCTCGATCTCCCCGGTCGGCATGTCGGCGTTGACCATCTCGGGGGGGCGCGATCTGACCGCTCCCTCCACGGCAATGACATATTCGTACTTGAGTCCCTCCGCCAATGTCTTGAGGGCCTCCGGGGCTTCCTCGCCAATCACGACCTGGGTCACGCCGTAGCGATCCCGAAGATCGATGAAGTGCACACCACCATGATCCCGATTTCGATGTACCCACCCGTTGAGCGTAACGGTCCGGCCGGCGTCGGATGCCCGCAACTCTCCGCATGTGGCGGTTCGCTTGAACTGTTCCATGAGATCCCCCTGCTGTCTGTCTATTCGGTTAACCGGGCGGCCACTTCAGTTTCCGTCCGCCGAGGATGTGCGCATGAAGGTACTGCACCGACTGGAGCGCGTCGCGTCCGGTATTGAACACAACCCGGTATCCGTTCTCCTCGAGACCGAGATGCTCGGCGACACGGGATACCCCTTGCATGAACCTGCCTGTCTCCGCGGCGTCGGCGTCCTTCAGATCGGCAAAGCTCTCGTTCCGTGCCTTCGGGATAACCAGGACGTGAACGGGCGCCTGCGGATTGATGTCCGCGAACGCGTAGACGTGTTCGTCCTCGTAAACCGCTTCGGACGGGATCTCCTTGCGGAGTATCTTGTCAAACAGGGTATCGTTGGCCATGGTCGCTTCCTAGGAATGAGAAGCTACCATCCGGCGACGGTTTGGGGCAATGCCAAAGAGACCCAAAAGGTCTCTTTGGCCGCGGTGTCGCCTTCGGCGAACTGCACTGGCCATCACCGCACGGGGCTACTCAGTATGGGGTCAGAAGAGGCGAAGCTGCCGTCGGTCGGTGGCGGCCCGCTCCGCCTCACGTTCTACGGCTCGCAGCCGACGTTCTTCCTGCGCACGCGCCTCGTTGACGACCCATTCTGTCGGATAGACAGTCAGCAGGCCGTCCGGGACGTCAACATCCTTCTCACCGGCAACTCCTCGTGTTTCGGCCTGTAGTCGGCTGAGCTTGGTCGCCAGGGCCCGTGCGTCCTGCTTGCCTCCGTATCCTACGAGGGACATGCCTGCGCCGACGACGCGGTGACACGGCACAATCGGGTAGAGTGGGTTGGTCGCCATCACCCTCCCGACGGCACGCGCCCGGGAGCCTGAAGCCACGGCGATATTGCCATAGGTCGTCACATAGCCGATGGGAATTGCCGCCGCCGCAGTGAGAATCCGTCGCAAGGGAACGGACAGGTGCTCTGCAGAGAGCGTGAAGTGCTTGCCCGCCTCGTTGCCGCGCTCCAACTCGCCCAGCATTGTCACCGCGTCTTTGACAAACGACGACGGCGCCTCGGCAAGATGAGTCTTGACGCCCTCAGGGACACACCGCTGCACGGTCTGAATTGCGCTATCCCGTGTCGATCCGATTGCGGTTGCTACGAAATCCAGGCCTGCCCAGGCAACGCCGAACCACCAACTGTCATACTGCCCGGCCGAAACGTACACCATAATTCCTGCACTCCAGGCGATTGCCAATTCCTACTCCGTCGGCGTGGCCCCGTTCGCCGCCTCGCGCGCCCGTACCTTGACCATGATCTGATCGTAGACCTCGCGGGTGATGGGGTAGAAGGAGAGTACGATCACGCCCGCCACGAAAAATATGGCCGGGATTGGGCCCATGAGGATCCGAATGCCGGTGATTGCGCCGGCGGACTGGACCGGCTCGGCAATCGCGTCGGTTGGTTGCTGATAGGCGAATGCGGCCAGGACCCAGCCGGTGAGTGCAATGCCAAACGCCTGACCAATCTTGCTGGCAAAGGTCCACATGCCGTAGAAGACGCCTTCGCGACGCGTGCCGTTCTCGGCAAAATCATACTCGATAATGTCCGGAACGATCGAATACGGCATGACGTACTGAGTCGCAAAGCCGATGCCTGCGAGTGCCATGATGATGAACGAGAACCAAATGGGGAGTGACGGTCCAAAGCCGGTAAACACCAGCACTGCCGCGGCAACAATCAGCATGCCGATGTTGTAGCTCTTCTTTTTCCCGATCTTCGCCGAGATCTTCACCCAGACCGGAATGAAACCGAGGCTGGACACCAGCAGAAAGAGCAGGGCAATGCTGAACATACCCTCGCTCTTGTAGATGTTCTGAAAGAAGTAGAGCATGGTGGCCTGAACGATGTTCACGCCGGTGATGTGGAAGGTCCACGGGAGCAGCGCCAGGAGAAAGGTTTTCATCCCGAGCACCTGGATGTATGACTTGATGACGTTCGTGGCCTGCGCGACCGGCGCGCCAAGCGTCTCCTTGACCGTGAGCACGGTGATCATGGTGGTTACGGCCATGATCACTCCCATGATTCCGCCGGTGATGGTCCATCCGGCGCTTCCCCCGCCAAACACCGCCACAAGCGGGAGCATGGCGCCCGCACCAATGAGGGTCCCCACCACTGCAAACGACATCCGGTATCCGTTGAGTACGGTTCGCTCGTCGAAATCGCTGGTCAGTTCCGGCGTCAGCGCGCTATAGGGAATGTTCACGAGCGTGTAGGCGGTGTTCAGCAGGCAATACACCACAACAACCCAGACGAAGAGCAGTCGGTCGGACTGGATCCGCGGGTTGGTGAACATCAAAATCATAAAGATGAGCAGGAAGACCGCGCCCACCGCCATGTACGGTCTTCGGCGTCCCCACCGGGTGTGGGTTCGATCCGAAATATACCCGACGGCCGGATCAGTGACCGCATCCCAGATCTTCCCGATCATGAGCGCTGTGCCCGCAAGCCCCGCGGCAAGCCCCAGGGACTCGGTCAGAAAGTTGAGGAAGTAGAATCCGCCAATCGTAAAGAAAAGATTGCCGCCGAGATCGGCGACCCCAAAACCCAGCTTCGTTTTCCGGCTCAACTTGTCCGGCCTGTCTGCCAGCAATGCTGCGCTCGCGGTTTGCATGTGGTCCTCCTCACTCTGATCAGAGACGGCCGGAATCCGTGTCAGCCGGCGGCCGATAGAGAATTATAACCGCCGATTGCGGGTTCTGTCATTTGCGGGCAGGGCAAACGCCTTTGGGCATCCGCAGATCGAGACCGTCCAGTACAGACCTTGGTTCGAAAGGAATTCTCTCACAGAGCCACCGGGCCACGGAGATTCTTGCTCAGAGTTGTCCATTGATGATTCTCGTCCATCTCTGTGTCTCCGCGCCTCCGTGAGAGAACTCTTCTTCATTCACAGACAACCTGGCAAAAACACCCCTCTGCTTCAATCTGGCGCCCACATACGTTTGCTCTGCACTCGCGGGATTGCTATCCGCAGCGAACCAGGAGTAACGGAGCGCCGCCGGCGTCCACCGTCACTTCGCCTTCCGGCCCTGCCAGGTATGAGATGAGCGCGATGAGCGCGCGTGCCGTTCCGCTCGGTGTTGCTGAATCGATTGAAGATGGCGGAAGTGTCGGGACGAGGTCCATTTCCAGCGGTTCGGTGCGGACGGCGATGGCAGTTGCCGACTCGGCGGCCGACACATCAATGCCGACCGCACCGCTGACGCGAAGGAGTTCGGCTGCAAGACGACCGACAGCCTCCGGTAGCCCGTGCGGCATCCGTACCTCGCCATCGGCATCTATCTGCAATCGGTCCGTGGCCACGCCGTCCGGTTCGTGGCCGCGATGCAGAGCGCTCTCTGCTCCGTCAAGGATCATGTCCCGCACGGCATTCCCGTCACACACACGGGTCGGTCGGTGAATCCCGTGCCGTGCCAGCGTCTCCTGCACCCGGAGATCAGCATCACCAATGACCTGACGGATGATGCCCCGCGCCTCCTTAGCATCTTGTTCGTACTCCGGGGTCGCCTGCACTCGCGCAAGATCGGCCTGCACTCGACTCTTGAACTCCGCCAGTGCCAAGCCGTGCTCCGCCGCGGCTTCCGGGTCTTTGAACGACCATGCGGCTGCCTCGCACAGCCGAATGTTCGGACGCAGGCCGGCATCGGGGCCGCTCATCCGCTCGAGGAGTTGCAGCTCTGCATGGACTACATTCATGAGATTGGCGAAACTGTGGTATTCGGCACGAAGGTGCTCTGCGTCCCGGAACTGCAAATCAAGAGAAACAATAATGGCTGCCATAGTTCGCTGCGGATTATATCACACTGTTTCAGCAGATCCCTGGCTGAGTCGGCCAGAAGCCAGCTCAGCCCGCAGTATCGCCTCTGGCGAACCGCACGCCATCACCGTGTATATACTCGTTTGCATCACAAGCTAGAAGTACTCCTGGGAGCCGGTGCTGCTCTTTCCGCGGATGGTGAATCCGGTCCCGCCGAGGTAGAGTTGGCGCTGACTCTCTTCTCTGCCCACGCGGAGCGATCCTGTCGTTGATCGGAGGTCAAATTCGAACTGTTCAACGCTCCCGGCAAAATCCATCTTGATCCTGCCGGTGGACGACTCAAACGAGCTGTCGCCGGTCAGGACGATACCGCGGCCATCCTGGCCTCCCGTGGAGGTTCGGAGATCCAGGGTTCCCTGCATGCCGGCAATCTCGATCCTGCCTGTCGTAGAACGTACCACCAGGTCGCCGATGACGTCCTCGTACGAATGGCTCCCGGCTGAGCTCTCAGCTGCCACATCTCCTGTTGCGCGGCGCAATTCGATTGTTCCGGTGGTTGACGTGATATCAAACCGTCCAGCCGAATCCAGGACTTCCACTGTTCCGGTGCTTGTCTCCACGTGCATGGAGGCAGAGATCTCCTCGAGGGTGATGCGGCCGGTTGTGGAATCTACGGAGAGCCGTTCGCTGGTGATGTTTCGAACATCGATCTCTCCGGTACTCGTGCGGATCTGAAGCTCGGTGTCTCCGGGTACGAGGAGCACAAGCTCTCCCCGGTGCGGGCGATTGAGCAATGAGAATTTGCGTTCGACCCAGATTTCAAGTCGATCTCCGGATCTGGCATGGAGCACCTCGAAGTTGCTCGACTCGTTTCTCACCTCGAGCGACGTGGTTCGGCCGCGAGTTCCCTGGACGTCTACCGTGAACGTACCTGCGGCAATCTCTATCTCTCGGATCCCGTCGTACTCAAAATCGCCCCCCTCTCCGGTGCCAAGAGCAAAGCTCAGAACGGCGGCGAGGATAAATGGTATCAGAATTACTGTCCGTTTCATGTTGATTCCTCTTACTCAGTGTATGTCCCGTGCGCCGACCTTATGTCACTACCGTGACCGACGGCACTGTGTGCACCCGAGTACATGGACGTGTTTCTTGCCTGGCTTGTCGAACATACGCGCAATTACGTGGCCGTCCTCAGGCACAATCTTCTCGCAAACCGGGCATTTCCGGGGATGGCCGGGGTTCGCAGGGTGGCAGTATGGACAGCCGAAAATGTGGGTGAGATAGTCGGCCGGCCGGGTGGTCGTTGTGTTCGCCGTGGTCGTCGCGTTCGCCGCTTTCGTACCGCCGGAGAACACAACGCTGTGCACCGTCTCGCCTCGCCGAAGCATTGTTCCGCAGAGTGGACAGGGCTTGAGAACCTCAAAGTTGTCCCGGGTCTTCTGCGCTCCTCGGTTGGCGAGGAGAGAAAAATTCGATTTGCGCAACCTCACAAGCGTAAAGACGAGCGCCGCAACAACTCCCACCATGAGGATCAGGACCGCAAGCTGCATACGGTACATGGTACTGAAGAAGCGAGCGGCCCACAACGCGCTCAGGGCGAACGCACACATTCATGAACGGTGCTTGCGCATGTGCAGGAAGGCCCCCTCGCTTGTCCTCGGGCCAAGAGGCCCTGCGGGGTCGCTCCTGGTCCTTCTTGCCTGCCGCACTGCCTCTTCGCCGACGTGCGTTCGTCCTGTGCGGTGTTGCCGCCTCGGAGCAACGCGTCGTACACTCCCCGCATGGCAATGTTGTACGTGGTGGCGACACCGATCGGGAATCTCGGTGACATCACGATCAGGGCACTTGAGACGCTCAAGGCTGTTGACGTGATCGTCTGCGAAGACACCCGCCACAGCAGGCGATTGCTGGATCACTATGGCATCAGGAAGCCATTGCTGAGCGGGCACAGCCACAATGAGCGTCAGAGCGCGGTCGCGGTTGTGACCCGCTTGAGCAACGGTGAGGACGTTGCCTACATCACCGACGCGGGGACGCCCGGCATCAGCGATCCCGGACGCACGCTGGTTCGGAGCGTTCGGGATGCGGGGTTCCAGATCGTTCCGATCCCGGGACCGTCCGCGCTCTCCGCAATTCTGAGCGTTGCGGGACTTCCCGGCAAGGCTGTCGTGTTTGAGGGGTTCCTCTCACCAAAAGCCGGTCGGCGTAAGAAACGACTCAGCGAGCTCCTGGGTATTCGGGAAATGTTCATTCTTTACGAGTCTCCACATCGACTTCTGAAGTTATTGGGTGCTCTGGCCGATCTTGATTCTGAGCGACAGATATTGCTTGGCCGGGAGATCACGAAGATTCATGAAGAGTTCCTGGAAGGCTCGGCGAGAGACCTGTTGGATGAAATGGAGAAAAGAGCAGCCGTTAAGGGCGAATGTGTTCTCCTTGTCGGCTCACCGAAAAAGGGTTAATATTCTAGGTGGTTATGGTCGATGTATGTAGTGAAAGGAAGGCTCTGAAATGACCATTGAGCGGCTTGGTCCAGTAGATCCAGTGCAGCGCTACTCACAGACAGAAAAAACTCAGCGTGCCGCCAAGCCGGAAAATGACTCAGTCGATTTCTCAGATGAAGCCAGAATGAAGGCTGAGGTCTTCCACATTGCGGATCAGGTCAGAAAAACGCCGGATGTCCGCGCGGACAGGGTTGAAGAGGTGAAGAGGAAGCTCGAAGACCCCAACTATATTGACGACGTTATCGTTGAGCATGTTGCTGAACAGATCATGGACATGTTCAGTCTTTGACAGCATACTTGGTATTGGGATCCTGGGGCAGTGGCCGATTAGATACGTCACTGCCTCTTTTTTTTGGTGGGCAAGAAAATGAGTGATCTGATACTCCGCTTCCCGCGGCAGGTAGTGTTTGGGACCGATGTGATCAACCGCATCGGTCAAGCTGTCTCGGCTTTCGGTTCGCGATGTTTCATCGTCACAGAATCGGTACTCAGGCAGAACGGCACAATAGATCAGATTGAGGGGATTCTCAGCCGCCGAGCGATCAACGCCATCGTCTATGATGAAATCGGGCCGGGGGCAACTACCGCGGGGCTCAACGAACTTGTTTCGGTCGCTCGCGCGAGTCAGGCGAGGGTCGTCGTCGGGGTCGGTGGCATGCGAGTTCTCTCGGCCGCGCGGGTTGTCAGTGTTGCGGCGGCTCCGAACATCGAACTGGGCGACGTTCTTTCGGGCCGGGCAAAACCAACCACTCCCATCCACTACATCGAGGTCCCGTCGTCCTATCGTAACCATTTCATGCTTCGCAATGAGTGCATCCTGACCGACGGCGTCACCCGTCAGCCGGTCGTTGTCGAGTTGCCCGACGAAACGACGACAGCTGTTCTCGTGGACCCAAACCTGGCGTTGACCATGTCCCCGAAGTACGCCGCCGCGGCCATGATGGACACGCTGCTTGCGGCCGTGGAAGGGTACATCTCCACGCGGTCATCGTTCTATTCCGACACCGTTCTCTACAGGGCAACCGAACTCCTCGGATCTGCACTGCATGGCATCAGCGAAGCTCCCAATGATCCGCGCCACCGCATCCAGGCCAGTGAAGCGGGCCTGCTGACAAGCCTTGGCCTCGCGGCGAGCAGCCAGGGTGTCGGCGGCGCACTCGCCTACACCATCAACAGTCGCTACACAATTCCCAAGAGCTGGGTTGCCACGGTGCTGCTTCCGCACATCATTGACTCTTCAGTTCATGCTCGACCGGAGAAGTTGAAGAATATTGCCCTCGCGCTCGGGGAAGAAGTTGAGGACCAGAAGCCGGCCGATGTGGCGTACCGTGCCTCCGAGGCAGTGCGGCGGATGATCGGACGGATCGGGCTTCCGGGTCGACTCCGGGAGATGGATTTGACCATTGATGACCTGGTGGATGTTTCGGATACCGCGTCGAGCCTCGAGATGAGCGCCAGCGCCCCGGCCCCGCACACCGCAAGCGACGTTTACGATCTGATCAAGCAGGCATTCTGAGCCGGTCCGTCGAGCACCGGTCGCAGTAGCGGTGGGGCCAGACGCTTGTGGACCGGCTCGGAGAACGCCAGGGGCGTTCTCCACGGCCTGTCTGTCGAGCACTGGCTTCCGGAGGCAGCCATGATAACCCTGCGCAAACTTCGCCGAATACCTCCGGAGACACGCCTGCGGAAAATGGTTCGACTGCTCGATGGATTCGTACACTACCGTTCGTTGCCCGACATCCGGTATCTGGACGGGCTTATCGATCTTATCCGGGAGACCGTGCCCGACGGTAGTGTTGCTACGCCGTCGCCAGACCTTGCCGGCGCGGACAGTGAGCCGACACTCAGATTCATTGATAACCTCCGCTACGAACTGCGCTCCCGGCTCGGCATACCTGTCGGCGATTGGGATCTCCTCCCGCCGGCCGGGTACGGCGTCGCCGGAAGCGGGAAGCCAGATACAACTGACCTGGCCCGCGGGAGTAGCCGAACGGTGTCGGTTTACATGGAGTCGATCAGATCGCCGTTCAATGCAGGCAGCATCATTCGGTCTGCGGTCGCGTTGGGTGTGGTCCGAATCGGCATGTCTCCCGATTGTCCGTCAACCGACCACCCGAGGCTCGTGCGGACCGCCCGCGGGGCTGAACAGTCAGTTGAGATCCGGCGATTTCCCCTTTCACTGATCCCCGATGACTGGTTGCCCCTGTTGGCCCTTGAAGTTGGTGGGCGAGCCGTTGATTCGTTTCCCTTTCCGGACTCCGGCACCCTCCTTGTGGGGTCGGAGGAGTTGGGATTGAGCAGTGAAGCGCTTGAGGCAGCAGAGGAACGGATCTCGGTTCGAATGACCGGGGTGAAGGGCTCGTTGAACGTGGGAGTAGCCTGCGGGATTGCGCTCCACACCTGGTATGTACAGGCTCGGATGTCTCAG
>JAHOYX010000141.1 GCA_019038705.1 Spirochaetales bacterium
TCAGAAACGAATCATCTCCAAGTGCAACGCGGAGAACAAGCCGGTCATAACGGCGACTCAGATGCTGGACTCAATGATTGAGAATCCGAGGCCGACCCGCGCGGAACTCACCGATGTGGCAAACGCAATCTTTGACGGGACCGACGCCGTAATGCTCAGCGGGGAGACCGCGGCAGGCGCCTACCCCATCAGGGCGTGCGAGACCCTTCACAAGATTGCCCTGTCGGTTGAGCAGAGTGAGGAATATAACGTGAGGAGCAAGGAGTTCTTTGACTACTACGACCCGGATCCGGACATCGGACAGGCAATTGCCAAGGCGACGTTCTTCGTTGCATCCGACGTGGACGCCGCGGCGATCATCGCGCCGACCCTCCGGGGGAACAGCCCCAGGATGCTGAGCAAGTACCGTCCAATTCAGAACATTATCGCAGTGACAACCACCGAACAGGTGCAGCGCCAGTTGCTGCTGCACTGGGGCATCGTGCCGCTCGTTTCGGACGAGGTTGCGGATTCCGAAGCCATGGTTCAGAACGCCATCCGGCACGCCCTGGATCGCGGGCTGATTGCCCATTCCGACCGCGTGGTAACAACCGCCGGCGTTCCGCTTCACTCGGCCATCCCGATGAACACGATCAAGGTCCACATCCTCGGCAACGTGCTCAGTCGGGGGCAGCTCGGATTCGGGCCGAAACGGACCGGTCGCACCGTCAAGGTGATGGATGCGAACAACGCCAGGCGGCGTCTCCGGCTGGACTCAACCGAGGTCCTGCTCACGCCGGCCCTCAGCGAGGAGTTTGGCGATATCGTGGCGGGAGTCGCGGGGGTGATTGTGGAAGAGGTGTCACAGATTTCCCACGAGCGAATCCGAGAGCTGAACCCGGACATTGCGTATATCTCGCAGGTGCCGGGTGCTCTCGAAGCGATTGAGGACGGCATCACGGTTACGCTTGATGGCGAGCAGAAGATTGTGTACGAGGGCACAATTCTGTAGCCTCTTGAGTCGATGCTTACATTTCGGTAGTGTCGTGCCCGTAGAGGGGTATCAATGGCGGACGTCCGCGAGCGCGCCGGTTTCCGGGACAGGTACGAGGAAATCTCACTTCTCTTTGAGCTGAGCCAACTCCTGGACCAGAGCATGGATCTCAACCTGGTGATCCAACCGGTACTCAGGGCTACGGCGGACCGGCTCGGTTTCTTGCGTGCGGCGGTCACGCTTCTTGATCGACAGACCGGGGAGATATTCATAGAGGCTGCGCATGGCCTCTCGCAGACACAGCAGGAACGTGGGCGGTATCGTCTGGGTGAAGGCGTCACCGGACAGGTAGTGCAGAGCGGCCAGGCCCGGGTGATTCCGCTGGCCGCGGAAGATCCCGGCTTTCTCAATCGAACCGGCGCCCACAAGAAGAAGAACGACAGGAAAGTCTCCTTCATCTGTGTTCCCATCAAGCTCGGGAACGAGACAATCGGCGCCTTCAGTATTGATCGCCCGGCCGCAGCCAACGACGAACTCCAGGACAATGTTCGGCTCATCTCCATCATCGCTTCACTCATCGCACAGGCTGTTCGCATCCGCCAGAGCGTGATGGAGGAGAAACGGGCACTGCAGGCGGAAAACACTCGGCTCCAGGAGGAGCTGAAGGAACGATTCCGGCCGTCAAACATCATCGGCAACTCGCGCGCGATGCAGGACGTGTTCGATATGATCGCCCAGGTGTCCCACAGCGACGCTACGGTCCTCATTCGGGGCGAGAGCGGCACCGGCAAGGAACTCGTGGCCCACGCCATCCACTACAACAGCCACCGGGCGGACAAGCCGTTCATCAAAGTGAACTGCGCCGCACTTCCAGAAACCGTGATTGAAAGCGAACTGTTCGGCCACGAAAAAGGCGCATTCACCGGCGCAATCAATACGCGCAGAGGTCGATTTGAGCTTGCCAACGGCGGCACGATCTTCCTGGACGAGATAGGAGATCTCTCGCCGGCTACCCAGATCCGGCTGCTGCGTGTCCTGCAGGAGAAAGAATTTGAACGGGTCGGTGGGAACGAAACCCATCGCGTGAACGTCCGCGTAATCGCCGCAACCAACCGTAGCCTGGAAGACCTCATTGAGGAGAAACTCTTCAGGGAGGATCTCTACTACCGGCTCAACGTCTTCCCAATCCACATCCCGCCACTACGAGACAGGAAGAGCGACATCCTGCTCCTGGCCGATCACTTCATTGAGAAGTATGCGGACCACAACCATGTGGCCGTCAGGCGGATATCCACTCCCGCAATCGATCTCCTGATGAGCTATCACTGGCCCGGAAACGTGCGAGAGTTGGAGAACTGCGTTGAGCGGGCGGTCCTGCTGAGCGTGGACGAGGTGATCCACAGCCATCACCTGCCGCCAAGCCTCCAGTCCGCGGAGAGCTCCAACACCGAGTTCCACGGGACTCTGGGTGAGAGCCTGGACAATCTGGAACGCGAACTGATACTGGATGCGCTCAAGTCCACACGGGGGAATATGGCGAAGGCAGCTCGGCTCCTCGGAATCACCGAACGGATCATGGGACTCAGGGTGAAGAAGCATGATATCGATACTCGTCACCAGCGCACGCGGTCATAGCCGTGCCCCGCGATGAGAAGGCACGAAAGATACGGTAGAGATCGAGACAGGAGACTGTCCGGCTGCAAACCTTCGGAGGATGTCTGAATGAGAAAGCGACTTTTACTGTTCGTCGGACTGGCAGTGCTGCTCGGTGGCAGTCAGCTGTTCGCCCAGGAGCTGACTCTGCAGGAGATCAAGTTCTCCTTTGACATGATCTGGCTCATTCTCGCCGCCGCTCTGGTGTTCTTTATGCAGGCCGGATTTGCGATGGTGGAAACGGGACTCACGCGTGCAGAGAACGCGAGCAACCTCATCATGAAGAATCTGATGGACTTCTCGGTTGGCGCACTGGCGTACTGGGCTGTCGGATGGGCCCTGATGTACGGGAGCTCATCGGGCGGCTTGATCGGCACCGATCAGTTCTTCCTCGCGGGAGCTGATTCTGCCATGTATCGGGATTGGATGTTCCAGGTTGTTCTTGCCGCCGTCGCAGCAACGATTGTCTCCGGAGCAATGGCCGAAAGAACCAAATTCGCCGGACACCTCCTCTACAGCCTCGTGATCATCGCGGTGATCTACCCCATCTCCGGGCACTGGATCTGGAATGGCGGGTGGCTCGCACAGATGGGCTTCCACGACTTCGCCGGTTCAACGGTTGTCCACTCGGTTGGCGGATGGGCAGCGATGGTCGGCGCCGTCCTCCTCGGCGCCCGACGCGGCAAGTACGTCAGGGCAGGCAGGAAGATCGCGGTCAAGGCCATCCGAGGTCACAACATGCCGCTCGCGGCGCTCGGCGTGTTCATCCTCTGGTTCGGCTGGTACGGCTTCAACGCCGGGTCAGCCTTCTCGGGAGGCACGGATCCGGACATCGCCTGGGTGGCAACAACCACAACTCTGGCGGCGGGGGCCGGCGCCATTCTCGCGATGTTCACCTCGTGGATCTGGTTTGGAAAGCCCGATCCATCCATGTCCATGAACGGCGCACTGGCCGGCCTGGTTGGTATCACGGCGGGCACGTGGGTGATCGACCCGGTCGGGGCAGTCATTGTGGGCGCGGTTGCCGGTGTGCTCGTGGTGCTGAGTGTCAATTTCTTTGACAAGGTGCTTCACATCGACGATCCGGTCGGCGCGATCAGCGTGCACGGAGTCTGCGGCGCCTGGGGCACGCTCGCCGTGGGCATTTTCGGTGATCTGACGAAGATCGCGGACGTCGGCGGGATCGGTTCCGGGCTCACGCGCGCCGGGCAGATCGGGGTCCAGGCGCTCGGCATAGGCGCGGTGTTCGCATGGGTCGTCGTGACCACTCTGGTGCTCTTCGGAATACTCAAGGCGGTGGGCGCTCTCCGGGTTAATGACAGGGAAGAGCTGCCGGATACGGAGGTCAGCGAACAGGGTGCCGAATCGTAGGGCGGCTATCTGGTAGAATGATACGATCATGTCGACCCGGCCGTCGTTCGACGACATCGCAGCATTCAACCCCACGGTTGCCGAACTCGAGGCCGACGCCACCGTTTCGCTAAAGCCGAGCGCCTGCCTCGTCCTCCTTCCCGAGCAGTACTTCCACGAATTCAGTCCGGCGACGGTCGCCGAGCACGTGGGGAAACTCTGTGCGCTGACCGCCGAACAGCCCTTCCAGATCGAAATGGACCCCGGGCCTCCCGATGTGCCGGACCGTGTCGGGATCACCGTTCTCTCCTTTGACGTTGAAGGGATGCTGGGCCTCCTCACCGGCATCCTGGGCGCGAGCGGGTTTGACATACAAACGGGCTCCGTCTACACGCTTGCCCGCGCTGCCGGAACTGCCGACAACAACACGCGGGCGCGCCGGCGTGGACCGCACGGCCGCCACCGGACGGCGCAGGTCGGAGCCGGGTTACCCGCGCGGCGAATCGTGGACAGGTTCGTCGGCGTGGTGCCGAAGGGCGAAGACCTCCAGAGCCTCCGGGAATCGCTTACCGACTTTCTCGGCAGAGTGCTTCCCGAGACGCTCCCGGGTCGTGATCGCGAAGTCGCACGACGCATGGTCAACGAGGCGGTCGCGGATCGTCTCAGATCCGACGAGGGAAACACCAGCGGCGCCCTCTTTCCGGTGGAGTTAACCTTTGACCCATCGGGTGCCACCACACGGATGACCATTGTCGGGGAAGACACTCCCTTCTTCCTCTACTCTCTGTCCACCGCGCTCGGTCTCCAGGGAGTCAGCATAGAATCGGTTCAGATCAATACCGAGGAGCATGTCATTCGAGACGAGCTGGTGCTCGCCGACCGGAACGGCAATCCCATCACGGGCGTAGATCGGCTTGACCGAATCCGACTCTCGGTCCTGCTCATCAAGCAGTTCAGCTATTTCCTGGGGAGCGCGCCGGATCCGTACGCGGCGCTCGTTCGGTTTGAGTCCATGATCCACGAAGTCGTTGCCGCGGCCGAGCATGGCGGAATGGCCGGCGTCCTGTCCCAACCGCTCATCCTCCAGGAATTGGCACGACTGCTGGGCGCAAGCGATTTCCTCTGGGAAGACTTCATCCGAGGGCAGTACGAGAATCTCATCCCGATGTTGGACAAGACCGGCGAACGCTTCAGCACCCCGTCCGACGAGCTGGAGGCAAGGCTGGAAACTGCCCTCACGGCAGCGCCGGACGGCCCGAGCAAACGAGCAGCGCTCAACGCATTCAAGGACACGGAAACCTTTCTGATAGACCTGGATCACATTCTCCAGCGCAATCAGGACTTCTTCTTCCTCAGCAGGAAACTCAGCAGTCTCGCCGAAATCACAGTCCGGGCCGCGTTGGCAATCGCCTGGGATGAGTGTGTTTCCCGATACGGGGTACCCGGATCGGTCGCCGGCCTTCCCGCCACCTATGCCTTGTTTGGTCTGGGGAAACTCGGCGGGCGGGCCATCGGCTACGCTTCCGACGTGGAACTGCTGTTCGTCTACAGCGACAACGGTTCAACCGACGGCGGCGAGCAGATAGTCAACGCGGAGTTCTTCGAGCGTTTCTTCACGGATGCCGCCGGCTGCATTGAATCCAAGCGGGAAGGCATCTTCCACCTGGATCTACGCCTCCGTCCCTACGGCAATGCCGGGCCCCATGCGGTGAGCCTGGAGAGCTTCAACCGCTACTACGGCCGCGAAGGCGACGCGCACAGCTACGAGAAACTCGCCCTCACCAGACTCCGCTTTGTCGCTGGTGACAGCACGCTTGGCAGTCGGGTTGAGCAGCTTCGCGACGACCTCATCTACGGAAGTGACAGCATATCGCTCCGAGCAGTTGGAGAACTCCGTGAGAAACAACTTGCAGAGAAAGCCTCCGGAGGTCGACTCAACGCCAAGTTCAGCCCCGGGGGCCTGGTTGATCTCGAGTACGGACTTCAGATCCTTCTGGTGCAACACGGCAGATCCAATCCGAAACTCCGCACGCCGAGTCTTCACTCGGGGGTACAGGAGTTGTCACGATCGGGTGTCATGGACGAGGAAGAAGCAAACCGACTCGTTCGAGCCTATCGATTCCTGAGGAACCTCATCAACGGTCTCCGCATGCTACGCGGGAATGCTCAAGACCTCTTCCTGCCCGAACCCGACAGTCTCGAGTATGCCCACCTGGCGCGTCGCGTCGGATACCGCCGCGAAGGCGATCTCTCGGCCGCGGACCAGCTCCGGATGGAGTTTCAAGCTCGCACGGCCGCCGTCCGAGCCTTCCTGGAGCA
Organism: Spirochaetales bacterium; assembly: GCA_019038705.1. Taxonomy (GTDB): domain Bacteria; phylum Spirochaetota; class Spirochaetia; order DSM-27196; family SLST01; genus JAHOYX01. The sequence continues at coordinate 6,296 of JAHOYX010000141.1, forward strand.
CCATCTCGGACGTGATTCAATTCCCGGAGAGCCGGCAGGCACCGCGGCGGATCTTGTGCTCTCGGACGAGCTCAGCGACGACCTTGTTGCGACTATCACGGCCGGAGCCGGCCTTCGGGACCCACGCCGCGCCCGTCTGAACGTCCGTTCTCTCGCCGGGCACGGCTCACAACGCGACCAGTTCAGCGAACTCATCGTGCTGGCCTGGTCAAGTCTCCGCGATTGCAGTGATCCCGACATGGCGCTGAATAACTGGGATCGTTACGTGTCCTCACTCTCTGATCCTTTGGCCCACTTCCAGTCACTGCTCCGGCAGCCGGTGAAACTCGGCCTCATGCTCCAGGTGTTCTCGACAAGTCAGTTTCTCGCGGAGACGCTGATCCGCACACCTGCATTCCTGGAGTGGGCGCTTGATCGGTCGGTGGTGGAAAACGAGCGGGGCTGCGAGGAGATGCTGCTGGATCTGGAGAATGAGCTGGCCGACGGCGAAGAACGGCTCGCGGTCCTCCGCTGGTTCCGACAACGGGAGATTCTGCGGATCGGGACCAGGGACATCTGCCTTCGCACGCCAATTGAGACCATCACGAGGGAGCTCTCGGCTCTCGCAATCGCTGTAGTCCGAGCTGACCTGAGCGAGATCTGGCGCGAGAATGGCACTCCGGAACCCACGCGGGATCGATTCTGCATCCTTGCGTTCGGAAAGCTCGGCGGGCGAGAGCTGAACTACAGCTCCGACATAGACCTGCTCGGAATCTACGAGGACGGTGTGGGCGAAAAGGCCGGTCGCGATACAGCGGCCGACACCCGGTTCTACGCCTCGGTCCTGGAAACCCTGGGCAACGACCTGTCATCCCACACCGAACACGGGCACGCCTTCCGAGTCGATTTCAGACTGCGACCACACGGAAGCTCGGGGCCGCTGGTGCAGGGGCGTACCGGGGTTGAGAAGTACTACCGAACCACAGCTCTCACGTGGGAACATCAGGCGCTCATCAAACTCAGCCCGATTGCAGGCAACCTGTCGGTCGGCTCGGATCTCCTGGATGCCATCAAGCCCACCTGGGGCGCCCGTTGGGATCCTGCATCGGTCATTGGGAGCATTGAGCGGATGCGCGCCGAAGCGGTGCGTCAGAGCCTGCGGCGAGGCGAGGACATCAAGAGCGGCGAGGGGGGAATCCGGGATATCGAGTTCACGGTGCAGGGACTGCAGATGATCCACGCCGCGCAACACCCGCAGATCCTGACCGGCAACACATTCGGTGCAATCCGCGCACTCGCGGATGCCGGGATTATTGCCGAGAGCACGGCCGAATCGCTTCTCAGAGATTACCGCCTGCTCCGTCGGGTTGAGCACTTTCTTCAGGTTTTCGAAGATCGACAAGTACACAGTCTGCCTGTGGAGGACGAGCACCGGCAGGCGCTCGCCCGGCGGATTGCCGGAACCACCGGAGACAGCGGGAGGGTGCTGGATCAGCTTGCCCGGACCCGCGCCAGCATACACAGTCAATATGAGAGATTCCTTCAAACGGGGAACATGGATGAGGGGTGAGCGGAGCGATCTGAGGGCCCGTGTCTACAGGGCTCCCGACGCATCACCTTCAAGCCGGCGGATGATCTCAGGAAACTCGTAGGTGACCAGGCCCTGATCGTCCACCTCCATCCGGACGTGGATGCTGTCCACCAGGCCCTCAAGGAGATCCTCAGCCTGCTGGAGGTTCAGGCCCGTCTCAATGACCACGTCTGAGACGGTCAATCGTCCTTTCAGCCGGAGCGCCAGTTTGAAGATTTTTGCCTCGTCGCTGTTGTTGCCCCGAATGAGCCCTCGCGGATCCTTCCGATAGACTTCCGGCGGCGGCCCAAACTCGTCGGACAGATCGTGGTATGGCCGGCGTGTGGCGCCGCGAATGAATCGCGCGGCAACCCGGGCGACCAGGAAGAAAATGACCAGCGGAAATATGAACACCACCGGCGACGTAAACATCCCGAACATCATGACTATCCTCGCTCTAAGTATACCCGTATTGGACGAGCATATTCAAAAGCCGGCTTCCTCGACTTCACGAATGGCTGTGGAGTAGCGCTGATAGGCACGGAGGTAGCGCTCGTAGCCGTCGGTGAGCCGGCGTGATCGCGCTGGATCGGGTTCGAATCGATCCATAATCCGGACAAGCCGAACCGACGCATCCCACGGGGTTGGAAACTCCCCGAGGCCCACGAGGGCGCAACACGCGCAACCGAGGAGCTCTGCATCGATTACTTCAGGGCGACAGACAGGTACGCCGGTGATGTCCGCCTTCAGCTGGTTCCAGATCGAGTTCTTCGCCTGCCCACCGCACGCCCGCAACTCGTCCACCACGCAGCCGGCCTCCTTCAACGATTCAATCGACTGCCGGACGGCGTAACCAATGGAATAGACAACACCTCGTCCCATCTCCGCCGTGGCATGATCTGATCGCAACCCCACGAATATGCCCCGGGAAAACTCCCAAGCCGCCCCTTCGTGGACCGACGGGAAGAAGTATGGCTCGTGATCAAAGCCGGTCGCCACGATCTCTCGAAGCATCCGCTCGTAACCAACCGAACGCTGGCGGGAGATTCGTCGGAACCACTCGAAAATGCGTCCCGTGGATGAGAGTATCCCCGCAACATTGTAGAGACCGGGCACAACGTGCGGCAGGCTTCGCACCGTGGGGCTGTCACACGGTTCACTGCTGCAGTGATTGATACCCTCACTCGTTCCCGCCCGATCGCAGGTCCTGCCTACCTTCACCGCCGCGGTGCCCAGGAGGCTCATCAGGAAGTCCGGGCCGCCCGCAACAACCGGAGTACCGGCGGGTAACCGGAACAGCTCCGCTCCGCGTCGGTCAATGGCCCCAATCACCTCTCCCGGCTTCAGCAGTGGAGGGAGCTTCTCCACGTCGATTCCGTATGCCTCCAGCCCGGCGTCGTCCCACACGTACGGGGAGAACTCGTCGCTTCCGGTTATGGTGTGGGGAATCGAAGTCAGCAGAAAACCGATAAACTCGGGGCAGGTCATGAACAGCCAGGTGCGATCGTAGGTGTCCGGCGCATTGTGCTTGATCCAGCTGATCTTCGGGAGAAAAAACGAAGGCTGCCCCGGGACGCGCTGCTCCCGGCGGTCCATCCAGAGCATCGATTCATCGATAGAGGACCCATCACGCGCCACCGGCACGATCGTGGGGCCATTGCCGCTCAGCGACACCGCCGAGATCTCAGTCCGGGTCGGAAGCTGATCCACGGCGGCCTGAACCGCGCGAACCCACCGCTCAGACTCCCACGCGGCAAGTTCGTGCTCCTCGCTGGGTAGAGGCTCTCGGTGCTGCCAGACCGCACGCCCCGTATCGCGCTCGAACAGTCCAGCCTTTACTGAGGAGGTGCCGATGTCGAATGTGAGCACCATTGAGGCCACGGTCAGATGACCTCGGCCGCGTCCGGGTTCCGGATCTGGAGGACATTGATGTACTTGAATCCGGATGTGGCGGGGTGTGCAAATCCAAAGACGTAGATGTTCCCGCCAAAGTAGAACTCAAACTGATTGGCCTCCATGACCTGGCACGCCGAGAGTTCCGACATGGGGAAGACCAACCGTCCGTGTTTCGGGGACTCGAAGACGTACGCTTCCGGTGTGACACAGAGGAGTCCTTTCCCCAGCCGCGTGCGTCGCGCCGTGCGATAACCTTTCCACGCGATCACCTCATCCGGGGGATAAAGCGGGCGCTCGTCTTGTTCTGCCAGGCGAGTCCGAAGAATGCGGTCCAGCGCTGCCTTCTGTCGCTCGGTCCACTCGCGGATGGTCACGGGCTCTGCAGTGTTCGCCGCACGGTCATCGGACTGGCGGTGAAGAATCCCGCGACCAGCCCAGAGCCACTCGGCCCCGCAGCTGCCGCACCGCAGCGTGTTATCTCGCGAACGCAGCGATGCGAGGGCGTCACATTCGGGGCAGTGGTAGAGTACCCGTTCGAGGTATTCCGCGCCCCGTTTCGAGGGAAAGCTCAGTCCGTTGTCATGGATATATGCAAAGTCGTCGTGAGTGATTGCCGACTGCACCATCTCGGTCAATTCAGCTGCCGTCCGGGCCGCGATCTCTTCTGCGCCGGCCACGAGTTTGTACTCCACGGTGATGGAACCGTCGCGCTTCTCACGGCTCCACTTGGGCTCAGTGTGGTACCCGCCCTTCATGATGGCAGACACGAGCGGGACGCCGAGCAGCTTGACCAGCTTCCCGACGGCTGGATAGATGGGCCCGGAAGCGCCGTGCCAGGTAGTCTGCCCCTCCGGAAATATCCCGATGACCTTCCCGCGTTTGACCAGACTTAGCATCCCCCTCACCGAATCGACATTGATCAGGTTCTTGGTCATCGGCACGACGCCGGCTCGCTTGATGAGAGCGCCGAGGGCACCGTGCAGGACGGAATCTGTGACAAGCATGTAGATACGTCCGCGGATTCCACCTGCCAGGAAGAAGCCGTCGTAGAAGGTCGAGTGATTCGCCACCACAACGTATGGCGGGCTCAGTTCCTCAAAGAGTTCCGCGTTGACCACGTTGAGACGGTACTGTCGTCGGAGTACTGGCATGATGACATAACGTCCGAGCGGGTACAGCCAGGCGGAGATCGGCCGGTTGTGCATACTTACTCATAACCCATGTCGTCCAATGTGTCCACTGCGTGCGGTTTGTCCAATGGACCGGCTCACAAATCAAATGGCGTGCAGTCCCATGGACTGGGCGCATCGTCTCATCTGACCGTCGAATGTAAACACGACCAGTGGTTCGGGCTCCTGATTGGCCCAGATGCTTGCGGTTGCCAGATGTATTGCATCCAGTGTGCCTATCACGGTGGGGAACGTTTCGGACGCTCGCTTCTTCACAGGTGGACTCATGTCAAAGACATGGAGCCGCTCGTACAGCTCGTTGAAGTAGGTCACGGCCTCTTCAAGTTGCTCGTCCGTTATCATCGCTTCCAGGCGATACCGTTGAATGACCCGACTGCACTCAATGAACAGCAACTCGCTTGAGCCAACGCGCTCAAATTCCCTCACGCGCTCAAATTCCGTGCTGGACGTGAGAAGATAGCGCAGGATCACGGATGAGTCGACGTAACAGTTCACCGCTTGCCCCGCTCTTCCATCAGAAGCTCGACCGGATCCCGCTCGACACGGATCTTCAAGTCTCGAAAGGCGAGCTCGCCCACCGGAAGGCGAACGGCGAGTTCGGGCGCCGTCGCCCGGTAAGGAACGACCTCCGCGACGGGAATGTCACGATCCATGATTACGATGCGTTCGCCGGCCCTGACCGCTCGCAGCTCCTGACTGATGTGTGCCTTGAACTGCGAAATGTTTGTGGTCTTCACATGACCATATTAGGTCCTTTCGCACAGATAGTCAATCCGATCTGCTGCCCGTCCTGGCACTCCACGCAAGGCTGGTCCGTATGTTTGACCACGAGTGTTGGAGCTACTACACTTCCGGCACACCGTCCCGTGTGGAGAGGCGCACATTGGCCGCACTGCTGGCTTCGCTACCCATCCTGGTGACTATCGCGCTCATGGTTGGCTTCAACTGGCCGGCGAAACGGGTCATGCCGATTGCCTGGGTCATTGCCCTCGCCATTGCCGCCTCATATTGGCGGATGCCGGTCAGGTGGCTCGCCGGGGCGACGGTGTCGGGACTCCTGAGCGCGTTTAACATCCTGCTCATCGTGTTCGGGGCGATTCTGCTCATGAACACCCTCAAGCACTCCGGTGCGATCAATGCAATCAACGGCACGTTTCACCGGATCAGCCCGGACCGGCGGATCCAGGCGATCGTGGTTGCCTTTCTGTTCGTCTCCTTCATTGAAGGGGCGGCCGGCTTTGGGACTCCGGCGGCACTCGCGGCGCCCCTGCTGGTGAGCCTGGGTTTCCCTCCCCTGGCGGCGGTGATTCTCACCCTTGTCGGCGATAGCACGGCGGTGAGTTTCGGAGCGGTGGGCACGCCCATCATCGGCGGCGTTGCGCGGGTGCTGGACTCTCCGGGCGTTCGTGAGGCCGTGGCAGGTTACGGATGGTCGTGGGAGACCTTCATCGGGCAGATCGGCCTGTGGTCCGCCCTCCCCCACTTCGTGGTTGGCACCGTCATGCCGCTCGTCATTGTCATGATACTGACGAAGTTCTTCGGCCCGAAAAGAAGCTTCAAAGAGGCGTTCGAGGTTGCGCCGTTTGCACTCTTCGCAGGACTGAGCTTCTCCATTCCCTATGTGCTGATAGCGGCATTCGTCGGTCCGGAACTCCCCGCGATCCTCGGAGCCCTCATTGGGCTTACCGTCACCATTCTCGCTGCTCGCAGAGGATTCCTCATGCCGCAGAAGGCCTGGGATTTTGGATCGACCGATTCGTGGGATGACGAGTGGTTGTCTACGGCAGGCGGCGGGCACGAAACTCGCGCCCGGGACCAGGCAGCCGCCGAAGCGCACGGAGGCGAGCATCGGATCGGTCCACTGCTTGCCTGGCTACCCTACCTTCTGGTTGCATTGATCCTCGTGGCAACGCGGATCCCGGCCTTCGGCATCAAGCAGCTGATCACCGCTCCGGGTGTGACGATCAGGTGGGACGGGATCCTGGACACCACGCTGAACTACACGCTGCAGTTACTCTATCTCCCGGGCACGGTACCCTTCATCCTCGTCTCACTTGTCACGATTGGCCTCCACCGCATGCGGCGGGAGGAGGCAACCGAGGCCTGGAGTCTCTCGGTGAAACAGATTGGCCCGGCGCTGATTGCCCTCGTGTTCGCAGTGGCAATGGTCAACGTCATGCGATTCAGCGGCAATAACCCCCTGGATCGGCCGGACATGATCTCCGCCCTCTCCGAGGCTGCGGCTCGTGCCTTGAGCCCCGTGTGGACCTTTGTTGCACCCTTTGTCGGTGCCCTCGGCACCTTCATGACGGGCAGCAACACGGTTTCCAATGTGCTCTTCGCGGGGTTCCAGTATGGCGTCGCTGCGGAGGCGGGTCTCTCCAGAACCATCATCGTCGGGCTCCAGGTGGTTGGCGGAGCTGCAGGCAACATGATCTGCGTGCACAACGTGGTTGCCGCCAGTACGACCGTCGGCGTGCTGGGACGGGAGGGTCGCATCATCCGAACGAATCTCCTGCCGGCCGCGATCTACGCACTGATTGTCGGAGCCGTGGCGTTCCTCGCGATGATGTTCGTCGTCCCCGGCTTATTCTAGTACTTTCGATTCAGGAACCCTTGTGATCGAGGTCATGATGAAAATAGCAGTGTTCAGTACCAAGAAATGGGTCCGCGACGCATTCAACACCGCCAACCCGGAATTCGGTTTTGAGTTCACCTACTTCGAGCCCAGGCTCGGTCCAGACACTGTGAAACTCGCGGCAGACCATGACGCCGTGTGCGCGTTCGTCAACGACGACCTCTCCACGCCGGTGCTGGACGCACTCTCCAAATACGGCATCAAGTTGATTGCAATGCGCTGTGCCGGGTTCAACAATGTCGATGTCAAGCACGCCGCCGAGCTCGGCATTATTGTCGTGCGCGTCCCCGCCTACAGTCCGTATGCCGTTGCTGAGCACACCCTCGGTCTGATTCTGGCGCTGAACCGGCGTTTCCACCGTGCATATACCCGCGTCCGCGATGGGAACTTCGCGCTTGACGGCCTCCTCGGTTTTGACGTCCACGGAAAGACGGTTGGTATCATAGGCACAGGGAAGATCGGTCAGGTGTTCGCCTCACTTCTGTCGGGATTCGGGGCGCATCTGCTCGCCTACGACAAGTTCCAGAA
>JAHOYX010000097.1 GCA_019038705.1 Spirochaetales bacterium
TGGTTGTGCCGTGCATGTCAGACATGCGCTTCTCAGTCATGAGTATCTCCTCCAGAACCAGCGTCTGCATCTGCGGAGGCGTGCGGATGTGCGGCGTCGTAGATCTGCTTCAGCCGGCCCAGCCCGAGGTGCGTGTACACCTGCGTGGTTGACAGCGAGCTGTGGCCGAGCAGCTCCTGGACTATTCGTATGTCGGCGCCACGATCCAGTATGTGGGTGGCAAAGCTATGCCGGAATGTGTGCGGGCTTACCTTCTTTGCGATCCCCTTCTCGACAATCCGTTTCTGAATAATCCCGGCAACACCTCGTTGGGTGATTCGACGACCGTTTGAGTTCAACACGAGCGCTTTGTCATCGCGGAGACCCGACCGACGCAGCCTCGCCGTCCGAACAGGCAGGTAGGTGCGCAGTGCTCGGGCGGCCGGTCGGCCAAGGAATACAAAACGGTCTTTCCTGCCCTTTCCGTGAACCAGAATTCGTCCGCCGGTGAAGTCCACGTCATCCAGGTTGATCATCACCAGCTCGCTGATCCGACACCCCGTGGAATACAGCAGCTCCAAGATAAGTCGGTCCCGAACGCTCGTGAAGTCTGCCCCTTCAATCTGCAGGAGAGTGGTCACCTCATCCTCAAACAAGAAGCTCGGCAGGTGGCGCTGTTTTCGCAAGCCTCGAACGCCGTCCAGAGGAGAGCCTGATCTGGCTCCTGTTCGAACGAGGAATCTGAAGTAGCCTTTGAGCGAGGACAGTACGCGATTGATGGTGGTGGAAGCAGCATTCTGCCGGGATAGATGGGCAATGTATCGCCGGGCAAGAGCCGGATCCACGTCATCTTCGGTCAGGTCTGATTGCGCCAACCAGTCCGCGAATGCGCTCAAGTCTCCGCGATATGCCCGAACACTGGCCGGCGAGAGTTGGCGTACGCTTTCCAGATATGCGAGATATTCCCCGGTCCGGTAGAGCGTGGAGTCGCGTGATACCAGTTGGCTACTCATCAGATTGCTCCAGTACGAGCACCCGCCGCAACTCGTCTGCAAGGTGCCGGCCCCCATCTCTTCCGTTTGCCGTCAGATCTGCACCTGCCGGGCGCACTACGGGCGTCGCCAAGCCGGTCGGTACCGGAACACCCCATTCCTCGAATATGCCCTGCGGACCGTCAATAATCCGCGCTCCGTCATCGGCGAGATCCCTCGTTCCCGCACCCACTGCTCCACTCAGCCCGGCGGCGTGCACAAACAGATCCCGCCCGTGGTCAAGTGCGTAGTCGGCCGTGATGAGCGCCCCGCTCTTGGCCGGCGCCTGCACCACAACGACGCCGCGGGACATTCCGCTGATGATTCGATTCCTTGCCGGGAAATGATACTTCGCGGGATCAATCCCCGGCGAATACTCGCTCATCAGAAATCCGCCGGCGCTGAGGATTGCCGCCGCCAGTGAGCGGTGGCTTGCAGGGTAGATCCTGTCAATGCCGCTGCCGAGAACAGCGCCCGTCGGTGCGACGACGCCGGCGGAATCGGTCCGTGCCCGAAGCGCGCCGCGGTGCGCCGATGCGTCGATGCCCCGCGCGAGCCCTGAGACTACGGCACTTCCAGCCATGGCGATGCCTTCCGCCAGACGCCGGGCGGCGATGACTGCCGCCGCGGTCGGCTCCCGAGTGCCGACAACCGCGATACTCGGTCTTTCGGGGTCCGGAAGGTGTCCGCGGACGAAGAGGAGGAAAGGAGGATCAAATATCTCTCTGAGCGCCGCCGGATACGGCGAATCCCAGAAGGTTACTATTGCCACGTTGCGCTGGGAGCAAGAGAGTAGATCCTTTTCTGCGGCTCTGAGGGTGTCCTCAGGAAGGACGAGGTCTTCGCGCAGCGGCCGACCGATGACCCGGCCAAGCGCACGGTGGTCCAGCGATCGGTAGAACTCAGCGGTATCCACAACCTCCGCCAGAAGCATCTTCTCATTGGACTTGAGAACTGAAAGACGGTTTATCGCAAGAGCGAGGAGAGTGTCTATGCTCACTCGGTCTCTCCCATAAGCAGCTGCCGATTTCGCCGTGCCTGTTCAGCCACATCCCGATCGGCCGCGTTCTCAATGATGCGATCATAGGCGCTGACTGCGTCGTCTATGTTTCCCAGCGCAGCATGTGCACGAGCCAGTACGAAGAGCGCCTGGATATGCATGGGTGATCGATCAAGGAGGGTCTCGAGAACACGGACCGCTTCCAGGTGCCGAGCCAGCTCAAAGTGATAGAGGTTCCCCAGCGCGTACAGCCCGTCCTGGTAGTTCGGGTCAATCTCCAGGCTCGTCTTGTAGAACTGCTCTGCCATGGCGAAATACGCCGCGCGCACTTCGGGCCGGGCCTGCGCCTTCGCAAGGTATCCCGCGCAGACACCGGCGAGTTCGTGGAGCACCTGATTTCGCGGCTCAAGGAGAAGGGCCTCCTCAAGACTCTCGAGAGCGGGGCCGTAGAGCTCGTACCTCACGTACTCTTGAGCCAGGAGTTTGAGATAGCTTGCCTGCTTGTGTGCCGCTTCCACTTTCTGCGTCACAATCTCTTCGTACTCAGCAATTGTCTCCTTCAGTTCCTGAATGCGCTCCGGCGAAGTTGCGAGTTCGGACGGCTCTTCCATCTGCAAGAGAGCATCCATTCGAGGGTCGCGGGAACATGCGAATAGGAGAGCTGTCACAACGACGATCAAAATGAGATCCGCAACTCCCTTACATGCCCGTTTCCTCTCGTGCTTCATATCACCTGCCCCGTGGATGGTAATCCGCGTGGTACGTCTTCAACTCTTCCGAATCCACATGCGTGTATATCTGCGTGGTGGATATATCCGCATGGCCGAGCAACTCCTGAACCGCGCGAAGATCGGCGCCGCCCTCCAGCAGATGTGTGGCAAACGAATGGCGCAGAGTGTGAACCTTCGCATCAACGCCGGCGATCGCGGCGATCTCGCGAAAGCGTTTCCACATTCCCTTGCGAGAGAGCCCGTCACCACGACGGTTCAGGAACAGCGATGCCGCCGGCCGCCTGGCCAACTGCGGACGCGCCTCGTCCAGATACCGGCGGAGCCAATTGCGGGCGTGCTCACCCATTGGGACCAGCCGCTCCTTGTCTCCCTTGCCCTGCACTCGTATGAGTCGCTCCTTGAGAAACACACGGTCAAGAGTGAGTTCAACAGCCTCGGATATTCGAAGACCACAGGAGTAGATCAACTCGAACAGCGCGCGGTCGCGCAGCCCGAGTGGGCCGTCGGTGTCAATTGCCGCGAGGATTCTCTCTACCTCGGCCACCTTCAGTACGCCGGGAATACGGTGCGACGAACGAGGAAGCTCCACGAGCATTGCCGGATTCTCCAGGCGCAGCCCTTCCAGGCAGAGATACTGGAAGAACGAGCGGAGCGCGCTTACGATCTTGGCGATGGTGCGCTGATCTATCCCCTCTTCCGTTTGCCGCGCAATGAGGAAATCAATGACATCTCCGGTGCCCACCGTGAGTGGGTTGAGGTCGTGCCCTGCCGTCCAAGCCGCAAAGAGCCGGCAATCCCGGACATAGGTATCCACCGTGTGTCGGGAGAGCCGCAGGCCGGCCGAGAGATAGTCTTCAAACTCTGCAAGCAGAGGGTCACCCGCCATGCTCACCACCAACAGCCTGCTGATACCGAAGGACGGCCGGTATCCCGAGCTCACCCATTGGTTCCTGCTCATGACGCAACAGCTCATCCCGGCTGGTCTTCAATCGATTGCGGGTCATTTCCGACCACTGGTCGAGCGATATGTACTCTTCGCCACCTTCCTCGCGCGCTCTGATCGGCCTGGAAAGATCCGGCTCACGATTGAACCCGGTCGCGATGACGCTGACCTTGACCTCATTCTCCATGAGTTCATCGATTGCCGTCCCGGCGATTATCAACGCATCCTCATCTGCATTCGCGGTGATGATGTTGAGGATCTCTTCGTACTCGCTCAACGCAAAATCCATTCCACCAGATACGTTGACGAGAATGCCCTTGGCGCCTTCAATCCTGGCATCTTCAAGAAGCGGATTGTTGATCGCCGAGGTGGCGGCGTCGACGGCCCGATTGTCCCCGTCACCAACGCCGATACCCATGAGCGCCTCGCCCTGGCCGTGCATGATGGTCCGCACGTCCGCGAAATCTATGTTGATCTCTCCGGGTTTGGTAATCAGATCAGAAATTCCCTGGACAGCCTGCCGGAGGACGTCGTCCGCCATGAGGAACGCCTGCGTGATCGGTGTTTTCTTGTCCACGATCTTCATCAGGTGCTGATTCGGTATGACAACGAGTGTGTCGACGGTTTCGTGGAGCTTCCTGATGCCGTCCTCGGCCAGTCCCATCTTGTGCCGTCGTTCAAAATCAAACGGCTTGGTCACACACGCTACGGTAAGGATCCCCATGTCCCGCGCGACCTGCGCGATAATCGGTGCCGCGCCTGTTCCCGTGCCGCCGCCCATGCCGGCGGTGATGAACACCATGTCCGCGCCTTGCACGACCCGCTGGATCTCGTTCTTGTCCTCCAACGCGGCCTTCTCACCGATTTCCGGTTTGCCGCCGGCGCCCAGACCGCCGGTTAGCTCTGAGCCCAGGGGCAACCGGACCTCGGCGTTTGACCGTTGCAGCGCCTGCAGATCTGTGTTGACGGCACAGAACTCAACGTTCTGCACGCCCGCGGCGATCATGCGATTCACGGCGTTACTGCCGCCTCCGCCGACACCAATCACCTTGATGACAGTTGGACTCCCGTAGGCCTCGCCCAGGATCCGTGCGTCGTCCTGAATCTCGATCTTCATATCCCCTCCCAGTGATCGAAGCTTCTATATGGTACCGGGAACCCCCGGACACATGCTTGAAGACAAACTATTCGAAGAAGTTACGCAGCCAGCGCCGCACTCCTTTCAACACACCTGCATCGCCGGCATCCTCCGTCGCCGCCGGGTGCACACCGGTGCCCCGGGCCGCCGCGTAGAGCACGAGTCCGACAGCGGTAGAGCACTCCGGGGTCTGATACACTGACCCGATTCCGCCAAGATTGCCGGGCTGTCCGATCCTCGCCGAGGTGCCGAATATCTCGCTCGCGAGCTCAACGACACCTGGAAGAAGCGCACCGCCACCGGTCAACACTACGCCGGCTCCAAGATGCGGCAGGTAGCCTTTCGGCTCTATTTTTTCCCTGACCATTGCCAGGATTTCAGCCATTCGCGGCTGGATTATTCTGCAGAGTTCTTTGCGGTCGATGGCCGCAGGCGGTCGCCCGCCCACGCCCGGGATGATCACGGGCTCGCCGACCTCAACCATCGGCATGAAACAGCAGCCCGCATCCTGTTTGATTCGTTCGGCGGCGTCGGTAGGGGTCTTCAGCATGATTGAGAGATCACCCGTGACCTGGGCGCCGCCCACCGGGAGAACGCTCGTGTAGTACGGAGCCCCTTCCCGATAGACCAGTATGTCCGTGGTCCCGCCCCCGAGATCAATCAGCAGCACGCCAAGCTCCTGCTCGTCGGTGGTCAGCACGGCCTTTCCACCCGCAAGCGACTCGAGCACAATATCATTCACCTTGAAACCCGCGCGGTTGACGCATTTAACGAGGTTCTGAGCGGAGGTCACCGATCCGGTAATGATGTGCACCTCAGCTTCCAGCCTCACGCCTATCATGTCCAGCGGATTCTTGATCCCGCCTTGCTCGTCAACCACAAACTCCTGGGGAATCACATGGATCACTTCACGGTCCATCGGAATGACAACGGCCTTGGCCGCGTCAATGACCCGCGCCACATCATTCTGGGTTATTTCGCGCCCCTTCCCGGTCACCGCGACGACACCCCGTGAATTGAGTCCCTCAATGTGCCCACCGGCGATCCCGGTGACCACTGCCGTAACCTCTCGGCCCGCCATCTGCTCGGTGGCCTCCACCGCGGCTGCAACGCTTCGCAACGTGGCCTCTATGTTGATCACCACGCCTCGCCGCAGGCCGTGAGACGGTGCGGTCCCCATACCAATGATCTCAAGTTCGTTTTCTTCACCATACTCACCAACGACCGCGGTGACGGTCGTGGTGCCGATATCCAGTCCAACAATCATCCGATCATCAGCCACGGTCGCCCCCCTTCGCCCGCAACACGCCTTCACCGGATCTGAAGTCGAGTTCGGCCGCATTTTCAAGTCGGCCCTCCCGGCGCAGCATATCCAGCATCATGACGATGTACTGTACCATGCCGACATCAATCCTGGTACCAATCCGCACCGGTACGGAGAAGTGCATCGGGTAGAGCACCACGTCAAACGTGGACTCGTTCTTTCGGACGACCCGATACTCGCTGAACAGCGCGTAAAGCTCCGGGGCCTCGTCCCGCAGCGTTCTGAGACTCTCCAGAAACCCCACGAGAAGATCGGGAAGTCGTAGACCGATTTCCGCCGCGGGGAAACGCAGCCCGGACACAACCGGCAGCATCTCGGCCGACGGCTCGTGACCAATGCGGAACACGACGCCTTCCTCATCAAACACCAGCGTCCGAGCACCCGAATCGGTATCGACAACCGCGCAGGCGAGCGGTTGCCTCTGGGTAACCCTGATCTTCATCCTGTTTGGGAATACCAGATCCACGGTGGCGTTGCGAACTGCGGGGACGGCCTGAATTCGATCCGCGAGCTCGTCAACATCAACTCGAAAGTACATCATGCCAATGTGTACTCCCGCGATGGACAGTAACTCCTGGTCGGGGATCACTGTGCCGTTCTCGATATCAATCACCGAAATCGCAAGCCGTGGCGCGATGGCCAGATGATAGACGAGCTCGGCAACCAGGGCAATCGAGAGAACGATCACCAACCCAAGCAGCACCCGCTGGATTGTCTTGTCACGGTCCCGCGGCTCGGCCGATTTTGAAACGAAGGGGTTGCCGGTCAACACGTCAGCCATGATCAGCATCTCCGGACACGGACGCCATCGGCCCGTCGGTTGTACGCGCGACGTTGACCAGGAGTCCACACATCAGGAACGACATGAGCACGGACGATCCGCCGGCGGAGAAGAACGGCAGAGGGATGCCCGTGGCCGGCACGAGCCCGCAGACAACCGCCATGTTCAGCAGGGCCTGCAGGAAAATTGAAGATGTCACGCCGAAAGCTATGAGAGATCTGAACGTGTCTGTGGCCCGTAGCGCTATCTGATAGCCCTTCACGGCAAACGCCGCGAAGAGCGCGACCACCGACAGGATCCCGACAAACCCGAACTCCTCGCCAATAATCGCAAACACGAAATCGGAATGCGGTTCCGGCAACGATCCGAACTTCTGAAGGCTCTGACCGATTCCCGCACCCCATGCGCCACCATTCTCCAGTGCGATCCTGGCAGCAAGCACCTGGTAGCCGGCCCCGAATCGATCCAGCTCCGGATCAATGAAGGCCAGGATTCGCAGAACACGGTGCTCGCGAGTCAGCAGCAGAATGATCGTCAGGGGCAGAATCACGATTGCAAGCCCGATGAAGAAACGGAACCGAACGCGTGCGGCAAACAACATGAGAAGGGCAAGGCCAATCACGAAAGCGGCCGTCGAGAAGTCATTCTGGAGATAGATGATCGCAGCAAAGAGCCCGACGACGATCATCGGCGGCACGATGTTGTTCAGTGCGTCGTTCAGTCGATCTTCTTTCTTGCTGAGGATGTGGGCGAGATAGAAGATGACGATGACCTTGATGAACTCCGAAGGCTGGAAGCTGTACCCGAAGAGAAGGATCCATCGTCGCGCGCCGAGGTACTCCTCACCGAGGCCCGGGACGAAGGTGAGGATCATGCTGAGTAGTCCGCCCAGGAGCAGCAGCAGAACGGTGCCCCGCAGGCGGTCCAGAGATACCCGCGACGCCACAAACGCGAGAGTTACTCCCAGAACAACGTAGACAGCCTGGCGTCGGATCAGCCTGAAGGCATCTCCATAGAGCTGCTCAGCCCAGAAGTAGGAAGATGAGAAGAGCGCCGCGAGTCCGACGCCGGTCAGCAGGAGCAGCACCAGAAGAAGGGACCCGTCGCCTTGACCGGACCTGTTGCCTCGACCCGACCTGTCGGCTCGCGTGTGCGCGATCCTCTCAAGGACAAATCGATCAGCCACGGACCAATCCTCCGACTACAACGCTCGTTCCAGTCTGGATCACCGGTGTCAGGCGTTCAAGCTCAAGCAGGCGCGAACCTTTGAGAAGAACCGCATCGCCGTCTGCTATCTCAGCCGCGTCGTGCTCAAGATCCTCCCACTCGTCGTATCGGAAGCCCCGTACATTCTCGGCAGACGGACCGGCAGCGTCGACGAACTCATCTCCAACGAGCCAGACTTCATCAACCCCCGTGCTCAAGGCTCGCTGCACGACCGAACGATGGGCGGCGGCGGACTCGTCACCGAGTTCTTTCATTGCACCGAGAATCGCAATGCGCCGTCCGGCCGTTGGAATCTCCGAGAGCATAGAGAGAGCAGTGGCCATGGACTCCGGATTGGCATTGTAGCAATCCTGCACAACGGTCACCCGCTCTTGAAATACCTGGGTTCGACCGAACATCGGCTCCACCGATTCGATTCCTGCTCTCATGGCATCAAACGGGATATTGAGCACGCGGGCGACTGACAGGGCTGCGAGTGCGTTGGCAACCATGTGGTCACCCGGAAGCCTCAGCCGCACCGACCCCTCGCGCAGATGCAGGATTGTGCCGCCGAGATTCCGGTTTTCTATACGAACCACCCCGGCCGTGCTTCGGCTGTGTCGTAGTACCGTCCCCGCAACCTCCGACGCGAGATATCGGGAGAACTCGCCGGATGGAGGCACGATTGCAGTTTGATCACCGCGGAACCGACTGAAGATCTCCTTCTTCTCCTCTGCAATCCGACGCCTGGAGCCAAGCATTCCGACGTGAGCCGAGCCGACATTGGTTATGAGCGCTACATCCGGGTCCACGAGCTCGGCCAACTCGCTGATCTCTCCGGGTCGATTCATTCCCAGTTCGAAGACACCGAATCGATGCTCTGAGCGAATGCGAAGCAACTCCACGGGAAGTCCGATGTCCGAGTTGTAGTTGCCATGGCTATACACGGTAGGCCCGGATCGCGAGAGCATGGCTGCAACAAGCTCTTTGGTTGTTGTCTTGCCGTTGCTGCCGGTGATCCCGA
The DNA here is from genome assembly GCA_019038705.1 of Spirochaetales bacterium. GTDB lineage: Bacteria > Spirochaetota > Spirochaetia > DSM-27196 > SLST01 > JAHOYX01. The sequence goes on from JAHOYX010000097.1 coordinate 9,158, forward strand.
CGCGCACGAGATCCGGGTGCATCTCCCTCCATCGCCGTGCGATCTCTTGCAGCGCCTTGAGCGTATCGTCCACCGGATACAGCGTTGCGCTGCCGAATACACTGCTCTGGACCTCCGCCAGCCGGTCTGCGCGAACGAACGCCGCCACAGCCCCTCGGCCAACTGCGTCGTCAACGAAGCTGTGCCCGTCCGACCGCTCGCCCGGAAGTGCGACGAAAAGACAACCCGGTATCGTGAGCCGTGAATCAACACACGCGGATCCGACGGTGTCGGAAACCGGCGTCCCGAGCACCTGTGGCTCGGCGCGGAGCAGACCGGCTGATTGCAGCCACGACGCTATCAGACGGAGCTCAATGCCCGTCACTGGTTGCCCCCGGTGTCATCGGCTTGCGTTCTGATGATATCGGAGCCGTCCACGCGGCTCAGTCCAAGCTCACTCTCTGCGAGCGGACCGATTCGCTGGGGACTCGACAGTACCGAGATGCCGAGGATGGCCCGCTTGTTCTCTTCGATAAGCGCCTGTTGTTCATTCTGAAGGCGATCAATTTCCCGCTCTATCTGACTGTATCTGTATGCCTGAAAGGCATTTGCAAAAAGCAGAACGGGGACAGCCACGACAAGCAGGAGAACAACCCGGCGGGTCACGACGCGACCCGCTCAATCACGCGAAACTTCGCGGATCTGGAAGCTGAATTGCTGACCCGCTCCTCATCCGATGCCGTCACAGGCTTCTTTGTCAGGAGCCGATAAGGGCCTGTGCCCGCAGCGTCTCTGAAACTGTGCTTGACGATTCGATCCTCCAGGGAGTGGAAAGAGATTATGCCAAGCCGACCTGCGGGAGAGAGCATCTCAAGAGCCGCGGGGATCGCTCGCTTCACGCGATCAAGCTCTGAGTTCACGGCAATTCGCAGAGCCTGGAAAGTCCTGGTCGCAGGATGAATCCGGCTATGCCTGTACGACGACGGCACGGCGCCCCGGATGATGTCGGCAAGTTGCGCGGCGGTCCGGAACGGTCTGGAGTCGCGCTCCCTACAGATTGCCGCGGCAATACGTCGGGAGAGCCGCTCTTCCCCAAACTGGTAGATCAGATCGGCAAGATCAGGCTCGCGGAGCGTGTTCACGAGATCGGCCGCCGTCTCCGTCCGGTCGCCCAGCGGCCCGCCGGCGTCAAGGCGCATGTCCAATGGCTCATCTTCTCGGAAGGAAAATCCGCGCGCGGCCTTCGTGAAGTGATACATGGAAACGCCGAGGTCCATGAGAATGCGGTTTGGACGCACGGCCGACGGTGCGGCCCCGAAGTATGTGTCAAACCACTCATTCACCAATTCCACACGCCCCTCAAACTCTTCGAGTCGCTGTCGCGCTCGTTCGAGCATTACCTGATCCGCGTCAATTCCAATGACGCGGATTCCCGGAAAACGCTGCAGGAAGCAAGCCGAATGCCCGCCTTCCCCGACGGTTGCGTCTATCACGAGCCGATCGGTGTCATCCGGTGCAAGAAACTCAAGCACCTCACTCACCAGCACCGACTGATGCACAGGTTCCATACGCACTCCGCTCAAAAGGAGACGAGCCCTCCCAGTTCCTCGGCCGCCTCCTGCAGCTCCGCTTCACTCTCAGCCTCGTAGGCCTGATACGCCCCGGCGTCCCATACTTCCATGTATCGCTCCATCACCAGCAAGGTGCAGTCTCGCGCGAGTTCCGCCGATTCCTGCAACGACTTCGGAATGTTCAATCGCCCGGTCTTGTCAAACTCCACTTCCTGCGCCGGCGCAACAATCCGACGCTGCAACAATCGGCCGCGACGAGAAAACGGGGAAGAGGCACTCATGAGCTTTGCCGAAAACTCCCGCCACTCGTCCGGGGGGAAAGCCCACAGGCACCGATCAATGGCGCGGGTGATGACCACCGAATTTCCACGCAGTTCGTTACGAATTCGGGATGGCATGAGCAGCCGCCCTTTGTCGTCGAGTGCGATGTGGAACTCGCCGGTATTCATACCCTTACCACCACTTTGTCCTATTTCTTCCCACTTTTCCCCACTTCATGTCCCATTCTACGGCAGGAGCCCCTGTTGTCAACGGGAGTAGACAGAATAATCCCAACGATGTTATCGGATTTGGAGTATTAGCTACATGAATGTTAAGTATTGCCGGTACTACTGCCTGATGGCCGGTAGCGGGACAGAAAACACCGTGTCCGGATCGCTCCAGGCAAAGATGCGGTAGTCCAAGTCAGGAAAGATTTTGTGCTGCCGCTCCACTCGAGTCAACCATTCAGTTCCAACGGCGCCGCGACTGAGCGCTTCGTACACGTGCGCGACATTGGCAATGTGGTCCTTCACCCTTCGGACCGAATACGGAACGGCCGTCCCGGCGCGCATGACAAACGGCCAGTCGGACGCCTGGCTCAACAGCACCTCGCGAGCCGCCTGGTTCAGAGCACGGCGTTTCAGACCTGACTGATTGGGGAAACGCTCAACCAGCTCGCTCATCCGCTCAATTGCCTTGTGAGTGTGCCGATAGAGCCAGTCGTTACTGCCGTCCAGCCACACCTCTGAATAGCCTTTGTTGCCCCAACTCGAAAAGGCCGGCACGCTCGTCTCGTGCTCTGGATGGACCTTGAGATACTCAGACGGCGTGACCAGTTTGATAGGCGAATCTGCAATCCGACGGATGGCCAGCTCAAGCCATGATGGACCTTCAAACCACCAGTGGCCGAACAACTCCGCGTCGAAGGGACACGAAACTATCGGGGGGACGGACATCAGACCACTCAATCGATCAATGCGCTCAGACAGTTTGTAGACGAAATTATCGGCGTGTTCGCGGGTCTTCCTGGCGGCGGCCTCAGGGTCATACGGCCGCTTGTCGTTGGTCTTGCCTGTGACGGCGTAGTACTTGAATCCGGTGTTGACCCGGATGGACTCCCCCGGAAGATAGGGCCCGATGTAGTCCAGTGGGAGGTCGTGCCCGATGTCGCGGTAGAAGTCCCGGTACGAGATGTCGCTTGGATAGCCGTCTTCGGCGGACCAGATCGCGTTGGTTGATGCATGATCCCTTCCGAACGCGGCAACACCGTTCGGGCAGACCACCGGCTCAAATACGCCGGAGGCGGGTCGCTTGTCGGCGAAAACGAGGCCGTGAGTGGCAACGAAGAAGTACTGAACGCCCTGATCGGATAGATACTCCTCCAGCCCGGGCGAATACCCGCACTCCGGCAGCCAGAATCCCCGCGGCGCCTTGCCAAACACTCGGGCATGGTCCGCAACGCCAATCTGAACCTGCGCCCGAACCGCCGGCGGATGCTGCATGTACAGAGGGAGAAAGGCGTGAGTCGCGGCGGTAGCGAGTATCTCCAGCTTCCCACGCTTGTAGTAGTAGTCAAACCCGCGAGTTATGTCGTTCTCGTACTTCTCGGTGAAGTCCTGAAGGTTGATCTGATAGAGGGTTCGGTACATCTCAGCCAGTGGACGAAACTGATCGTCACCGCGCGTCCGATTGATCTCTTTCTCAGCGAGTTCCAATTGCGCGTGGAGATGCGCAATGTACCGCTGCTGCAACAGTTCGTCCTGAAGCATCGTCGCCAGGGTCGGCGAGATTGACATGGCGAGTTTGAACGGGACCTTGTCTCGCTCAAGGGAATCGAGCATGCGAAGAATCGGCAGATAAGTCTCCGAGATGCCCTCGAATAACCAGTTCTCTTCTACAAACGATTCGTACTCGGGATGCCGAACGTAGGGGAGATGCGCGTGCAAGAGCAGTACTAGATACCCATTCGCCATGCGTCCTGCCAATCGTCGTCAGTTTCTTAGTTGAATACGAGATCTTCGTCAATGAGGTCGAGGATACGCTGCGGAATACGCCTGCCGTTGAACGGAAGATCCATGTCCTGGATGCCCGTTTGGGCGAGGATCTCATCGCCCGTGGATTTCTCGTTGATGTTTGGTTCAGCGTCTGCATCAATGTCCGGGTCCAGGTTGGACACCGTGCCGCGCGGAACCGCCACAACGTTTGACAGTGCGAGCAGTCTCTCCGCGCCGCCATCAACCGCAATCAGGGAGAGCCGGTAGTTGGATTCCTGCTCGGGAAGGTGGATATACCACCCCTTGTCGTGCAGCATGACCGGTATATCAAAGCTCGCCCTGCATTTAGAAATGCTCTGAACGGGCGACTCCAGGGAGTACACCCGTAGAAGGAGGCCCTCAAACCTGTCGGACCGCCGAAATGCTTCGCTGTGCGCGGTCTGGAGGTCCCAGTAGGCGAACGCCCACGCGGGGTCCCGAAGCAGCAGAACTATACGGGTCTCGTTGTAGCTATCAGGAAGTTCAATGTCCTCACCATCGTCAGCGGCAATTTCTCCGTCGGCCCGATTGTCGTACTTGGTTTCCTCAACCCTGACGGAATGATTATTCGTTCTCCTGTGCTCTTCCCGTGTCTCTTCGGCTGCCTCATAGACGAGGTCCTCCAATTCATCGCGGGTGACGTTATCCGGAATGTCCACATTGTACCGATCAGCAACTCTGAGCAGGGCCTCAAACGAAGCGTCG
>JAHOYX010000001.1 GCA_019038705.1 Spirochaetales bacterium
CATCATTCGGCTCACCAGGAGCGATGAGCCCACGCCGGCGCCGAGCATGACGGCCACAATCAGCAGGATGATCTTGGTGGGCAGGTTCACTGTGCTTCCCCTCCTGCCGGGGCGTCGAGTAGACCGAACCTGATGCTCCATTCCCGTAGTTCGTCGTAGTCGTCCTCACGCGCTTCTCTGAAGCCGTTCGCCATCTCCGTCCGGTCCCAATGGTAGAGCCCGTCGGCGTGCGCGCCTGCCGGCTGGAAGTCCAGCAGCGCCTGCCTGACCTTCTCAATCACATCCGGCGGGAGATCCGGGTTCGCCGTGATTCCGCTTGAAGGATGGTACTCCGAAGTGTGGATGATGCGGAGGAGTCCGTCCGCCACCAATCGTTGAGCCAGGATGTCCTGGACCCCGCCCGCGTCGAAGCGGCCCGCTGCCACCGCGTTGGCGCAGTTCTGGTGCGAACCGGTGTACTCGTATGACGCCAGATCTTCAAGAGACATGCCGTGCTCTGCCAGGATGATGCGCGGGATGAGATGGCCCTGGGTTGAATTGAGGCAGCTGAAGGCGAAACTCCTGCCGCGGAGATCCTCGATCCTCTGTATGGGGCTGTCGGGCGCGACAACGATCACCGACCGATACTCAGTCCTTCCTTCGGCGTTCACGCCGCGAACGAGCGGTATGACGCCATATCGCTCGTTGGCCTCCAGGTAGGACCCGGCGCCAAGAGCGGCAAAATCAAACTCTCCCGTGCCAAGCATGTCTCCGGCAGTGCTGTCCTTGGGTGTGAAACGCAGTTCAAAGGACAATCCCGTGGCCTGTTCCAGGTATCTCAAGAAGGGCAGGTACTCCCTGGCGTCTTCGCCGGCGTTGCCGCGGAGATCAAATCCGAAACGCAGGGCGCCGCTGTCGGCGTCTGGAGCGATCAGGATCAGTTCGGCGTCGTCGACCCGTTCGCTCAGGTCGATCTCTTCGTATTGGCGTTGGGCGCAGCCGGTCAGGGCTACGGCGGCAAGCGCCACTGCCGTCGCGAGGATGAGTAGATACTGATTCCACCCGGACGACCGACTCTGTGGCCGCATTCCTCGCTTCATCGTGTCACCCATTCGTCTCTCGCCGCCCGTTCACCACCCGCGCCGCGAACAGCATGCTCGTCTCCTGGTCGCTGATTCGTTTGCCCACATCAAGGGCCAGGTGCCCCGCGTCAAACCACTGGATGTCAATTGATTTGCCTGCCGCCCTGGCCGCCTGGACATAGACTTCCATCTGCCGGGAGGGGCAGCGGGTGTCGTTTTTGCCCTGGAACAGGAGCAGCGGCGCCGCCAGTTGATCCACATAGGTGAGAGGAGACGCCTTCCGGTGCTCGTCGGGCTTCTCCTCGGGGCTGCCGCCAAAGAGCGCTCGCTGGAATCCCCGCAAGGTGTCCGCCTCGTCCTCGTACATGATCGTCCAATCGGCGACGGCCACCTGGGCCATCCCGCCTGCGAACAACGCCGGGTATCTGCTGAGGCTCATGAGGGTCAGATAGCCGCCATACGATGCTCCCGTCTTGAACACCAGATCCGCGTCTGCCAGCCCCTGCTCAATCAGCCACTGGACCCCGGCGGCAACGTCCCGGGTTTCCAGCTCTCCGAGGTTCCCGTTGATGCAGTTCTTGAAATCGGCGCCGAACGTGACGCTCCCGTGATAGTTGATGGAGCAGAACGCAAATCCGTGATCGATCCATGCCTGGGCATTCGGGAGATAGAGGTCGGTCGTGACTGAACTCGGTCCGCCGTGCGTGTGCACCACGGTGGGAAATGGCCCGCTCCCGGGGGGTGTTGCAATCCAGGCGTGCACCGCCTCCCCCCGTGCGCCGGTGAAGCTCGCGGATCTCCACCTCGTTGACTCCGGGACCTCGTGGCCGCGAAGCATAGTTTGCTCTTCGCCGCCGACAAGCCCGTCGCCGATGACTTCTCGACGAACCACGCGCCAGGGGTGCGCCGAATCGCTTGTGAGCAGAAGAGTGTCGTCCCCTATGAACTGGGCTGAGGCAATCGTGCCACCGTCGTGTGCCACCTCCGTGAGTTCAGACCTTGCCAGATCGTAGACGAACAACCGGAAGAGCGCGTGATCCACAACGGTCATCAGGAGTTTGAGGCCGTTCTGGCTCCAGTCCCAGGGAACCACCTCCCCGGAAATCTTTCCGAGATCGATTGGGGTCCGGTCGCCGGTGCGCGGATTCCAGAAGAACGGCCGGGCGAACCCGCCGGTGTTGGTTGTCGTAAGGAGTCGCTCGTCGCCGGTGACCGGGGAGAACATGATGCTCCGCATGTTGGTGCCGGCCCCGTCCCAGAGCTCCGCAACACGATTGCCGGTCTCTATGTCATACGCCTCGAGACTGAAATCGACCGATCCACTGCGCTCCGTCGTCGCGAGAATCCCAAGGCGGCCGTCCGCGGAGAAGTCCATCCCGGCCGACATCGATTTCTTGTCCACCGTGAAACGCGGTTGCCCGCCAAGTTCCCTCACTTGGATATGGAAGCCCTCCTTGTCCGCATGAGTCAGGGAGAGGAGTTTCCCGTTCCGGCTCTCGGTGCAGGTGAGCATCGCATACTCGGGCATCTCCGGCGTGACATTCTCAGCAGGCCCACCGGCCCACGGGACCCGGTACAGGTAGCCAATCTCGTCACCACGATTGTCGTGGTGGTAGTAGATCCATTCACCGCTCGGCGAGAGATAGCCGCGACGAATGCCGGTCGGTAAATCTGTTCGACTCTGAAGGGCGCCGGTCTCGGTGTCCCACGCGTGAAGCTGGAGCAATCCGTCAGGGTCGGTTGCCGCGAGTCCCCGCCGGGGATTGCCCGGTGCGATGATCGCCTGTGCGATGACCTGGGCCCGGTACCGTTTCTTCCACGGGGCGGTCGTACTGGAGTCGATTGAAATACTCATGGCGCCTCCGACGAATTCCACGGTAACGCAAATGCGTCCTTTGGTGAATCGCTCCCGGTTGTATGGGATTTCTCGCTGCACTGCCCCCTCCGGCGGTTGTCGGTTCACAGGCACCGCCTTATCATGAAAGAGAGGTGCGTGATGAATCGCAACGGATACTGCGAAGTTGGCAGTGGCAGTCTCTACTACGAGGCGGTCGGTACGGGCGCGCCGGTCGTGTTCATCCAGGGGTTCGGCCTCAACCTGACCTACTGGGACAGCCAACTGCCCGCTTTCAGGTCAAACTACCTGACGATGCGTTACGATCGGCGGGGCTTTGGACACTCGTCGGAACCTCGTCAGGATGTGCCGTATTCCGACTACGAGGATCTCGGCAGGCTGCTGGACTTCCTCGGCTTGAGCGAGGTACACCTCGTTGCCGAATGTGTGGGGAGCCACGTCGCGCTGGAGTTCGCGCTGGAGTATCCCGAGCGGGTGAAGTCGCTGGTCCTGGCCAACCCGGATGCAGGGCCCGGTATCGCCGGCGTGAATGAAGCGTTTTTCAAGATCGTGGAGGACACAAGGCCTTTTGACGCCGCCGGGGATCTACGTCGTGCTTTTGAACTGGCCTTCGCCAATCCCATCATTGCCCCGGCACTTCACGACGAGGATGTCCGCTTCCGGCTGACGCGAGCTTTTGCGGGATTCAAGGGATGGCACTTTCTTCACTGGTACCCCCGGCGTAGCTGTGATCCCCCCGTCTCCGAGCGTCTTGGAGAGATCGATATGCCGACCCTCATCCTGAGCGGCGGCAAGGATTACGTCTACTTCCGAAGGGTCGCGGACATGCTTGCGGAATCAATCCCCAACGCTCGGACGGAGGCGCTGCCCGACTCGGGTCATTTCGCCTGCATCGAGTTCCCCGAACAGGCCAACGCGATCATCCTGGACTTCCTGCGGTCAACCCCCGCGTAGCACCCACGCGTGGCAAACTGCCCGGCGAGGTGGTAGATTGGTCGGGTGGCTCACACGCACCACGGACACCACCACGCCGGCGATTCGGTCAACTCCATTCGCGCGGCCTTCTTCCTGAACCTCAGTTTCACCGTCATCGAGATCGTGGGCGGTTTTCTCACGAACAGTGTGGCAATCCTCTCCGACGCCGTACACGACCTTGGTGATTCAATTGCCCTCGCGCTCTCCTGGCGCTTCGAGCACCTCGCCCGACGAGGCGCGGGCCACCGCCTCACCTTTGGCTACCGTCGGTACTCGGTGCTCGGCGCCCTCATCAGCGCCACCATTCTCATCGCAGGCTCCACCTACATACTGTTCAGGGCCATCCCTCGGATCCTCAATCCGGAACCGGTCTCCGAAGGGGGGATGCTGGCCATCGCCATCGTTGGTGTTGTCGTCAACCTGCTCGCCGTGTTGCGGCTGCGGGGCGGCAGCAAACTCAACCAGCGGGTAGTGTTCCTGCACCTCATTGAAGATGTCCTCGGTTGGATCGCGGTCCTCGTCGCGAGCATCGTCATGATGTTCGTGGATGTGCCCGTCCTCGACCCGATTCTCTCTATCGCCATCACGATCTTCGTGTTGGCCAAGATCGTTCCGAACCTGCGAACGACCCTCCGCGTGTTTCTCCAGTACGCACCGGACGACATTGACGTCCGTCAGATTGCCGCACAGCTCTGCGAAGTAGACTCCGTTGCGGGCATCCACGACCTGCACATCTGGTCACTGGACGGGAGCTACACTGTGTTCTCAGCCCACGTGGTTGTTGACCGGGAGATCGACTGGTCCGGGATTGAGGCGCTGAAGACCCGGCTCCGGTCGGAAGCGTCGAAGCTCGGCATCAATCACTCAACATTTGAGTTTGAGCTGAGCGGCCGCGTGTGTGAGAAGTGCGAATTACACGCAGACACGCCGCATTGAGCAAGAAGCCGCCGGGAGGCCAGTTGACACACCTTCCCGGTGACGCATACACTCAGGCTGTTCGATCGGCAGAAGCTATCCTCTGATACGTGGTATGGTTCCAGGGAACACGCGACGTATGAGTGGTTAGCTTTTTTTGTGTCCCGCGCGGGGCACGGCTCCGGCCTCGCCGGAGTGATCTCATCGGTTGGCAACGAGATTCCGGGTCGACACGGGATCCATCGGGCCGATCAATAAGGAGGTGATGATGACGTATACACAGAAGATGCCATATCCAGTGAGGAATGGTATCTGCTAGATCGAACCGGGGCTGCCTCACTTGTGGGGCAGCCCCTCTTCATTGGGGTCCGAAAGCGTAGCCAGGAACGTTTCCAGGTCGGTCATCAGTGATGGGTGGGCGTCCCCGAAGATGGCAATCAGGGCGTCCAGCCGGCGCCAGTCGTAATCCAGGGCGAAGTAGTACCGGCGAAAATGCCGGAATCGCATGAGCTCGCCCAGGAGATCGGCGGTGTAGTAGTTCTCCAGCGCCCCGGCCACCACAAAGGCGCTGTCTGTGGTTTTCCCCATCTCTGGTAGCCGATCGGAGAGAAAGTCGGACAGATAGTCGAATAATCGGCACAGGACGCCCAGCGTCTTTTCCACCTCGCCGGCTATCGTCTTCATCTCACTGTCGCTCATAGACGACTCTCCCGTTAGTTCGGATAGCGTCGGCATACTCAGGCTCGATCTCTTCAATCGGCACGATGTCGAGCTGCATTGTTGTTGCGGTTTCGGCGAAGTCAAGAATTCTATGCAAATCCAGGGGATGCGTTAAACCCTCAATTGCTATGTCGATGTCCGAGCGCTCGGTGAAGTGCTCGGTATGCACCAGGGAACCCCACTGATAGATGCGCACCGGATTGTAGGTCTTCTCTATATGGTCGATTATTGTCCTGGCGCTCGCCTGAGCCTGGGCGAGGAGCACTTGGCGCTCCTTCCTCACCCGCACCGCCTTTCGGGCGAAGAAGCCACGCATCTCGGCATTGCCCGCCGACGATTTACCACTCATGTGAGCACCCTACATTGCAAACGAAGCGTCAATCCCGACATTGAACCCCGCGAGCCGAATGAATATCGATTCAGCTCCGTAGCTCAAGAGACCGGATCCGGTCGAACCGGATTCATCAATAGCGTAGTAGTCGCCGGTCACCGTAGCGGGCGTCTTGACCGCGCGATAAGTAACGTTCAGATCAACCGAGACGGGTCCTATGGTCACGCCGATAGCGCCGCCCGCCTGCCATCCCCAACCGAACTGGCCGCCCGTGATCGTCGGGTTCCCCGTGAAGGTTACCGTCTGCCCGGCCGCCGCGATGTCGGATTCAATGTTCGCGGTCAGCGGCACCAGGGTCATGTTCCAGACTCCCGCCCCGCCACCAAACGCTTCCACGTAGACAGGACCCACTGCGAGCCGGGCCTTTGCCATGACAAACCCGAGGAGGGTGTCGGCGACGAACCACGGCAGCGGCTCCAACCCGGCGGCATCTCCTTCCGGGAGCAGGCCATACACCTTGTTGTAGGCGATACCCACGGGCAGGCTGAGCATGTCACCGAGGCCCAAACTGGAACCCAGCGCGGACTCGATCCCAACGCTTCCTCCCCGGCCGAGGTACAGCGACTCCGGGACCCAGAACGACAGCCCACCGCCAACACTCTGTGCCGCGAGCGGCATCGCAAGTCCCAGGGCGAACAGGATCACGAGACAGACCGTTTTCGTGTGTTTCATCAGAGCCTCCTTGCAGGCTCCAGCATAGCATCAATCCTCGCCATTGGGAGCGCCGGCCGCGCTCTATCCTTCTGGGAGGGCATTCTGTATGCTCCCCATAAGGCCGGCAGATATGGCATCGACCAAAGTCACAATCTACGATATCGCAGATAAACTAGGCACGTCGGTTAGCACAGTCTCCAGGGCTTTGAATAATTCCCGGCTTGTCAGTGATGGTAAATCCCGTCTTATCCGGGATACGGCGGCTCAAATGGGGTATCAGAAGAGACAAATAAAGCGACATGCAAAGCGGACAATCCTGAATATCGTCCTTATTCTGCCCTACAGGGAAGATACATACATGCACCTCTTTTACGATCCTGCTCAACTGATAAAGGGGATCGAGGATGGATTCGGAGATACCACAATCAGCATGAACATCGACCTGGACATGGGGAATTCCAAGATCTTTGCTCATAAGAAGAGTGGCAATATTGATGGCGTAATATTCGCATTCTCCGACCCGAAGGATACTCTGCTCCAAATACTGGATTCACGTCGGGTTCCTTACATTTTCCTGAATCGTATTAAATCAGAACATAACTATATTTGCTGTGATCATCGGACTGGAATGATGACTCTGGTGAGAACCATTGTGGAAAAACGGAAAGCAGAGAATCTGCTGTTTATCGGAATTGAAAATGGAACAGGGGTATCAGAGGAGAGAGAAGCCGGGTTCAGAGAGGCCTGTGGCAAGTTTCAGATTAGCGGCAAAGTGAGTTCGATCTCCTCGATAGAGGATATTACGCCAGAGTTCATTGATGGTATTGACATAAAAGAAACTGATGCGCTGTTATGCTGCAACGACTATCTGGGGACTACCCTTTATCAGGCCCTGATACACAGGAATATCCGTATTCCACAGGATATTGCCCTGACTGGCTTCGACAACTCTCCCATCAGAAACCTGTTCTGGGAGAGACTGACTACAATCGATCTTTCTGTGGATCAGTTTGGCAGGGAAGCAGCAATCTGGCTGATGAATGCAATTGTCAACAAAGAAGAATCCAGGATTCAGAAGCTCATTGCCGGAAGCTTCATCCCCGGAACAACGATCTGACAGAGTCACTCAGGAAGAATCTCAATCCTTGGTTTCAGATGCCCTCCGGTTTATCTCTCTACCATTGCTATTGCCCGTGCGGCGCATATATCCACGCAGGTGGAGCATGCCGCGCATGTGGATTCGTCAATGGTGGTTGTATCCTCCGGATGGGTAATGGAACTGCAGTGGCCGATGTTCCAGCACAAGCCGCAGGCAGTACACTTATCAAGGTCAACTTGCGCGTAGCCATCATGTACTTTCAGTCCCGATGCATCCGCAACGTTCTTATGCAGAAGATCTCTGAAATCCCGGATGCTTGAGTAGCCCATTTCTTTCATATAGGTTTTAAGCTTCTCAATCGTTTTGGGAAGCCAATCAAAGCCGTGGAGCATAGTCTCGGTGCAAATCCAGACTGCGTCGGCGCCCGTCATAATCTGCTGAACAGCGCTTGAGAGATCAGAGACGCCGCCGGAGCCGATTATGAAGGAATCCGGGCCATTGTAGTATCTCATCTCGTAGGTATCCCTCAGAGCAAGGGGCCTTATCCAGGGACCGGAGAGACATCCAAGGGTCATCGAATCCTGCAGCCGGTAAATTGTGCCCATGGGATTTCTGACATCGATGTCAGCCATACCCAGTCTGTTGGCAACACCGCCAACCGCCGCTGCTCCGGCAGCCAGGGACTGCCAGGCCGCCTGGGCGATTTTACCACCTTCGGGTGTTAGTTTTACTATGACAGGTATGCTTACGCTATCAACAATCTTCTTTACCACTTTGGGAAGTTCTACGAGATCTGAGCCCAGACTTGCTCCTGTAGCCTTCTCAGTTGACTCACCAGTTGTAGTCAGATTGAAGGACATATTGGGGCAACACATATTGAGCTCAATTCCATGGGCCCCTGCATTCTCAAATCTCTTTGCAAGTTTAACCCAGCCCTCGGGATCATCACCGTCATAGGTGATATTCGGGAAGATAGCGATATCCTTTGTTACTTTCCTTGCCTTCTCAACTACGTCCAGCGACACCCCGGGGGTAAGACGCTGTTCAGCGGTAAAGATATGAAGCTTCTGCTTCTTCAGCCATCTGTATCGCGGGGGTAGTGAAAGATAGGGAACAGGATCAATGGCCAGCTTCACCGAAACACCACCCCAACCGCTGTCCTCTGCTTGCCTTATGTGATCCACGGTTTTAACCGTAGGTCCGGAACCAACCAGAAAGGGGTTCCTCAGGGTTACGCCGCCAAGATTGACCGAAATATCAATACCATTGCTCATTGAATCCTCCACATGATCTCTCTCTCAGTACAGTCAAACCAGGTTACAACAATTGCATGCAATTGTTGAGCATAATGAAATAGCAAGACCCCTTTGTCAATGCAATCCTTCGATCCGGGGCTTCCGGAATCGGCCGTCAGCTGAATTTCAGTATGGACCACCCCTCCCGCCGGGCCGACATCCGCAGGCCGCGGTCGGGATTGACTGCAACGGCGCGCCCGGCCGCGCGAAGGAGCGGGAGGTCCAGGCGGCTGTCTGAATAGAAGGTGACCTCGTCCAGGGTCCGGCCCCGGGTGGTCACAAATTCGGTCACGCAGCGGAGTTTCTCTTCCGCAAAACATGGCGGGCGGACGAACCTGCCGGTTGCCACGCCGTCGTGGAATTCCAACTCGGTGCACATGATGTGCTCAATCCCCAGCTCGTGCGCGAGGGGTCGGACAACCAGCGCCAGGCTGCTCGTTGCCAGGGCCACGATGTCGCCGGCGTCCTGGTGGTCGCGGATCAGATCAGCGGCGCCGGTCATGATGTCGTCTCGAACATGCTCGGTGAAACACTGGTTGGCGACTGAGGTCAGGTCCTCAAAGGTGTTATCGGCCAGCGCATCGATCTTTTGGGCGAGCCGATCAATCCTGAATGTGCCCGCCCGGTAGTGAAGGTAGTGGTATGGTAATGAGAGAAGGCTCCAGATTGAGAAGAGTCCCGCCCTTCGGCCATGCTGGATGAGGCGGGTGCCGGTGGAAACCCGGGTGATCGTGTGGTCAACATCAAAGATAGCGATTCTCTGCGGCACTTCTGTTCTACTCCATGACCAGATTCGCTCCGCAGTCGCGCAGCGCGTCAAAGAACCCCGGATAGGTGATCCCGACCACCTCAGCATCCGAAATCGTTACCGGTGAATCCGCTCGCAGCGCGGCAACCGCGAGAGCCATCGCAACGCGGTGGTCGCCGTGGCTGGAGACTCGCCCGCCGGTGAGGGCCGACGGGTAGACCACCAGTCCATCGGGCAGTTCCTCCACTCGCCCACCGAGCCCGGCCAGTTCCCGAGCCATCACCGCAATCCGATCAGTCTCCTTCTCGCGGGCCTGCGGAACGTTTGTGAGCCGGAGTGGCTCGGCGCACCCCGTTCCGACCACCGCCAGGGCCGGCAAGGCATCCGGGATCGAATTGAGATCCAGAGTGCCTCCGGACAGCACACCCCCGGCCGGTCCGGCAATCCGCACGCTGCCGGCATCGGAGGACACGCTGCACCCGAGCCGCTCGAGGATCGATACAACTTCCTTGTCGCCCTGGCTGTCGGCCATGTCCAGCCCATCCAGGTAGAGGGTTGAGCCGGTGACCGCCGCCGCGGCGAGAAAGAAGGTCGCTGCTGAGAAATCCCCGGGAATACGCCGTTCAAACGCCCGGTAGTGCCGGCCGCCCGTGACGTGGAACCCTGACCAGTCCGTGTGCCGGCAGGTCACGCCCTGCGAGTCCAGCCAGCCCAGGGTCATCTCCACGTACGGGCGCTCGTTGAGGATTGGCACGGTGAGCTCCGAATCGATTGGCGCCAGGGGGGCGGCGAGGAGCAGGCTGGTCAGGTATTGGCTCGTGGGGCAGGCAACGGTCGCCTTCCCGCCACGCAGCGGACCGGTCACCGTTACCGGCGGACAGCCACCGTTTCCGTGGCGTTCAATCGTGACCCCGAGTTCCTCGAGGGCGTCCAGGAGCGGGCCGGCGGAGCGCCGTCGAAGCTGTGCGTCCCCGGTGAGCAGAACCGGGAAGTCGGCAAGCGCGGCAACAGAGAGCATGACGTAGAAGGTGGTGCCGGAGTTCTCGCAGTCCAGCTCGCCACCCGGCCTCGAGAAGGAGCCGGCACGCCCGGCCACAGAAACCTCGGCCAGCCGACCGGTCCGTCCATCGGCACCTTCCCGTGTCTCGGCAATCCGGACGCCCAGGCCGCCCAGGACCGACATGCAGGCGCGGGTATCCGCCGAATCCAGCGGGGCCTCAATCCGGCTCACGCCTTCCGCAAGGGCCGCGATGACGAGAGCTCGGATTGTGTGCGACTTGCTCGCCGGGATTGCGACGCGGCCCGAAAGCCCGCCCGACGACACGGTTACGTTCATGGCGCGTGATCCTACCACGGTACCCGCCCCGCGAGAAGGCGGCTCAATGTGCGGCGCGATACGATCGACAATATGAGAGTGAACTACCTGCGCAGAGCCCGGCCGCTCTTCCTCGGTCTGATTTTCCTCCTGTCCATCTGCGTCAGCGTGCCCGCGCTGGCCGTCCGCAATCCGGTCTTCGGTTACAGCGTCGATCTGCCAATTGGCTGGAGGGACGCAGAATCCTTTGACCCGTACCACCTTGCGTTCCTGTCACCCAACGGCGATGCGATGCTGCAAATCATCGCCCTCGATCCCGGGACCGCTCAGGACGGTGTCGGGATAGCCGAGCATATGCTTGCCGATCTGTCCGGGGAGGGCGAGTCCGCCCCGTTTGACTACCTCGGGTACAGCGCCGCCATCACGGACGTCCAGTTCATCACGGCGGACAATCAGGTTCGCGGATACATGATTACGATTAACGGTTACGAGGCCGATCTGGTTCTCCTCTGCTTCGCGCTGCTGGAATCCTACGATATGGCACACGACCATCTGTTGAGCGCCCTGGACAGCTTTGCCATGGGTGACGAAAGCGCACTCTACCCCGGTCCGATCAGCCACTTCTTCTATCCGTTTCCGGCGCCGGCCGGGCGCAGTGCAACGATCCCGTTTGGCCGGTCCGACCTCAGTTTCCTGATCGATCCGGGCGAGGTGGACGCGGGCCAGGTGCTCGTGGATCGCGAGGCACGGATTCTCAGCCCCTACGGAGCACTGACCAGGGAACTGTTCGAGGCAGCGTGGCGTCGATATTTCCGGGTCATCTACCGGGAGAGCTTCATGCGTCTGCAGCCCCTTGCCGTGCAGATCGCCCAGCGTCTCGAGGCCGATCGCCTGCCGCGGGTTGACTACCCAGCGGAGATCCTCAGGTGGCTGCAGGGCTTTGACTACGAGCGGACCGGTGGCCTCTCGGATTTCCGTGCGCCGTTGAGCTGCGTGGCGGAAGGATCAGGTGACTGTGACAGCCTTGCCCTGACCTACGTGATACTGCTCCACCATCTGGACTTTGATGCGATTGCCATGGTCAGCGACAGGTACGCGCACGCCCTCGCCGCCGTGGATGTCCCCGGCCCGGGCGCCCGATTCGAGTTTGAAGACCGTCAGTGGCTGGTTGCCGAGCTGACCGATGACATCGAATTAGGTCGGATTGCCGCAGACATAGCCGACCCCGCCGGCTGGATTGGCGTGCGGATGCGGCTCATGCTCATCGCAGTAGAACAGTGATTTCCGCGCTATACTGTCAGTAATAGATGTCACCTCGCATAAGGAGTCGACATGAAACGTTATAGAGTCATTTTCCTTCTGTTTGCGGTCCTGGCAGTGGTAGTCAGCTGTTCGCAGCCGTTCGCGGGATCAGAAGCAACCGATCCGGTAGCTGGAAGCACCGGCTCAGCGCTCCCCCCGGACCAGATCAACGACGTCGCCAGACCCCCAGCCGGCACATTCACCTTTGAAACTGTTTTTGCGGTGACACTGAATCTTGACGTGAACCTCTTTGAGACCGATGAGAACGGCCGCGTGGTCGGCGACGAGCTTGCATCGGAAAGCGCCGCCGTTTTTGCCATCTTGCACGACAGCGAAGGGAATCCCATCTACTCGGGAAAGGTCTCGACTGATGGAACCCTGAACGGTGTTGTGATACTGCCGTCGGCCCGTGAAGACATCACCATGACGCTCACGGCCGAGGGATTCGAAGATCGATCAATCGTCATCAGCGACATGGTCGCCCTGTCGGAAGTGAATCGAACCATGTCCCTGGAACGTATCGTTCCAAGCGACGGCTCACACCTCCCCAGGGCGGCCATCAGTGGACTCCTCGACTCCGACGGAGACGGCGTTCCGAACGTCTACGACGCCTTCCCGAAGGACCCCGGCTCCGCTTTCAAGATAGACTTCCCCGCAGAGGGCAAGCTCACCATCGCATTTGAGGACCTCTTTGGCGAGGCAAACGCCGGTGACGCGGACTACAACGACTTTGTGGCCGCGTATTCCATAACCGAGACCCTGAACGATACGGGACTCGTGACGAGCATCACCGTGAGCGCGGATGCGGTAACAAAGCTCGCGGGATATGACCATCGATTTGGCATCCGGATCGACTCGTTCACTGATACCGCAACGCTGACCGGCAGCTTCATTGACGACGAGGGAGCCTCGGTTTCGTTGGGTGGCACCGTCTCAGCTCCGGCGGAGGTAGTTCTCTTCGAGAACTCACGCTACGCAGTTGAGAAGTCGGCATCGTTTACTCTGACCTTTGCCGTGCCGCAGGATCGCGGTGTTGCGACGGAAGGCGAGACTCTGTCGAGCGCGCCCTACAATCCGTTTGCTATTGTGATCAACACCGGGCACGACATCCACCTCATCGGCCGGGAGCCGTTGACGGTGCTGATAACGTCGAAGAACCCGGATGACACGTTCGTGGATGGGGATGGGTTCCCGTGGGCGCTGCTTGTGCCTGACCAATGGGACAATCCCGACGAAGGCCAGCGGATTGAGATCCCCTACCCACGCTTCACGCTGTGGCGTGAGCTCGGGGGTGAAGAGTATTCGGACTGGTATCTCCACAGTGTTGAGCCGGTGGTG
>JAHOYX010000060.1 GCA_019038705.1 Spirochaetales bacterium
CTGTCCGTGAACGGTTTGACGATGTAACCGAAGGGATCCTGCTGGGTGGCACGATCCAGGGTTGCCTCGTCCGCATAGGCCGTCAGGAAAATGACGGGCACATCATGGCGCTTCTTGATCTCGGCCGCCGCCTCAATGCCGTCCAGTCGACCTTCCAGCTTGATATCCATCAGAACAAGATCCGGCGTATCAGCGTCAATCGCCTTGATGGCTGCCTCACCCGTGGCTGCGCTGCCGGCAACCTCATAGCCGAGTTGCAGAATCTTCCGCTCAATTCCCGATGCTATGATCGGTTCATCTTCTACAAGAAACACACGCCGGCGATTCACGACTCACTCCCGGGTCGGGCGAAGCTCATGGTGAGTTCCCGACGGCTGGTGATACGCAGTTTGCGGTACACGCTGGTCAGATGCTTCTTCACCGTCACCTCAGCAATACTCAGGTGATCAGCTATCTGGCGATTGGTCATATCCTTCAAGATGAGCAGAATTATCTCGTGCTCTCTTCGGGTGATCTGCGTGCCGTGCAAATCACCGCTCACTGCTTCGTCTTCCGTGAGCAGCACGTCCTCTTCAACTCGGTCCTGCATCGCGCTGGAGCCCGCCTTCTCCGCCTTCAGTTGCTGATAGACCGCCCGTGGACCGCGCACAGCCTCGACATGAGACAATGCGATGATGTAACCAACTGTCTGGTGCCCGCTTCTCACGGGGTCAACGCTCACCTCCCGGGGTTCGTAGACCCCCGGGGTAATCCGCCACGAGGCAATGAAAGGAGACTGACTTGCGCGACCCGGCTTCAGCTTCTCGCACTCATGCTTCACCGTGACCAGGTCAACGCCGTCAACGCAGGTAGAAATCGCGCGGTCCATTACGTCATCCGCCGATTTCCCAAGAAGCTCAGCCGCCTTTGGCGAACAGAATCGAATCATGAACCGTCGATCCACCATGAGAATACCGCGACGGTAGTCGTCAAGAAATCGTGGGACGAGCGGCAGTGCCATTTCCGAGCCGTCCCGCGCTGACGCGAGGAACCGCTGGCGGAACTCCGGTGACGCGAGAGCAAACTGCTCAGCAACGCTATCCAGATCAGTCACGGCCCCGCGACCCTCGATCTCACCGAAGGCCCATGTGCAATGGACGTCAAAGAACTCCGGGGGGAGGCTCTTGGGAAGGGATTCCACCGAAACCACGCAGGCGACCGTCCGCCCGTGCGAGACAAGTTCCCGGTCCAGGTGATAGAGAACGCTCATCATCTCGCTCGCCGCCTGACAGCGGGCGAATACCGCATCAAGGTCGATGAGAAGAGTGAGTTGTCGCTCAACGCCTCGAGAATGCGCTTTGGCGACAAGATTGTCCGTCGATGAGCAAAATCCCTGCCATGCGGGGTGAGCACTGCCAATCATCTCGTCAACGGTTTGCGCGGTGATTCGCCTCGGATCAATCCGCGCGAGCTCTATCGCAGATTTCACGCACCCCAGCATTCCCTCACCCACAGCTGCGATGAGATGGCCGTCTTTCAGCCGCACCGTGGAGACAACCCGCTGGTAGAGAGTGAGCCGATCAGCGGGTTGCGCGGTCACGAAGAGCAGATGATCCTGGATTCGTGTCGGAAGCGCCATATCAGGTATACCTATACCATAGATTTGCTACGAAGCAAAGCCATGATATACCGATAGGCGGCACAAAGTTAGCGATTTTCGTTGAAATCTCTACTCGGCGACGGCCGGCGGGTCCAAATAGGCCGCAATCAACTCCGGCGTCACACCGCGGGCCCCGCACAAGTCTCGGTAGAAATGGCCGCTCGTTCGCAGCGTCCGTGCCTGGTTTCGGAAGTCGCACTCGTAGAGGCCAAACGGGGCGGACTCACCCAGCG
Source organism: Spirochaetales bacterium (assembly GCA_019038705.1). Classification (GTDB taxonomy): domain Bacteria; phylum Spirochaetota; class Spirochaetia; order DSM-27196; family SLST01; genus JAHOYX01. The sequence continues at coordinate 1,873 of JAHOYX010000060.1, forward strand.
CCCATTCGAAGTTGTCCATGAGCGTCCAGTGGTAGTAACGCTCCACTGGCACCCCTCGATCAAGCAGGCGCCGGACCTGGAGGAGATGCCCGTAGATGAACGGCGAGCGCTTCCGATCCGACCCGTCACAGATGCCGTTCTCCGTAATGAACACCGGTAGATCGTAGCGATCGTACAGCTCGAGGACCACGGCATAGAGCCCCTCCGGAAAGATCTCCCAACCCAGGTCACTCGTCGATGCATCCCGGGGGAGTGATCGGGACCCGAAAAGCTGTCCAGGATTCATGGTCGCTGTAACTATGTCCCGCGTGTAGTAGTTGATCCCGAGGAAGTCGGAGTGCTCCGACATCGGATCAAGGAAGCGCCGGTGGAACAGGCGGTCATACAACCCCGCAATCAGTCTCGAGCCGGGGCGCGAACCCGGCTCAAACACCCGGATATGATGCGCCACACCCACGCGGGCAGAGCGACCGGCGCCCGCCTGGATCCGATGAATCGTGCGGTAGGCCCGTTCATGCGCGGCGATCATGATCCGGCTCCCGCGAAGATAGTCGATTGGCTTGTGCCGGCCCGGCGGCCACTCACCGAACACATAACCTTCAGCCAGATAGACGTTTGGCTCGTTGATGGTGATCCAGTCAGACACGAGGTCTCCGAGATCGGCAACAACCCGCGCAACGTAGCTGTCAAATCGATCTATTACCTCAGACCGAAGCCAGCCACCGGCCTCCTCGAGCCAGACCGGATTTGAGAAGTGATGGAGCGTCACCAGGGGTTCAATACCGGCCTCTCGCAGGAGCCCGATCTCGTGGCGATAGTGATGAATCGCGTCGCTGTCGTACCGGCCGGGATTCGGCTCTATCCGGGACCACTCGATCCCCATTCGGTGGGTGTGGACCCCGAGTTCCTTCAGCAGCCGGGTGTCCTCTGCCACTCTGTTCCAGTGATCGTTGGCGACAATCGGAGATGACCCGTCGGAGATCCGTCCCTGTTCGGCCCATGCGTACCAGCTGTTCCGCTGATCCCCGCCTTCTACCTGGAGACCGGAAGTGGCCGTCCCGAGGAGAAAGCTCTCGGGAAGCGTGAACGGTGTGAAGGCCGCCGATGTGGCGCGGTCATTCACTCCGGTGATCCATGTCGCTGAGGTAGTTCACGTACCCGATCTCTTCGAGCTCCGCGGCCTTCCCGACGACTGCATCATGTGCGGCTCTCCGATACCCCGCGACCCGCTCACGAACCGTCAAGTCTGCGACGCCGAGTATACGGGCGGCGAGAAGGCCGGCGTTGCGAGCTCCGTTGATGGCAACCGTGGCTACGGGAATCCCTCGCGGCATCTGGACCATCGAGAGCAGTGAATCCAATCCTTCCAGATTGCTGCCACGCACCGGCACGCCAATCACCGGAAGATCGGTCAGCGCGGCCACTATGCCGGCAAGATGTGCGGCGCCCCCGGCCCCGGCAATGATCACCCGAATGCCCCGCGCCGCTGCCCCTTCCGCATACTCCACCATTCGGTGCGGGGTTCGGTGGGCCGATACGATTGTCGCCTCGAACTCAATCTCCAGTTCTTCCAGAAGCCGGCACGCGTCGCTCATGACTCGCAGGTCCGAGTCGCTTCCCATGATGATCCCTACAAGCACGCTCATTCCCCCGTCCCTCCAATCCAGACCAAACGGCCGAGCGCCTCGATAGCCCGAACGGCATCCTCCGATCGCTCAGCTGTAATCGTCACGTGGCCCATCTTTCGGAAGGGCCGAACCTCTGACTTATCATACCAGTGTACGTGGGCCCGAGGATGCTCCATTAACGCTGGAATGTTGCGCAGGTTGGGTGGCCCGCTCGCATCCGGCATTCCCAGGAGGTTCACCGAAGCCGCCGCGCATCGAATTTGCGCCGACCCGAGGGGAATGTCGCAGATGGCTCGCAGATGCTGCTCGAACTGACTCGTTTCGCAGGCTTCAATCGTCAGATGTCCGGAGTTGTGGGGGCGAGGGGCAATCTCGTTCACCAGGATTTCTCCGTTCTCGGCCCAGAAGAGCTCAACGGCGAGGATCCCGATCCCGCCCAACGTCTCCACCGCGTGAATGGCAATCTCCGTTGCCCGAGCCTGCACATCAACAGGAACCCGCGCCGGCATGACAACGCCCGTGACGATGTTCGCGATCGGGTGAAACTCCATGTCCACAGCGGGATACGCCACGACCTGACCCGACTGCCGTCTCGCGACTATCACGGCAAGCTCCGCTTGCAGGGCAATCTTCTCCTCATAGTAGCTCACGCCGTCCAGCACCGGATCGCTCGGGCCGCTCAGAACCGCTACCCCGCGTCCATCGTACCCGCCGTGACGGAGCTTCTGGACCACGGGAAAGGTGCCTGGATGCTCGGCCCAGAACGGAGGCACCGAGACACCGGCCTCGGAGAGGGAACGCTTCTGCCTAAGCTTGTCGTTTATCAGAGCGAGGAGACGGGCCTCCGGGACTATTCGCGCCCCACGCCGCGCAAGCTCGGCGAGAGCTTCGGTATCGGTGTGCTCGATCTCAAAGGTCGTCACATCGGCCCACGAGGTCAGGTCCTCCAGAGCAGCGCCGTCGTAGAGATCTCCGGTGATGAATCGATCTGCAATCGCCGCGGCCGGTGCGGATTGTCCTCTGTCGAGGACGCCGAACTGGAATCCAAGAGGCCTCCCGGCGAGAATGAGCATCCGACCGAGTTGTCCCCCGCCTATGACACCGATGCGTCGGGGCCGTCCGTCTGTTTCCACCACCCGGCCATTGTAGACAGGCCACACCGCGCGAGCAACAGCCGAGCCAACAAGCTTACCGCGGTTGGGGGATCGAGAGACTGATGCGGTGCGAATCCGGGAAGAGCGCCGCGTGCTCTGGATGGCAGGTCAGAACGATCACCTGAGGATGCTCGGCAAATGCACTCAAGGCGCCCGCGGCGGCCGCTCGTCGTGACGGGTCCATGTCAACGAGCGGGTCATCCAGGATGAATGGTGCCGACCCGGTTCCGAGCGCCGTTTCTGCAAGGGCAAGCCGCACCGCCAGTGCGAGGCTGTCCTTCGTTCCCTGAGAGAGCAGCATGTACGGTAGCGAGTCCGAGAGTCCGTCCGACTGCGCGGTCCCGTCGATCCTCAAGAATCGCTCCGGGCTGAGCGGGTCGTCGCCGGGTTCCGGGGAATACGCGCTCCCGGTCACGACCCCTGCGTAGGCCGCAACCTTCTCCATGAACGGGTCGAATACCGCAGCGTCAAGATCGCCGATGACCTGCTCCGCGCGTTTTCGTACTCGCTCGATGGAATGAGCTTCACGGTGGAGCCGATCGTACACCGCCCGTGCCTCGCCAAGCTCCTGCCCGATCTCATCGGAATTCTGTTCCGGCTGACTCCCGACGAGCTCGGCGTACGAGACACGAGCTTCTCCGTGCACTCCTGCCGCGAGATCCTTCTCTGCAGTTTTGTTTTCGTAAGCCTCCAGGAATTCAGCCGCGGTCTCAAAACCGCCGGGCACCGAACCCTTCCCATCGCGGCGCGAGGTCAGTTCCGACAGAACTCGATTTGTCTCACCCAGGCTGTTCTCGAGATCCTCCTGGCTGTCGTATTCCTGTTGCAGTTTCAGGAGTTCTTCGCGGCTATGCCCCAGTTTACCGTTGACCGCTCCGAGTTGCTCGCTCACGGCCGCGAGTGCATCGGTAATTGCCGCCGGCGTTCGATCGTCGGCGGGCTCGGGCGCGGTGGCCTGCCGGGCAAGCTCATTCCGCGCCGCCTCAGCAGCCTGAAGGTCAGCAACGCTCATCGTTTCGACAATCGTTTGCTCCAACTGCGTCACTCGGGCGGTTGCGGCATCGCGGTCGAGCCGACGGGACTCGGCTTCGGCCACGCTCCGGACCCCCATCAGATTCTGCAACCGGTCCCGCTCTGCTATGAGCGCGTTCCGGGCATTGGAGAGATCTTCAAACCGTTCCTCTCCCGATTCAATCTGGATGCGGAGCTCTTCGGTCTCAATCAGCAACTGTCGGGATGCACTTAGATCAACCGGCGCGTCGGGGACTGCATCCTGAGTCGTCGTCTCCGACCCATCAACCGTTACCGTGATCGGGCGCGGTTTCTTCGCGGTGATGATTGCGCGCAGGTGCCCTGATGAGAGCCGTGCCTCCGCGTACGGCAGCTGCGCCTCAACCTCTTTCAGCTCACTGAGGGCTTTTTCGTCAACGAGTGCAGTGGCGTCCCGGTCTTCACCGGCCTCGGCAAGCTCATGCAACAGCCGATCAACCCGGTCAAGCTTCTCCCGCACGATGTTCCGCCGCTCCCGTTCCCGAACGGCAGCGAGTTCTGTTTCCAGCGCGGCCCTCTCGGCGGTCAAGCGTTCGGCTTCGCTCTCGAGATCGGTGATGCCCTTCTGCAGCACCGGCCACCGACGGTTGTCCTCTCGCAGTCTCTTCAAACGCTCCTCGTTGGCGGCTATTTCGCCGTTCAACCCACGCAGGGTGTTGAGCTCGGCGTGCGCGGCACCGTGTTCCGAGATGAAGGAATCCAGAACACGGAGCGTCTGTCCGGTTTGCTCCATCTCCGAGCGGGCCTGATCAAGCTCGGTTTCGCTCCGCACAACGGCGTCAAGGTCGGCTTCAAGCTTCTGGACCCCGTAGAAGGCTTTCACGAGCGTGCCCGCTCCCCTCGTCCACGGCTCGGTGTATCCCCGACCGCCCTCGGGACGGTCTCTCGCTGTATCCCATCTGCCGAGCAGGGCACTCAGCCGCTCCTCGAGCAATCGGGCGAAGGCATCCGGCGAGACGCCGCCGGCCGCCAGACGCGCGCTACGAAGCGCCGCTGCCGCCTCATCCCTCGCGCCGGGGTTCTCCTCCAGGAGCCGCGCGGTCTGGTCCAGTTGCGTCTGATCGGCCAGGAGAATCGTTCGGAAGGTCGCGGAGCTCACCGGCAGAAATCGATCAATGGCTCGGCTGACGTCCTCTGGTCCGCGGACGATCGTCCCGTCCGGCATCGTGGCCTCTTCCTCCGCATCGGCACCCCAACGGCGACGGACCGTGAAGGATCCGTCGCCCTCCACTGAGATCGTACATTCCGCGAAGTTCCCGTCCGGTCTCGGAAGGAACGGGTCCAGCTCCTTGCGGAGCGCGCGCTTGTCCAGATTGGTAGCGGTCAGCAAGGTGTGTTGGATCGCTCTGAACAGGGTCGATTTGCCGCTCTCATTGTCCCCGAGCACGATGTTGAGTCCGGGCTGAAACTCCACGCCCAAATCGGTGATCCCACCGAAGACACGCAGATGAACGGCAGAGATCTTCATCGCACGGGCCTCATGCGTCCGACCCGTTGAACTGTGCCGCAGAGAGGAGTTCCACCGCCGCCGCCGCCGCTTCGGCGTCATCATCTTTCAGGAGAGCCGACACGAGCCGATGGGCGTATGAGCCGGTTGCGTAATCGGCATCCACATCGGCCTGGGTGACCAATCGACGCAGGTTCGTCTCGTCAGCTCGGAGATATGGCAGCCGCGACTGGAGGTCGTCCAGGGCGGCGTGCAGGTCCTGCAAACTCGCACCGTCAAGGGCGCCGCTCAGAGTGAGCCGCACCAGAGCATCGGCAGGGACCACCCGTGCCAGTTGGGCAGTCATCTCTTCCCCACGGTCCAGATCAACGCTGATGTCCGCAAATCGATTTCTACCCGTTACGACGGGCTCAACCGAATACTCGTCACCGTCAATCTGAATGAATGCGGCCTGCCCGGCGTGTGGGAAGTCGAAACCATCGGGCTCGGGCGTGCCAGGCACCACCAGCCGGGCCTGCGGCAGATCGTGCTGTCGATGTGTGTGACCGATGATCCAGAGAGCCGGAGGGAGCGACGCAAGCAGCCGGCGGGACATGGGGAAATACCGGCCCTCGGCATCCAGAGTGAGTCCGTCTATGCTTCCGTGCGCAACACCGATCACGGCCAGACCCTCTTCCGGCGGGGCGTAGCCCTCCATCCAGCCCAGGCGATGGTCGTGCCCGTGGACCGAATCGCACGGCGCCGCCAGGAGAATGGCATTGATGTCGAATAGTCGAAGATCATACGGCACGGCGGAATCAAGGAGGAGGGTGTGATCTCCGATCGTCTCCCGGAAAGCGTGCCAGAGACGGTCCCCGTCGGAACTCACGTAGTCGTGGTTCCCGGGCAGGACCGCAACCGCGTCTCCGTTGAATTCGCGAAGAATCTCTGCAGCGCGAAGAATCACAGCAGACGCCACCCCCACGCGATGAAAGAGGTCACCTGCTACCACAAGAAGATTACAGGCCCGCTCGTTGGCAGCCTGAACGACCTCGTGCAGGGCCTCAAATCGGGCATCGATCAGCTCTGTCTGGACGGAGCGATAGGAGGCAAACTTCATGCCCAGGTGGACATCGGCCGTGGCCATGACTCGGAGTGACACCGACCCTCCCACTCGTCAGCGGTACGTAATCAAACGCGGGACTGCCCTAGGAGGATTCGAACCCCCACCAACGGAGCCAAATTCCGTAGTGCTGCCGTTACACCATAGGGCATCGACGGGCATGTTTGGCGCACCTTCTGCGCTCGCCCGTTCAACGCCGAAAGAATAACAAAACACCACCCTGTTGACGAGGGGCTCTACCCAAAGACCGAATCGATTGGCCCGGGCCGTCCAGTGAGGAATCCCTGGAAGAACGAACACCCGGCCTCCACCAGAGCGCGGGACTGTTCGTCGGTTTCCACGCCCTTCGCGATGACATCCATGCCAAGTTCGGCCGTCATCGCCAGGAGCCCTCTGACAAAGGCAACCGCCAGGGAGTCCGTCGTGATATCCGTGACAATCTCCCGATCAAGCTTCAGTGAGTCGATGGACAGACGCCGGAGGTACGCGAGGGAAGAATATCCCTTGCCAAAGTCATCAACGGTGAATCGAAGGCCTTCGCCCGCCCCGGACACAATCCGGCCGCCGCCAATGGGCAGGGAGTCAAACACGTCACCTTCCTTAACCTCAAGCCGCAGCTGATCAAGCGAAACGCCGTGCCGCGCCACCGCTTCGCGGACGCTCTCGGAGAACTTGCGCCCCCCGACCTGCCGGGGCGACACGTTCACGGCGACATACTCCAGCTTCCCTGAGACCAGGTACGGAGCCGTCTCACGAAGCGCCGTGTCCAGGATCAGTTCACCGGTCGATCCCATGAGCCCGGCGGCCTCGGCCAGATCCACGACGGCATCCACGGCGAAGGTGCGACCATCCTGCGGTTGCCACCGCAGCAACGCCTCAACCGCAAACACCGAGCCGTCCGCGCGAACGACCGGCTGGTAATGGATCGCGAACTCCCGCCGCTCAATCGACATCCGAAGCTGATCAAGCAACTCAACGGCTGCCGCCGGTGTCGCGTCCATCCGATCATGGTAGAGCCGGAACGCGTTGCGTTCCTGTTTCGCGGCGTAGAGTGCCTGATCGGCCTTGTTCATGAGATCCTCAACGCTCGTCGTATGGGTGGGCATGATGGCCGCGCCGATTGATACTCCCACGGCGAACTCTCTGCCGTCCACCGGGATTGGGTCACGAAAGGTTGAGAGCAGTTTCTCCGCGATCATCGAAAGCTCGGCCCCATCAGGGGCCGTCTCAACAATCATGGCAAATTCATCACCACCAATCCTGAACAGTGCATCGCTCTGCCGAATACCTGTCTGGAGCTGCTCGGCCACGCGTCGCAGGAGCAGGTCGCCCACCCGATGTCCGTAGGTGTCGTTCACTTGTTTGAAGTAGTCCAGGTCAAGGTAGAAGAGTGCAATACCCGGGCCGGCGCCGGTCCGCGCCGATTGGCTCCGGCCGACCAGGACCTCGTAGAAGGCCTTTCGGTTCCGTGCACCCGTGAGCTGATCGTGGTAGGCGAGATAGGAGAGCCGCTTCTCCTGGGTCTGCAGCTCAGTGTGCGCCGTCTCCACTTCCCTTGCTTCGTCGATGAATCGCCACGTGGCCGCGAGGGTGGACGCGAGAACGAATAGCGTGATTCCGACAACAGAGCGGGGATAGAGAGTTGAAAACGGGCCCACGATGCTGTCAAGGAGCGAGAGTATTGCGAACCCCAGAGCCATCAGGAGGCCGGCCATCAGGGTGAGTGAGAATCGCGTGATGCGATAGGTGACCAATTCCAGGAGTATGATGATGTTGGCGTAGATGATCACCACGAAAAGCGCAAGATCCCGGTACCGGGTCAGAGGGCCACGCGCTCCACGACCGAAGGTACTCTCTATCTCGAAAGCTGTTGCATGTGGCAGCGTGACCGACCGAAGGAGATCCGGCGCTACGAAGGCAATCACTGTCGCCGCAGCGGCCAGGGCAATGCCGAAGCCGATCATCGCGCGGTTCATCCCACGCAAACGGGTCGTCGTGGTGAGCGCGGCGCCGAGGTAGTAGGGGATTGCGGGGATCAACCACCCAACGGCGACCTGCTGTACGCGCGCCACCTGAACGGAAACGGACTGCAGATGCAGGATGCTCCCAAGAATGATCACCAGTGACTCTCCGAGAACGTAGACGAAGGCTACCCCGGAGATCACGAGTGTGCGGGTGTAGAGGTCGCTGGGAGCTCTATGGAGCATGTAGCCAAAGAGGAAGAACCCCGGCAGGAACACACCAACCGAAAGAAGGGGAGTCACGAGTTCGACCACTCCGAGGGGTGTAGCGAAAACGTGGTCCATCACTATTCGCCAACCTCCGGGACATATGCCGCTACATAGCGGTAGCTGTGGCGATACATACCGTCAATAAACGAATGCAGGAACCGGTCATCGCGGTCCCCGATGTCGTTGATCGAAATTTCCGAGCCATCCCGGCTCATGTCTTTCAGCAGCTGGATGGCGTGTTCCCGCCTGCGGATGTGCGCGAGGTCGGCTGCGTCTATGTTGAGCTGCGGCAAAAGGAACGGCGGCTCGCGGATACTGCGGGGAAGCGACAGGATCCCAACGAGCTGAGATTCCTCGCCGGAAACCGCTCGTACGTCCACCGGGATCTCGGCGGCATGCTCGGGCAGAGCAACCACGTACGGGTATGGCTCCAGGCCGAACTCACGGCGAATGGCGAGCACCCCCCGATAGAGCGCATCGTTCACGTGCCGCCCGTCAATGAAACACGCCATTGTCTTCCGAAACTCGAGCGGATCGCATTCGGTCACCAGCAGTACCGGCGGCACCTCGAAGAGTTGATTCGTCCGCCAATGCACCTGGTCCCAGGTCATCGACACGGCCGGCGGGATGAGAGAATCGTCGTGAAGTTTGCCTTCAGCCACAGCAAGCCACAGGATAGACCGCCACCCCACTGAGGTCAACGAACTTATACGTCGATTCCAAGCACAATCCGAATCAGGTAACCGATTCCAAACGAAAGCCCGGCGACGCCCAGACTGAGCCCGGCCATTTCCAGGAACCGACGCTTGAAGTCCAGATCCTTTGCGACCGCCACGTAGTAATTGAAGAAGAGGATTATCAGCACCGCGATTCCGAGCGTGATGCCGAGGCTCACGAAGTAGTTACCCAGGATCAGAAACGGAGTAACGAGAAGGGTGACCGTGACAATGTAGGCTGCACCGGTGTAGAGCGAGGCTTTGAGGGCCCGCTGCCCCTCGCCCTCTGATTTCATCGACAGGTACTCGCTTGCAGCCATGGAGAATGAAGCCGCAATCCCGGTTATGAGCCCGGTAAGCGCGATCAGCTTCGCGTTCTGAAGCGCAAAGGTCAGACCGGCGAGGGCCCCGGTCAGCTCAACCAGGGCATCGTTGAGCCCAAGCACGATGGATCCGACATATTCCAGCCGTTCCTCTTTGAGCATTGCGATCAGTTCCTGTTCGTGTCTGCCCTCGTCGTCTTCTATCTCCTTCGCCTTCGGAATCACCTTCGCAATCCGATCGTAGTTGATCTGAGCGGCCTCCTCACCTTTCTCCATGAGCTTGACGCCGAAGGTCAGTCCAAACACCCGGGAGATCACGGTGAAAAAGAACACCTTGAATCGACCCGGCCGGACCTCCTCTCCGGTGTATTCCCTCCAGATTTCGTAGTGCCCCTTCTCTTCATTTGCAATGCGCTGAAGAGCTGCGCTGTTCTCTGGATCGCGAACACGACGCGCCAGGCGGGAGTAGATGTGATACTCGGTGATCTCGTTGAACTGTGCGTTGAGAAGCTCGTTTCTTGTCGCGGGATCTATCTCTGTGCTCATGCACGAACGTTAGGACGTCCACATAATCAGGTCAACGGCGCAATGAGCCGGGGCGAAATTCAATCTACGCAAAGCACTTGCACCAATGTGGGTGATTATGCTATACTGCGTTTTCCGAGCTTACCGGACCTGCACGTTAATCCCGCACATCGGTAGCGTAAGTCTCGACAAATATATGGGTCATTTCGATACAATATTGGGAGTCTGTCTCCCGATTGTATCAATATGATACAAATACCGGATTGTCGCGCGGCGGAGGAATCGGAGCGTCCGGCTAATTATAGCTGGGCAAAGAACTTAGGATATGCAGGATCAGAGCCGTTATGGCACATATCTTGCTGCACATAGGCGGCGGTTCAGCAAGCCCGCGCCCGGACGGGATCCCGGGTCAAGAATGAGATTTGCTGACCGATTAAGAGTAATGAACGTGGGCGACTGGGACAAGCTTTCCTTCCGCTTAACTTCATATACAGAATCCACAGGGGGTTGAAACATGGCAGAGCCAAACAAGGGTCGTACCGTCCCTATTCGAGGACGGTACGGAGACGACGACGCAAATGTTCTCTCAACGTATCTCAAGGAGATCAACAAGATCCCGTTGCTGACGCGTGAGGAGGAAGACTATAGTTCGCGACGCGCACTCGAGGGTGATGAAGAGGAAAAAGCAATACTCGCGAAGGCGAATCTTCGGTTCGTGGTGAACGTAGCGAAGCGCTACCGCAATCAGGGACTTCCACTTTCCGACCTGATCAGTGAAGGAAACATCGGTCTCATCAACGCGATAGAGCGGTTTGATCCCGACAAGGGATACCACTTCATTTCATATGCCGTGTGGTGGATCCGTCAGGCAATAACCAAGGCCATCTACGAAAAGGCTCGGATGATTCGGCTCCCGCAGAATCGGATCTTTGAACTGAGCAGGATTGAGAAAACCAGGAGCCGACTTCAGTCCGAGCGCGGGCGTGAGCCGGGTCTTCGTGACGTGGCTGACGCGTTGGACATGCAGGAAGAGCACGTAGCCAGCCTGGTCAATATCTCTCGCGATCATGTCTCCCTGGAAACTCCGATCAGCCGCGAGAGGGATCCGTCCATTCTTGGCGATTTCGTCGAGGACACCGATCGTATCAGCCCGGAGGAAGAGACCATGGACGGTGCTCTACGGGACGAGATCAACAAGGTCCTTGATACCCTCTCTGATCGTGAAGCCACCATCATTCAGTATCGATTTGGACTCAACGGGAAACAGCCCCTCTCCCTGCAGGAACTGGGCAATCGATTCAGCCTCACCAAAGAACGAATTCGGCAGATTGAGCAGCGCGCGTTGCGCAAGCTCCGCGAAACGGATCGCTGTGATCGACTCCGCTCCTACGTAGCCTGACATCCCCCCTTACGGTACACCCGGTAGCCTGTGGCTCATCAGCCACCGATGACAGCTACCGGTGTGTCCGGCC
>JAHOYX010000178.1 GCA_019038705.1 Spirochaetales bacterium
CTCCTGTCTCTGACACAGATGATTCAAGTCCAATTTCAGATCAATCGAAAAATGGCCGCGTCTGTTTTTCGATTCATCTAAGAATGGCCGGCCCGTCTTCCAATCGATCCACCAGTCTGTCCAGCAGCTCCGCCTGACAGCCATTCATCTTGGTCCGGGCGGTTTCCAGGGAATAGAATCGACCGTCATCAACCTCGGGGATATCAATCGATTTACCGCTCTTCGGCGGCCACTCAACCGGACAGGTGTTGCTGACGACGGCCGGCGGATCGGCAGAGTCGGTCCACTCACCGGCAAAGGCGTGGATGACCTTGCCCCGGTAGGTCGTGACAGTCCCCAGGTCCATCAGCTCGGCCGGTGGGTCGAACCCGGTCTCCTCGGTGAACTCGCGGCGGGCGGTGGTTTCCTCGTCCTCACCGTCCTCGATGAGACCTTTGGCGATGCCCCAGTAGCCGTCGTCCTTGTTGCGAAAGTAGGGCCCGCCGGGATGGACGAGGTAGACATCCAGCGCGGGGCCGGCGGGGTCAAGGTCGGGATCTGCCCATCGGTACAGAAGCACGCCTGCGCTACGGCCGGGTTTTGCGCCCGGGGGAAGTTTCATACGTCTATCGAAGATGTCTTCGGCCCGGTAGCGATGTCAAGTGTGGGCGAACACCGGGCTGCGAATGAGCAGGAGTTCTCACGGGGTGCACAGAGGCCGCAGAGCAGGGATCGGCGTGATGCAGGAAGGCGAAAAACCAGGACGGACGCTCGTTCATCTCCGTGCCTCTGTGCCTCAGTGAGAGATCTCTTCCTGCTCCGATCAAACCACCTTCGGCCGCAACCACACCAAGGGCACGGCAAGCAGCCCCAGCACGGAAACGACGAGAATCCCGCTGCCCACCGAGCCGGCCGTTGCGTTCGCCACCGCGCCTATCACGAGGGCGGCAATGGCCGCAAGAAGGCTCTGGATCTGAGATTCCACCGACAGGACGGTAGCAAGCACGTCCTCCGGGATCCGCTCTGAGACCACGGTAACGCTGACGGGGCGCCGCATGTTCTGTATCGCGTAGATGACCAGGAACAGCGCAACGGGCAGGCCGGTCCATCCGATCATCCGCGTAATACCGATACCAAGGCCAACAAGGAGGCCTGTGGCAGCTTCCCAGTTCATCGCCCGCTCGGGCGAACGGAACGCCGTGGAAACTCGGGCGGATCGGCGGGAGGAGTAGGCCGTCAGGAAGTAAATCACCATGTAGATGACGCCGACAAAGAGTGCTTCCCGTTGCACGTTGGGCATGCCGACGGCCAGCGGAACGGAGACCGCAAGGGCTATGATGAGCGGTTGGAGGTAGTCCTTCGTCCCCTTGTAGAAGCCGCCGTACAGGCTGGAGCTCACGACTGCCCGCAGAGCACCCCGTTGGCGAACGGTGGATACGAGGGAGCGCCCGATCTCCCGGAACGCGTTTCCGATGCACGCCAGGGAGAACTCGGTTCGCGTTCCGTCCAGCTCGCGGGGATAGGTGAGCATCAGCGCGAGATCCAGAATGTACGGAATGGTCGAGAAGAGAAATATCGCGGTGTAGTTGCCCGACACAAAGACGATCGCGGCGGCAATGACTGATGAGACAGCGGAACCGATCTGCGACCACCCCCGAGTGTGGCCATAGTAGTCGGTCTTGAAATGCTCATAGCCGTTGAGCCGGAGGTAGGTGAAGATCATCGCTTTGTGGGTGCCGGTTCTGAAGGCCTCGCCAAACGAGAATGCGACCATTGCGACCACGAAGATCGGCATGGACGCGGCACGCCAGAAGATGACGAATGAGATGAGATAACTGATGAAGGACGCAATCATGGTGCGGCGCCGCCCGAGGGCGTCCGCCAACGCGCCGCTCGGGATCTCCAGCACGTTGACCACGATCTCCCGGATTGCATAGAGCGTGCCAATCTCCAGGAAGGAGATGCCCTTCTCCAGGAAGAAAAGCACGAGGAACGGCTCGAAGAACCTGAGGTTTTTCAGGAAACCGTATGCGGAGAACTTCGCGTACTGAAGGTCCCTCGGGAAACGCTCGGGGGCTGCGGGCTTGTCTTTCACTTAGTCGGCGCGTCCTTTACGCCCGTTGGCGGTTTGCTTGTGCCAACGCATGATAGGCAAGGACGGAGACGTGGGCAAGCGCCCTGTGACTCTGAGATCGTTACGATCCCTGGATCGATATGTCTCCCGAAACACTGGTCGCGGCGAGTTCCAGCCCGCCACCATTGGCGGATCCCACGAGCAGGTGGTCCGTGTGCTTCTCAACGTCCAGGTCCATTTCCACTCCGACGTCCCCGGATGTGCTCTTCGCGGTCACATCCACTGCGCTGCCGTCCGGAATTTCCAGCTCGATGTCCCCGCTCACGCTCGTGACGGTGATGGGCTTCTTGCCCAGAGTAGTCAGCGCGGCATCAATGTCCCCGCTCATCGTTTTCAGTTGCACCGAGCCGGACCCATCCTGGATGGTGATGTCTCCGCTCTGCGTTGCTACCTGCAGGGTTCCTGAGAATCCGTTGATCTCAACATCGCCCGAGAGACTGCTCAAGCTGATCTCTCCCGTCAGCGCACCACCCACGACGTCTCCACTCTTGGTCTTCATAACATGTGCGGTGGTCGGATCCGAACCGAGATCCGCGACGGTGATGTCGCCGGACAGGGTCCTGATGCTCTGTTCGCCGTCAAGCTCCTCAATCCAGATGTCGCCGCTCGCGGACGAGACGGATACACTCATGCGGCGTGGAAGAGTTATCTCATAATCCATTCGGATTCGCCCGAGCGACGCCTGTTCAAGCCCGCTCCTTACATGCCAGGTGTCCCCTTCCTGCTCCAGTCGCACGCCGAACTTCCCGATGGCTTCATCGGCTTCTTCCTGTGAGCGACCCCAGGCGGTGACCTTCGCGCGCACGGTGATGCTGTCGGCGGCGTCATCCCCGGTAACCCGGAGGTCATCCCCGGTAACCCGGATGTCTCCCCACTTGTTGGAGATAGAGAGGCTGGTCGCCTCGCCGACGGACTCGGTGATCTCGTCGGAGGCTTCGGAACGGATCTTCCCCATCGCCCGGAAGATCTCACTGCCCAGATCCAGGTCGGAGAGTTCTCCCATGACGTCTTTCACCGCTTCGGAGACACCCTTCATGGTTTCCCGCAACGACTCTTTGAGACCGCCGAGATCGAAATCGAAGTTGAGGCCTCCCGACGTGCCGTCACGCTGTCTGTCGCGCTGCCGGTGGCCGGCCTTGTGGTGTTTCTCGTCGGATGAGTCGATGGTGAAAACGACCTTGTGGGGATCGCGCTTCTGATCGCCGGGAGGCGTGCCCGCTTCCGCCGTATCCGCCGCTGCGAACCCTCCGGGTTCCTCGTTCTCGCCCTCGTTGAGTACTTCCAGCAGGGCCTCGGCCTCTTCAACCGAGATCTTGTCCTCTTTGAGCATGTTCAGAATCATCGATCGTTCGTCTTGCATTTCTCCCCTACTCCTTCAATGCCTTCAGGGCCTGCACCGCCTCTTCGGGTGACATCTCTTTCCGATCAAGTGCTCCAAGGATCTCGCGCTGGTCCATGCGGTCTTCATCTTCGTCAAACCCGAGCAGTTGTATGACCTTATCCAATCGACTTCGGACGGTCGGATACGAGATGCCAAGCTCGCGCTCAACCTCCTTGATGTTCCCGCGGCACTTGACGAATGTCTCCACGAATGCAACCTGCTCCTCGGGCAGGGTCGCCAGGCGTGAGACCGAAAATCGCCCCTCTACGGCGGTACCACAGTTGGCGCACCGAAGACGCTGGATCTCAAACTCCGTGTTCCCGCACGCCGGACATTTGCTGACTCTGTGCTCCATGAGCAGCCTCCAGCATCGATATTAATACCAGATGTTAACAAAATCAACATATTTCCGCCGAAAGCTTGAATATTGCGCTTTATCGATCTCAATACACCTGTCCTGTCGCGGGCGACCGATTGCAGAGGCTCCGCATTGTGCCATATACTCATTGGCATGCGTATGTCATTTGACGCTATTCTTGAGGCGCTGCCTCGCTACCGGGAGCGCATGGCCGAACTCAGCGAGATCATGCTGGCCAATCTCGTGATGATTGCTGAGACCCCTGCGCCAACATTCTCCGAAGAACGACGGACGGGGTTCGTCCTGGAAAGAATGAACGAGTATCAGTTGCTCAACTGCTCCACCGACGAGGTCGGAAACGGTTTGGGTATTCTTCCGGGTGAGGTCGGCGACCGCAATATCCTGCTGGTGGCTCACATGGACACCGTGTTCCCTGATGGAATGGACCACATGGTGACTATTGAACCGGGTTACGTGTCGGGACTCGGCATTGGGGACAACAGTCTCGGTGTGGCAGCGGTCGTGACTCTTCCGCTAATCCTCAAGGACCTGGGCATCAAGCTGGACTCCAACCTGATTGTCATGGGCACCTCCCGAAGCCTCGGTCGGGGAAATATCGAGGGGATTCGCTTCTTCCTGGACAACATGGAGATTCCGATATCTGCAGGCGTCTGCGTTGAGGGGGTGAAGCTCGGTCGATTGTCGTACTCTTCAATCGGAATGGTGCGGGGAGAGATCCGCTGCGAGGTTCCGGAGGAATACGATTGGTCCCGTTTTGGTGCGGGCGGAGCAATCGTGAATATGAGCGAGGTGATCAATCGCATTTTCGAGATCCCGTTGTCCAGGAGGCCCCGCTCCACGATTGTGCTGAACTCGGTTGAATCCGGCGCCGGGTTTAACACGATCCCGACCAAAGGCACCGTCCAGTTTGAGGCCCGCAGCGAGAGTGGCCCGATGGTACACCAGTTGGCCGAGACGATCGAGAACATCGCCGCCGAAGTCGCGTCACACACGGGGGCAGAGATCACCATGGAAGTGGTGGCCCAGCGGGAGCCAGGGGGTGTGGAGTTCTCCCACCCGCTCGCGGTGGGCGCACGCCGGGTGCTCACCCATCTGGACATCAAGCCACGCATCCGCCCGAGCACCTCAGAGCTTTCGGCGTTCATAGACAAGGGGATACCAGCGGTGACAATCGGTCTGTCGACCGGCGAAAACCTCAACGAGAAAGGCGAGCGGATACACATAGACCCCATCACCACCGGCCTCCAGCAGCTGTTGGGCCTCATCCTCGCCGTGGACAAGGGGTACTGTGATGAAAATTGACGAGTGGCTGAAATCCAACACGTACCACCACGGAACGTTCCGAGACCTTGCCGAGCTCGTGGAGAAGAAGCAGGAGCAGGGCATGACGATCAGCCTCTGCATCCCGACGCTCAACGAGGAAAAGACTATCGGCAAGGAGGTGGTCATCTTTCGGAGCGAGCTGATGCATCGTTACCCGCTCCTGGACGAGATTGCCGTCATTGACTCCGGAAGCACTGATCGGACCCTGGAGATTGCCGCGAACTTCGGAGCGGACACCTACCTCGCGAGCGACATCCTGCCGGATATCGAACCCAAGCGCGGGAAAGGCGAGAACCTCTGGAAAGCAATCTACCAGCTGAAGGGCGACATCATTGTCTATATCGATGCCGACATAAAGAACATCCATCCACGCTTTGTCTACGGGCTGGTCGGACCGCTCATAAATCGACCTGAGATCAAGTACGTGAAGGCCTTCTATGACCGGCCGCTGGCCTTCAGCCAGGGCATTCGGCCGTCCGGCGGTGGTCGCGTCACCGAGATCCTGATCCGGCCATTGTTCTCGCTCTTCTTCCCGGAGCTCAGCGCAATCATTCAACCACTGTCCGGAGAGTACGCAGTCCGTCGGGAGGTGCTGGAGTCAATTCCGTTCCCCATTGGATATGGCGTGGAGACCTCGCACCTGTTGGATGTCTACACCCGGTGGGGAATGGCCGCGTTTGCCCAGACCGACCTGGATCAGCGGGTGCATCGAAATCAGGCCACGCGCAGTCTCGGCAAGATGTCGTTTGGTATCATCCAGACCTTTCTCTCCCGGCTCTCAAAAATGAATGTCATCGGCACGATTCCTGAGCTCAGTACCGTGCTTCGCCAGTTTCAGGTCCACGACCAGACATTTGAGACCGTCGAGTACGAGATTGTGGAGGACGAACGTCCGCCGATGATTGAGATTCCGGCATACCGGGATCGTGTGACGCCAACCGCTAAGAAGTAGCCGGCGCAGCCAACACGTCCGCAATCACGCTGTTCACGTGCTCCAGTTCCTCGCCGCTGATCGTGTGTCCCATTCCGGAGTAGAGTTTCAATTTCACGACTGCTCCAAGCCGGGTAAGCACCTCACCGCTCTCCTCTACACGCGATCGGTGTATGTGCGGATCAACGTCACTGTAGCCGATAAACACCGGAGTCCCGGACAGGCTTTCCTGGCTCTCCCACGTGGTGCCGGGAGGCCCGATGAGACCGCCGCTCAGGGCAAAGATCGCGCCGTATCGCGCGGGATTACGCGCGGCAAACTCCAGGGCGAGGCATGCCCCTTGATCGAAACCCAGAACCATCACCTTGCCGTTCGGCACGCCCAGAAGATCGGCCTCCGTCACGAGACTCCTGATGACGGTCATTGCAGACGGAATGCCCGGCTCATTCTGCTGAACAGGGACCAGAAAGCTGTACGGGAACCAGCTTTTACCGTCGGCCTGAGGCGCGGCGAAAGCCAACCCTTCGTGCTCCAATTGCGGGACAAGGGTCATGATGTCCCGGGCCGTGGCGTCCCGCCCATGCAGAAGAATGAGTAATCCCCCGGCATCGCGAAACTCCGGTCCCTGTTGCAGAAGCGGCTGATCTTCATGCGCACCCATCATGTCCTCCGAGAGCTACAGTAGACATGGTGGTGGATCGGTGGTCAAGGGGCAAGTCGAGTCTCAACACTGACGGATGATGCTTGACAGCCGGTATCGGCTCTGCAATACTTTCAGCTCAAATCGCCCTGGCGGTTGTGGGCCGGAGGGTCAACGACCAACGCGGGTGATATTCTTAGAAGAGAGGGTTTTTTTGTGAACAATCGCGTCTATGTGGGGAATGTCAGCTTCCAGACAACCGAGGATTCCGTCCGGGATCTCTTTGCCGCTCACGGTGAAGTGGCGTCCATTCGTATGATTACCGACCGGGAGACGGGCAGGTTCAGAGGCTTCCTGTTCGTCGAAATGGTGACTGAAGAACAGGCAGAGGCCGCAATCGCAGCGCTCGATGGCACAGAGGTGGACGGACGTCCGCTGAAGGTGAACATAGCCCGCGAGCGCCCGCCCCGTTCCGAGGACAGATAGCCGCAGGGGCCGGTGTCGGCCCCGTCGGACAAACCGTTCTTCCCGCTTCCGACACACACTCATGGGTCTGTTTGACTCTGCCGTCCGGCGGCAATACGTTGAATGGACCTTTTTTTTGGAGTAACCATGCGACAGCGTGTTCTGATCATTATTGCATTGTTGGTGGTCCCGGCGTTGACCTTCGCGGGCGGGAACAAGGAAGACGAATCCGCGGACCAGGCTGACTCGACGCCAATTGCCGTCGAGACTGAAGAGTCATCGCAGTCCGGCTCGCAGGGTGCGTCCGGAACAATTCTGGACACGACTGACCCGGAGAAGTACGTCGCGCTTGTGAACGGAGTGGGAATTCTCCGAGCCGATTACGAGCTTGCGGTCCAGCGTACGCAGGAGGCCTACCTCTATCAGGGCACTCCCATCCCGGAGGCTGATGTTCCGCTTCTCCGCGAGGAACTGCTCAACCAGTTTGTCTCGGAAGAACTCCTCTCCCAGGAGGCGCTGAGCCAGGGGATCCAGGCCGACGCCCAGGCGAGTGAGCTTCAATACCAGGAGATGCGCGCCCAGTTCACAACGGACGAGGCGTGGCAGGAAGCACTTGTGGCAAACAACACCAATGAGGATGAGCTTCGACTCCAGATTGACCGGAACAATATCATCCAACAGGTGATCACCAACGCCCTGGCAGAAGTTGAGCCGGTGAGCCCGGCCGAAACGCAAGCCTTCTACGATGAAAATCCGTCCTACTTCCAGGCCGGCGAGCAGATTGCAGCCCGTCACATTCTCATTTCAGCCGAAGGGCTGACAACCGAGGAAGAGAAGGCTGAGGCGCTCGGACGCGCGGAAGCAATCAGAGCGGAACTGCTGGAGGGAGCTGCCTTCGCGGCGGTCGCGCAGGAAAAGTCTGAGGGCCCCAGCGGTCCCGCAGGCGGTGATCTCGGGACATTCGGGCGCGGTCAGATGGTTGCACCGTTTGAAGAAGCAGCTTTTGCGCTGGAACCAGGCGCAATATCCGAGGTCGTTGAGACGCAGTTCGGTTACCACATCATCCAGGTCACCGAGAAGATCGAAGCAGAGGTCGCGCCGATCGAGGATGTCGCGATCAGTATTGAGCAGTACCTTGCCCAGGAGAAACAGGGGCTTGCCCTGGAGACCTACGTCGCGAATCTTCGCGCGGAGGCCTCAATCGTCGTGAACGAGTAGCTTCTCGATTGACCTTCCCGCCCGGTAGATCTAAGCTGGCGGCGGGATGGGCGAGACCTACGAGTACATCGTCAATCGATCCGGCGACTTCATCACCCTCATAGGCCGTGACTATCGGTATAAGATCGTCAATGACTCCTACTGCAAGGCGATGGAACTTCCCCGGGATCGCATCCTCGGAAAGAGTGTTGCGGAGGTCTGGGGCGAAGATCGATTTCAATCCGGCATCAAGGCGCGGCTCGACGAGTGCCTGAGTGGCAACGAGGTCCATTACGTGGACCAGTTCCGGTTTGGCTCCGTCCAGAAGAACCTGCACGTCTCGTTCTACCCGTACAACGATGAGGCCGATGACCGCATCACCCACGTGCTTGTCTTCTCACATGACATCACAAAGCTGGCCGAGGTTGAATCCCGTCTCGCCCGATTCGAGTTTCGCGATCAGGTAACCGGCCTCTTGAACCGTCGATCACTGGAAGAAATGATGCACCTGGAGCTGGAGAAGCTGCACAGGCAGCCGGAGAGCGGCCCGCGCGCCCTTCTGTTCATCACTCTCAAGAGTTTCGAAAAAATCAATCAGACGTACGGCCACTATATTGGCGATCTGTTGCTTGAAAACACGGCAAATCGGGTATCGGAATGTATCCGGACTACCGACCTCGTCTTTCGGTTTGACGGCACAAACCTCGTGGTTCTGCTCACCAGCATCAAAAGACCGACCGGCGCCGGTATGGTGGCTCAGAAGATCGCCGACAGTGTCGGCGTCCCGTATCGATACCGAGACGCCGTCATCACGATTGAGAGCTTCATTGGCATCTCCATCTGCCCGAACGACGGCGAGGAGGTTGACGATCTCATTCAGCTTGCCAATTCGGCCAGCATTGAGTCCGAGGAGCAGAGCTTTCCCTTTCTCTTCCACGATCTGAACCGGCACCGCCAGGCCGTGTCCCGGATGACCATCCGCAGTGAACTCCAACATGCGTTTGGCGCCGACCAGCTGGAACTGCACTACCAGCCAATCCTCAAACTCGGGCCGGACGGTCCGGAGACGGCCGGCGTCGAGGCCCTCATTCGTTGGAACCACCCGCAGCGCGGGCTCGTTGAGCCGGATGAGTTCATGGACATTGCCGAGGAGTCCCGGCTGATCGAGGCAATCGACAAATGGGCCTTGTTCCGTCTCTGCGCCCAGCTCTCGGCGTGGGATGAGTTCCCGGAACTTTTTGGAACGCTCAACGTAAGCGCGTCGGAGTTTTCGGATGAGTACCTGCCGGAGATTGTTCGCACTGCGCTGGCCGAGCATCCCGGTCTTGAGCCGTCGCGGCTCCGGATTGAGCTCACCGAGCGGCGCTGTATGGACGATCCCCCGACGGCAATCGCCCGGATGCAGGAACTTCTGGAGATGGGAATCGATATCTGGATAGACGACTTTGGAACCGGCCAGTCGTCTCTGACCTATCTCAAGCAGTTGCCGGCGGCGGCACTCAAGATTGACAAGTCCTTCCTCGACGGCATTGAGAGCCACGATAGTGAGCGAGCGTACCTGGCGGGCATCGTTGAGAGTGTCCGGGCACGCGGCAAGCAGATTGTCGTTGAAGGCGTCACGAACGCTGAACAACTGACCATCGTGACTGATCTCGGCTGCGACTATGCGCAGGGGTTCCACTTCGCCCGCCCGATGGGAGCCGGCATGTTCGCTGATTATCTGCGGGGACAGCGGCAGGGTTAGTGCGCCTACGCCAACCCTTCCACCCCCATGTTCCGCAGGTGTCCCGTGTGATAGGCATCGTGGGCGGCGATGGAGAGAACCAGACTCTCTTTGCTGAACCTCTCGTCAGCGGATGCCTGTCCGAGTTCCGCGTTCCCAAGTCGGCGCACTTCCGCTTTGAGCGCCTCATGCTTGTCCACCAGCAACTGGAGATCTCGTCCCCACGCCCCGCGGTCTTTCTGCTCCGGCAGTGCGGGGAAATCATCGGGCGCGCGCTCAAACGGTGCGTCGGCAGCATCAAGTCGATTCAGGATGACGTGCTTCCAGTACGCGCAGTGCAGGACAAGCTGCCAGGTTGAGTAGCCATCCGGTCCGGCCGGCTGCAATGCCTGCTCAACCGAGAGCGACTGCAGCGTCGGATACAGTTCGGGCCCGTGCCAGCCCGGTCCGTAGAAGACCGAATCCATAAAATCGACAAGTACGCGTGCCTCGGAATCCATGCGTCAAAGGATAGCACGGCCGGAACGGCAGCGTCAGAAAATCGACTCGTAATGACCCTGAAGCGACAGCAGGTGCCTATCAAGTGTTTTCAGTTTCAGTCGCGTCCGCAGTGCAAGCTCAAGATATGCGGCATCATAGTAGGTGAGATCATGCTCGCCAGCGAGCGATGCGATCGCGGAACGGACTTCGTCTGCGAGAGACCAGTCAGTGTCAATTGGCAGCCGCGACAGATCAGCAGCAACACGCGTCGCCCCATATCCGTCCAGTCGGCCACGACGTTCGGCGACGAGTATGGAGTTGCCCACTTCATACCAGAAGAGCGGAGGAACAAGAAATCGCCGCCCGGCGTCGATCGCCTGGGCGACAATATCCGCCACCGACGGCCCGTCCTCGTCAGACAACGCCAGCGCGACCGCGGCAGACGCGTCCAGAACAAAGGCATGCTCCGTCATCTCTCACGTCCGTCGTTCACCATGTCCCGGATCTCCTCTCGTGACAGCTTCCTCCGATGAGTTGCAAGTCGCTGAAGCGCCGCCCGGGCCTCATCAGCTTCCGCAGCACGCTCTCCGCGCATGACGGCCACCGGCCTGCCATGTCTGGTGATGTGGACTTCAGCACCGTTCTCCACCTCATTTAATAACTGGCCAAAATGAGTCTTTGCTTCAAATGCCCCAACGGAAATCGATTTCATGTGACACATGATAGCTCGTGCCAACCAGTTTATCAACCAGTCCATTTGTGATCAACCAAACTACCCACATCCATCCACACATTTATTGACAACAAACCACCCCTCCGATAGCTTAGGGGTTCGATTATTCGGGCTGTAGCGCAGGGGTTTAGCGTACTTGTCTGGGGGACAAGGGGTCGGCGGTTCAAATCCGCCCAGCCCGAATCAATGAAGGCGATCCTTCCGGGATCGCCTTCGTTGATTCCGGAGTTTGTGACGCAGCCCGCGAACTCATGGCTGCCGAAAGCTGTCACAAACTCCACACCGCGTTACCTGCCCTGGGCGGATTTGAACCGCCGGGGAACACAGGTGTGGAGTTTCCGCCGAAGGATCACTACTTCTGTGATGAAACCAATGGCGGAAACTCCGGGACGAACCGTCAGGTTCGTCCGTCGAGCGCTTTTCTGACGGTCCGGGCCAGTGTCGCGCGATCGACCGGTTTCATGACGATCGCGCTGATACCCAGTTGCCTTGCTTGGGCCTCGTCGAACCCTTCGCTGAATCCGGTGCAGATGATAATCGGGATCTCCGGTCGAATCTCGCGGATCTTTGTACTCAGCTGGTCGCCGGTCATGTTCGGCATCGTCATATCGGTGAAGACCAGATCATACTGATCAGGGCCGGCAAGAAATGCCGCCAGAGTCGCGGAACTGTCGGTTTTCATAGTCACCTTGTAGCCAAGCCCAACGAGATGCGCCTCGAGCACACGGGCGAGAGGCTCCTCGTCATCAACCAGCAGGACGTGCTCATTGCCACCGGGAACCGCCGGTCTGCTCGCCACCGGTATCGGCTGTGGCGATTCTGATCCGGCGACGGGGAGCAGCACGGTGAACATCGCACCATTGCCCGGTTCGCTATCAACTATGATCTGGCCTCCGTGCTCATGCACGATTCCGTGCACAACAGAAAGGCCAAGGCCGGTCCCCTCGTGCAGATCCTTGGTCGTGAAGTACGGGTCAAAAATCCGATCCCGGACATCGGACCCCATTCCGGCGCCGGTATCTCGAACACGTAGACGCACGTACGTGCCGGGGGATAGTCCGACGAGGCGGTCGTCGATGATCAGGTCGTCCAGGTCCACGTCGAGAACGCCACCGCTCTCGCGCATGGCATAATGCGCATTGGTGCAAAGATTCATGACGACCTGATGTATCTGGGTTGAGTCCGCATTTACATTCCTCAGGTCGGACTTGATGGTCTCGTTGATCTGGATTGTCGAGGGGAGAGAGGCACGGATCAGCAGCAGAGCCTCCTGGACAACAGCCGCTATCTCAATCGGCACGCGGTGATGGACGCTTGGTCGGCTCACGGTGAGTATCTGACGGACAAGGTCTGCCGCACGCTTTCCGGCGCCCAGAACGTCCGTGATGTGATCGTACTGACGGGATCCCTGCACTGCGGCATCTCGCGCCAATTCGCTGAACCCGATGATGGAGGACAGGATGTTGTTAAAGTCATGGGCGATGCCGCCGGCGAGCGTCCCGATGGCCTCCATCTTCTGAGCCTGGCGAAGGTGTCTCTCATTCTCGAGTTCTTGAGTCACGTCCCGCTTCACGGCAACGAAATGCGCAACCTCACCGTCCATGTCAAAGACCGGAGAGATCGACACGTCTTCGTCAAATAGCGACCCGTCCTTCCTCCTGTTGACGAAGTGTCCCTTCCAGGTCTTCCCACCGGTCAGGCGCCTCCACATACTCTCGTAGAAGGTGCGGGGATGTTTGCCGCTGTTGAGAAGCCGGGGATTCCGGCCGATTGCTTCGGCACGGGAGTACCCGGTGATCTTCTCAAAAGCCGGGTTAACATAGACGATATCGCCGGCTCTGTCGGTGATTATGATGCTCTCGTCAACCTGATCAATCGCGGCCACCTGCTGTCTGAGCTCCGTTTCGTATTCCCTCCGGGCGGTGATGTCCCGTGACACCACAAGCAAGCGTCCCGTTTCATCCGAAATCGGGGAAACAATGACGTCCCACCACCTGGGCTTTCCCGTGGCTGTCGGCCGATAGCCCTGAAAAGCCCCCCCCTGTCCTTTCTGCGCGTCGGACAACGCTTCTTCCGCAAGATTTCGTTCCCTTCCCGTCCATATGTCGAGCCATGGTCTGCTCAGGTAGGGGCTTACATCGCCGAT
>JAHOYX010000107.1 GCA_019038705.1 Spirochaetales bacterium
GTCGAGTATCATTGCCACATCTCCGGATCAACAGCGCGGAAATTGGGGGCCGCAACTGCTTGTTCCAGATCCCGCACGGCACTCCTGGACAACGTTGGAAGATTTTGCGCCCATTCGGACCAGGATTCTATGTCAGGCGGATTGTCGCGTAGCATTCGTTCCAGCGACTCCTCGAGAAACCGGCCGAGTGTCTTCCCCTGGAGCGCAGCACGAGCTTTTGCCTTCCTGTAGAGATCATCACGCACGTTCAGGGTTGTCTTCATGAAACCATAGATATGGTATTTCCATATGTATGTCAACTCCACCTCTCGCACCGGACAATGACCGCATCTTTGCTCGCACAGTTGACAGCTGCCTACCCTCGGCATAAGGTGAGTTCATACTCGTTGATAAGGACAGGAGAAAGCAATGAAAAAGACGTTGTTGATCATTATGATCCTGATGATCGTCACCGGCACGCTATTCGCCGGCAGCAGTACGGAGGAAACCGAGCCCGCCGCTGAGCCCGCCGAGGACACGATCAAGGCCGGATTCATTTACATCGGCCCCGCCGGTGACTTTGGCTGGACCTACGCCCACGAACAGGGCCGCCTCTACGCCATGGAACAACTTCCCTGGCTCGAGTCCGTCACTGTGGAAAGCGTCCCCGAGGGTGACGCCGTCCGCTTCATCGATCGGCTGGTCCAGGAACAGGGAGTCGATGCTGTGTTCACCACCAGCTTCGGTTACATGGAAGACACCCAGAAGGCCGCCGCGAACTACCCCGACGTCAAGTTTTTCCACTGCTCGGGCTTCATGCGCACCCCCAACGTGGGCACCTACATGGGCGACATGTACCAGATCTACTACCTCAACGGCCTGATGGCGGGCGCCATGACCGAGTCTGACAAGATCGGTTACGTGGCTGCCTTCCCCATCCCCGAGCTCTTCCGCCACATGAACGCCTTCGCCCTGGGCGTCAAGGAAGTCAATCCCGAGGCCACCATCAGCGTGAAGTGGATCTACGCCTGGTACGGTCCGGACAAGGCCCGTGAGGCTGCCGAGGCCCTTATCGCCGAAGGTTGCGACATCCTCGGATTCACTGAAGACACGCCGACTGTCATCGAAGTGGCCCAGGAGCACCAGGAGAAGGGCGAGGACATTTACGCCCTCAGCCATTACAGCCCGATGCAGGCCTATGGCGAGGACGCGGTATTCACCGGCCAACTCACGGACTGGGGCGTCCTCTACGTCCAGATGCTTGAGGACCTGAGGGCCGGCAAACTGGACGATATGACCAATTACGACCTGCTCTGGCTCCTGGAGGACAAGGCCGTTGAGCTCGGTGCCGATTGGTCCAACAAGATCACTCCCGCCTTTGTCGACACCTTCAAGGGCATCACCACCGACAGCGCCGACTTCGGCACCATCAGCATCTACGACCTGGTAATGAAGCGCTACGACCAGATGATGCAGGGCCGGGATGTCTTCGATCCGTTCGTCGGTCCAATCTATGACCAGGCCGGCAACATGACCGTTGCTGACGGCGAGCTGGCCTCCATCGGCCACCTCTTCGCAGATATGATGTATCAGGTGGACAATTTCGATACGCCTCTGCCGCAATAAGGCGCGCAGGCATCATTTCCAAGCATTGCCATGACTAACGAGGGCCGCCTGCGGGCGGCCCTCCTGCATTGTGCTGAGGCCTTTTGGCTGTTTGCGCAGGCGGAGGCTGTTAGCGTACGCGGAGGACACCTTGGACAGAATCCAGTCCCTGGAAATGAGGGGCATCAGTAAATCCTTCCAGGACGTCAAAGCCAATCGGGAGATCAACCTCACTGTCTCTTCCGGAGAGATCCTCGGACTGCTCGGAGAAAACGGCGCCGGGAAGACGACGCTGGTGAATATCCTCTACGGCCTCTATCACCCGGACGATGGGCAAATCCTCATCAACGGCGAGCCTGTGCGGCTCCGAAGCCCCAAGGACAGCATGCGGGCAGGTATCGGCATGATTCACCAGCACTTCATGCTGGTGGAGAAACACACGGTGCTGGAGAACATCGCCCTGGGGTACGCCGAAGCGCCCTTCTTATTCCCTCAGCGCTCCCTCCGGGGCCGCATCCGGGAGCTCTCGGCCCAGTACGGCCTGGACGTGGATCCCGACAAACCAATCTGGGAACTCTCCGCCGGGGAACAACAGAGGGTGGAGATCATCAAAGCCCTCTCCCGGAACGCCGACCTGCTCATCATGGACGAACCCACCTCGGTCCTCACCCCCCAGGAGACCGACGAGCTCTTCGATATCTTGAGGAAAATGACCTCCGGGGGTCACTCGGTCATCCTGATCAGCCACAAGCTCGAGGAGATCATGGATATCTGCAACCGGGTGATGGTGCTCCGCAAGGGACAGGTGACTGGAGAAGCCCGTATCGAAGAGGTGGACAAGGGCAAACTGGCCGTGATGATGATAGGCCGGCAGATCGCCGCTGCTTACCCAAAGACCGACATCGATCCGGGAGACGCGGTGCTGGAAATCACCGGACTGGATGTCGATTCGGACCGGGGCCTGCCTGCTGTCCGCGGCCTTTCCCTGGTGGTGCGCAGAAACGAGATCCTGGGCATCGCCGGAGTGTCGGGGAACGGCCAGCAGGAATTGGTGGAGACCATCACCGGGCTTCGCCAACCGCTCTCGGGCTCCGTCATGATGAAAGGCGTGCCCCTGGATCACGCTGATGCGCGGAAGGCCCACACCCTGGGCATCACCCACGTGCCGGAGGAGCGGATCAAGTACGGCATCGTCCCCAATCTCCTCCTCTACGAGAACTCGGTGCTCAAACGTCACAGGGACGAGCCGTTCAGCAACTGGATACAGATGAACTACGCGGTCATCAAGGACCACGCCGGCAAACTCGTGGATGGTTTCAATGTGGATGCGCCCTCCATCAACATCAGGGTGAAGAACCTCTCGGGAGGCAACATCCAGAAGCTGATCCTCGGCCGGGAGATCTCTGGCGGACCGGACCTCCTCATCGCAGCCCACCCCACCTACGGGCTGGACGTGGGGGCCACCGAGTACGTTCGCAAGCAGATCATCGAACTCCGGGACAAGGGCGGTGCGGTACTCCTGGTTTCCGAGGATCTCGACGAACTCTTCATGGTCTGCGATCGGATCGCCGTGATGTTCGAGGGTCGATTCATGGGGCAAGTCACCCCCGACTCCTGCACCATCGAGGAAATCGGGCTGATGATGGCCGGCTCGACGCTTCAGGAGGCGTAGGACATGCAGATCGACCTTCTCCCCCGGGAACGGAGTACGGCGACACTCAATCTTCTCATTCTCTTCGGCTCTCTGCTGGCGGGCCTGCTGGCCATCAGCGTGGTCTTTGCCCTGAGCGGGGTGAACCCGGCCCTGGCGATCTTCTCCATATTCAAGGGCTCCTTTGGCAGCTGGTACGGCATCAAGGAAACCGTCACCAAGGCCATCCCGCTCATCCTCATCGGCAGCGGCCTGGCCATGGCCTACAAGGCAAAGTTCTGGAACATCGGCGCCGAAAGTCAGCTCCTGGTCGGGGCGATTTTCTCCACCTGGGTAGGCCTGAACTGGGGGCCCCACCTCCCGGCGATAGTCCTGGTGCCCCTGATGTTCCTCTCGGCCTTCATCGGCGGAGCCCTGTGGGGCATGGTGCCGGCGGTGCTGAAGATCCGCTTCGGCATCAACGAGGTGATTTCCACCCTGATGCTCAACTATATCGCCGCCGAGTTCGTGAAATTCCTGGTGGTGGGTCCGTGGAAGGGGGCAACCAAGGGCGGTTACCCCTACACCGATGATCTGCCGGCGGCGGCCATCCTGAAGCAGTTCCCCCTGTCCCGCATTTCACCGGTGCTGCTGAGCGTTGCCGTGGCCGGAGCGCTCATTCTGGGTTGGCTGGTGTACCGCAGCCGCTTCGGCTACGAAATCCGGGTGATCGGCGAGAACACCCACGCCGCAAGGTACTCGGGGATCAACTTCTTTCGCACGCTGGTGGTGCTCATGGCCATCTCCGGCGGAATGGCGGGGCTGGCCGGAGCCGGGGAACTCATGTCTATCCATCACTACCTGAGTTATCCCGACAGCCTGAGTGCCGGGTACGGCTTCACTGCGATCATCGTTGCCTGGCTGGCCCGGCTCAACCCGTCCTTCACCATCATCTCGGGTCTCTTCTTCGCCGGCATCATCGTCGGCGGGGATGCCATACAGATCTCAATGGGAATGCCCGCCGCCACGGTGGACGTCTTTAACGGAATGATCCTGGTCTTCCTCATCATGGGGGATTTCTTCATTAGTCATCGCGTCCGTATCCGTCGCGGGAGAACTGTCGATGCTTGATATCATTGTCTCCGTGCTCACCCGTACCATCATCGCAGGCACCCCGCTGCTCATTGCAACGCTCGGAGAGATCATCGCAGAGAGGGCGGGTATCCTCAACCTGGGAATGGAAGGGATCATGTCCGCCGGCGCGGTTACGGGCTTCATCATCGCATTCACCACCGGGAATCCCTGGCTGGGAATGCTGGCCGCAATCCTGGTGGGGATGCTCCTCTCCAGCCTCCACGGATTCGTCTGCATCACTCTCCGCGCCAACCAGGTGGTGAGCGGTCTGGCTCTCACCATGTTGGGTCTGGGCATCAGCGGCCTCTGGGGCAAGCCCTACATCGGCCGCCCCCTCCCCCAGCGCATGCCTCGCCTGGACATCTCCGGACTCTCAGATATCCCCGTCCTCGGCGATATCTTCTTCAACCACGATTGGTACGTGTACCTCTCGGTGCTCATTGGTATCGTTATCTGGTTCCTCGTAAAACACACTCGCATGGGCATCACCCTGCGCTCTGTGGGAGAGAACCCCAAAGCCGCAGAATCCCAGGGCATCCCGGTGAACAGGGTGAAATACCTGGCAGTGATGACCGGCGGCGGCCTTGCCGGGATGGCCGGCGCCTTCCTCTCCACGGCTTACAGCGGCTCCTGGAACGAAGGTATGGTCGCCGGCCGGGGGTGGATTGTCATCGCGCTTACGATCTTCGCCCTCTGGCGCCCCGGAGGCGCCTTCCTCGGCGCCTATCTGTTTGGAGGCATCTTCGTCCTCCAGTTCATGCTCCAACCCCTGGGTGTATCCCCCAACCTGTTGGCCATGCTCCCCTACCTGTCCACCTTGGTCGTGCTTTTGATCTATGGCCTCTCCAAGTCCGGGCAGCGCCGAATGAGCGCGCCGGCGACCCTGGGGGAACCCTACGTGAGAGGTGGACGGTGAGATATTCACAGTCGATTTCCGGGTCCTACAGCGCGGCCAGCCGGCCGTAGACGCCCTCCAGACTGCGATAACTCTCCTGCAGTAGCGATACCAGTTCGGAGTATCGCGCGTGGGCATGGAGGTCGGGCTCAACAACCCGCGCGACTTTCCTGAACCGATCTACAGCACCAAAGCCATCCAGCATCCCGCTACCGACACCACCTATCACGGCGGCGCCCATGCTCGTTGCCTCCGCAAGATTCTCGGAGATTGCAAGCGGCATGCCGTAGACATCGGCCATAATCCGTTGCTGGATCCCGCCACGCGCAAACCCACCAATCACGTCCATCACGTCCGAGGTTATGTGCGGTCGGAACACTTCAAGGATCAACCGCATCGTCAGGAACGCGCCTTCAACCACGGCTCGCAGGAGGTCCTCCCTCGAGTGCTCCATCTTCAGCCCGATGAAAGCCCCGCGTGCATCCGGGTTCCACCAGGGACTGCGTTCACCGAGCAGGTAGGGCAGGAAGAGCAGTCCGTTTGCGCCCACCGGCGCGGCCGCTGCCAGCTGATTCATGATCTCGTGCACGTCACTCCCGGATGACTCTGCGGTGCGACCCTCATCCCGGCAGATGGTGTCGCGCACCCAGTCAAACGAAGCTCCAACCGCCTGAGCGGTTCCGCACGGTGAATAGAGGCCGGGAACGGCGTGAGCGAAGGTGAAGGTCCGCATCTGTGGATCGGAGAGGACCGAAGGTGTCGCGATGGCGATCCAGGCCGACGAGCCAAGGTAGGTGTACGCGTGCCCCTCTTCCACGCACCCTGCACCAACACTTGCACAGAGTCCGTCACCGGCCCCGCACACCACCGGCGTGCCTTCACGAAGCCCGGTCAGCCGGGCGGCCTCGCTCGTCACCGAACCCACGACAGTCGGCGACGGCACAATGTCAGGGAGAATCTCCGGCGATATCCCGGCGGCGTCAATCATCTCTTCCGACCACTGCCGGCGCACCAGGTTGAACAGATTGGTGCCCGACGCGTCAGTCTCGTCAGTGACCCATGCGCCGGTCAACTTGTGGATGATGAAATCCTTGGGATTGAGGACCTTGTGGATCTTCCTGTAGATATCCGGCTCATTGTCCCGGATCCAGAGCAGCTTCCCGAGCGTGTAGGAGGGGCTGAGCCGATGCCCGGTTGCCCGATAGGCGCGGGGCAAATCCACGCGGGTGAGAAGATCATCAACCTGCTCAACGCTCCGTTGATCGGCCCAGATAATTGCATCCCGCAGCGCCCTCCCTTGAGCGTCCACACACACACAACCCATCATCTGCCCGCTGAATGAGACAGCGCCGACGCGGTCCGCATCCACCCCGGAAAGAACCACCTGGCTTGCCTGGGCAACGCCTGTCCACCAATCGTTCGGATTCTGCTCGGCCCAATTCCCATTGAAGTAGTGGGTGTCGTAGGCAGCCGTCGTGCTCGCCACCAGCTCGCCTTCTACGGAATAGAGCGTTGCTTTGTTGCCGGATGTCCCGAGGTCGTGTGCAAGAATCAGGTCTGCCATGCACCCATTACGATGATGGGTGCGTGCCGTGTCAACGGTCAGGCGTCAGGTCAGTCGGTCACAACTGCTGTATCGCAGCGGCTATTTCCCCGGTGAATCGGGCCACGCGGTCAGTGTCGTCCTTCAGAGCGTTTGGCCCAAAGTAGCCGCGAAAGAGGAAGGAGCCGATTGTCGATACGCCAAGCGCGTCCAGCGGTCGAGTCAGCGCCTCCACGGCAAAGCCCACATCCTCGTCGCTGAGCTGCTCGGCAACGGCGACCACAATGGAGTGCTTACCCAGGCTGCTCAGCCGGGAGGACCAGTCGCGCGGGTGGGTGTCCTCGTAGTCGTAGAAACAATAGAGGCGGTCGATGAAGGCCTTCATCCAGCTCGTAACATTGTAGTTGTAGACCGGCGAACCTACGACCCAGAGATCGGCCGCGAGTAACCGGTCGTAGACGGGCGTCAGGTCATCGGTTACTCCGGTACATGCCTTGTCGGTCCGACACATCTCACAGGCGATACACGAGCCAAAGTTCAGCTGCGAGAGCTGGATCATCTCAGTGTCATAGCCGGCCGCGGAGAGGGCGTCCT
Source organism: Spirochaetales bacterium (assembly GCA_019038705.1). Classification (GTDB taxonomy): domain Bacteria; phylum Spirochaetota; class Spirochaetia; order DSM-27196; family SLST01; genus JAHOYX01. Next base: position 7,381 of record JAHOYX010000107.1, read on the forward strand.
GGGCAATTCCCAGGGCAGAAGCGGTGTTGCCTCGCGGGCGAGGGCTCCCGGAGATCAGAATGGCTTTGGGTGCATGCATATGCGGATTCTCCCGATGGGCGGCGATGGCGCCGAAGCCATCCGTACGGTTCGGTCAGCCCTTCAGCGTCGTCTTCTCGCCGGCGTCGGTTACCTTCGCCGGCCGTCCCTTTGCAAACGCATTTGTGATTCGGTCAATGACGATCGCCAGGAACACAATCGCCAACCCGGCCTCAAAGCCCTTGCCAATCTGAACGCGGTTGATTGCAAGGAGCACTTCCATGCCCAGGCCTCGATTCCCGATCATGGATCCAATGACTACCATGGCCAGCGCCATCATAGTGGTCTGATTGATACCCACCATGATGGACGGCCGTGCAAGCGGCAACTGCACGTCAAAGAGCAAGTTCCATCGATTGGCACCAAACGCTTTTGCTGCCTCAATGGTGTCTCCGGGCACCTCCCGTATGCCAACGTCGGTCAACCGTATGACGGGCGGAATCGCGTAGATGAGCGTGGCAAATGTTGCCGGAACCCGCCCGAGCCCGAACAGCATGAGCGCCGGTATGAGGTAGACAAATGACGGCATGGTCTGCATTGCGTCAAGGATGGGGGTGAGCACCCGCTTCACCGGGTTGCTCCAGGCCATGAGGATGCCGGCGGGTATGCCGATCCCCACTGCAATTGCCACGGAAACGATCACCACCGAGAGGGTGGTCATGGCCTCCACCCAATACCCGAACACTCCAACCAGCAGGAGCATCACCGCCATGCCCAGTCCAAAGGTCCACTTGCCGATCAGTCGCCAGGCGAGAGCGCCCACGGCTATGACGAGCACGAACCAGGGAACAAAGAGCAAGGCGTGCTCGACGGCGAGCAACACCTGCAGCCCCACATCACCTATCCAGTCAAATACGCCGCCAAGATTGGCCAGAATCCAATCCATAACGGCGTCAACCCATTCAGCAAGCGGAATCCGGAGCCACTCGGGATACTCAAGCATCGCTCCCCTCCTCTTCCGGCGTGTGCAGCGCCTCCAGGACCGCCCGCGGTCGAATCACACCCAGGAGTCTGCCCTGGTCATCGGTCACTGGTAGCGGGTAACTCTCCGCGCTCACCAGACCGAAGAGGTCCTCAATCAGCACATCGGGAGACACCGGTTCCGGACGGTCGAGATCATTCTCATCTATGGATTTCACCTTCTTCTCGATGAGCCCATCAACAAGATCGTGCGTGCAGATACCCAGGTACCGATGCTTCTTGTCCACCATAAATGCCCAATCATGCTTGGCGCGCGCCAGTTCGGTGTGGGCAGCGCGGGGTCCCTGCCATCGATAGAGCAGGACATCCGGGTCCTCCATGACGGTGGACGCGCTGTATACCCTGGCAACCGGAGCGTCCTGGGTGAACGCCCGGACGTAGTCGTCGTGCGGATTGCTCAGAATCTCTTCCGGCTCTGCAACCTGGACAATCTCGCCATCTCGCATGATGGCGATCCTATCGCCGAGCTTGAGCGCTTCGTGGAGATCATGAGTGACAAAGACGATTGTCTTCCCGATTTGGTCCTGCAGGTCTATGAACTCATCCTGGAGTTGGCGGCGAATCAGCGGGTCCAGGCCGCTGAACGGCTCGTCCATCAGAAGGATGTCGGGATCAGTGGCGAGTGCGCGCGCAAGCCCCACCCGCTGCTGCATGCCGCCGGACAGTGCAGCCGGGCTATACTCCTCCCAGCCGGAGAGCCCCACCGTCTCGAGCGTAGCCCGGGCACGTTCTTCGCGGCTGTCTTTGTCGTCCCCGCGAAGCTTGAGTCCGTACGCCGCGTTTTGGAGCACCGTGTGGTGCGGCAGCAGCCCGTAGTTCTGAAATACCATGCTGATGGAATGGCGCCGGAACTCCAGCAGATCACGCGGGGGCATTGAAAGAACGTCGGCGCCGTCAATCCGCACGGTTCCCGCGGTAGGCTCAATCAACCTGATGAGTGTCCGAATAAGCGTTGACTTGCCGCTACCGGAGAGGCCCATGAGTACAAAGAGCTCACCGGATTTGACCTCAAAACTGACATCCCGAAGGGCAACGATGTTTCCCGTTTTTGCCTGCAGCTCCGTCTTGGAAAGTTGACGAAGATCGGAATTGAACACGCGATCGGCATTGCGACCGAAAATCTTCCACAAGCCTTCTACTTGTACAGCGACATCGCCACCGGACGCTCGAGCGTCAGCAGTGGCGATGTCGGATTCCAGCCGGTCCTCGCCGGCTTCAGTTTCTCGTGACACGATCGTTCAGCCGGCTTACTGCAATGCGGCTCGGACGTTCTCCGCGATCTCGTCGGTCACCCACGCCGTCCACACATCCTCTCGATTCTCGAGAAACCAGATGGCGGCTTCTTCTGCATTGTCAACTTCACTATCAAGCACATTGAGGAACTCGTTGTTGACTGCAACGCTGGTGCTGTACCCGGACAGGAAATCCGCCAGTTCCGGCTTCTGCTCATAGCTCTCGCTGTTCATGATGATGTCCACTTTTGCGGCGGGGAATTCACTCCCCTTGAGGGCCACCATGTCCAGTTGGTACATGATCGCAGTGGGTTCCCAGTAGTACCCGACCCACGATTCGCCCTTGTCATAGGCACCCTTCATGGATGCGGCCAGCGATGCACCAGAACCCGGCAGGAAAGCAGTATATGCCTCGTTGAGACCGAACTGTTCCATGATTCCTTCACTGACTACCGAAGCCGACCAGCCTGGGGGCGGGAAAATGATCCGACCTTTGCCCGGATTCTCGGGATCAGGGAATAGCTCTGTGTACCTCAGAAGATCGTCAACAGATTCCAGATCCGGAGCCGTCGCTGCAATGCCCCGTTCCGCGTCGCCTTCTATCATGTAGCGAGGCACCCACCAAGCCTGCGGGCCATCCGGCATGTTCGTGCCGACGTTCACAATGGTTCCGGCGTCCAGTTGCTCCTGGTATGCCTCGGGGTAATTGGAGTGCCAGGATTCCATCGTGGCGTCAATGTCTCCGCTGGCAACGCCGTTGAACAGTACCACGGTGTCACCAGGAATGAAGTCGACTGAATAGCCGCCGTAACCGTTCTCCAGGATGAACGCCACAATGCGATTGTGCACGAGGATACTGTCCCAGGATGAGTCAGCGAGCACAACGTCGATGACGTCTTCGCCTGATTCTCCCTCGGCTCCTGCCGAAACGAGGCCAATGCTCAGCACCATGAAAATGGTCAGAAAAACGAATCTGCTTCTCACATGAAATCTCACGTATGACTCCTTTTGATGTATATAACTATAAGAGAATATCCCCGACCAGTCAACACTCCATAGTGGCCCAAAACAATCGAGAAACTCTAAACGCGCCTATGTAGCGGCATAACTCGTTACATTATAAAACTCTATGCCATTTGGACGGCATCAGAACTGACAATGCGCTCCCTTATTGTTTACGGTACGAAATATTCGGACCCAAATCGATTCTTGCCGACGCAGGTTGCCCTGATCCATGTTTGGGGATACATTCTTGAGGTGAATCCCTCGCAAGCCGTCAGCCAGATGGTTCTCTCAACCATTAGACAAATCAGCCGTGCAATAGGTCTCCGTTCACGGCAGCTAGCCAAGACCGTGGGATTGACGGTTCCGCAACTTATTGTTTTAAAAGAGGTTACAGAAAACGGAGAGTCTGCCATCGGGCACGTGGCCGAGCACGTGAGCCTGAGTCAGGCAACCGTGACAACCATCGTTGACCGGCTCGAACTCCGCGGACTGCTGTTGCGCCGCAGAGACAGCACAGACCGACGAAAGGTTCTCATCACGGCTACTGAATCCGGGAAGGCGATTGTTGCCAGCAACCCGACCATCCTGCAGGAAGAGTTCACCCAGGCATTCGCGAAGTTGGAGAGCTGGGAGCAAACGCAGATTCTCTCCTCACTCCAGCACGTTTCCGCCATGATGAGCGCGCAGCAGATGCCGGGAACCCCCATACTTCCCGATGAGGCGTGGCACGGAGAAGAGACGCCGGGTCTCTCCGGCCTGTCGGACATGCCGGAGAGACCCGGTGCCGCTACAGTGTGATGATCTGATAGCCTTCGGCGATGTAACGCGCCATGGCAGGATGCCCCTGCATCTCCGAGCAGAGCGGTAAACCAAGGCGCTTGACCTCTTCAAGCACGCCCATCTTGTTCGCGCACGCCTGACAGACACAGTCGACCAGCCCCTGCTCGGTCACCTCCTGGTAGAGCTTGTGGAGCTCCGCCTCAGGCTTGCTCAAATCGCAGAAAGTCTTTGTCGCATTGCCCTCAATGATGAGGGCAACATCCATTCCACTCTGACGCATGTTGAGCGCGTTGAGCAAACCATGCACGAAGCACATGGGCTCGCCGTTGAAAGCAAATACCGCAATTCGTTGGGTCATGAGGGCCTCGCTTGAATCGAGATGAGTCAGTATAGCCCCCGATCTCGGTTGGTGCTACAAGCGCCCCGCGACCTCTGGTCTTCCCCCACTGAGCAGAGCACCGGCACAAGGTGTCCGGCCACAAGTGGTTGGGGGTCAGCGCGGCGCAGACGAGCGGGACGGCGCGACTCCGCAGCCATGCGAGGACAAGTGACGGCCCGCTCGTCTGTGCCGCGCCCCCAACTGTTAGCCGTCGGACACCTTGTGTCGTGCAATGCCGGTTCGCTATACTCGCCGGGATGAATCGATCTCTGCGCGGGGAGCGCTACACGGCGCACACCGGGATTCTGCAACTCATGGATGACCTCGGAAGCGCGCAGTCCGGTGCGAAGAAGAAGTACATGCTCGGCGGCGGCAACCCGGCTTTGATCCCCGAGGCGGCGGCTCTCTGGCGGCGACGCATGCGGGAGATTCTGGACAACGGCGACCAGTTTGATCGAATGGTGGGCGTGTACGATGCCCCGCAGGGCCGGCCGCGATTCCTGAAGGCTCTCGCCGAGCGGCTGAGCACTGAGTTCGGCTGGCCGGTTACCGAGCGGAACATCGCGGTGACCAACGGCAGCCAGACGGCCTTCTTCATGCTCTTCACCCTGTTTGCCGGCCCGCACGCGGACGGTACCCGCCGCAAGATGCTCTTTCCACTGCTTCCTGAGTACATCGGCTATCGTGATCAACCGGAGGACACCCGGGACATAGTGGCGAACCGCCCGAAGATCGAAGTGATTGATGAGCACACGCACAAGTATCAGATCGATTTTGACACGCTCCGCGTTACCGAAGACACCGCGGCGATCTGCGTCTCACGCCCGACCAACCCCAGCGGCAACGTGCTCACCGATGAAGAGATCCGGCGGCTTGATACCCTTGCCCGCGATCGCGACGTACCGCTGATCATTGACAACGCGTACGGCGCCCCGTTCCCGGACATCATCTTTCAACCGGTTACGCCTATCTGGAACGAGAACATCATCTACAGCATGAGCCTGAGCAAGATCGGTTTGCCCTCTTTGAGGACAGGATTCCTGATAGCAGGCGAGGAGACGGCCGCGGCGCTGTCCGCGATGAACGCGGTCTTCAGTCTGACAAATGGCACCGTCGGTCAGACCCTCGTGGAAGACCTCCTCACGTCCGGCGAACTTCTCGATCTCAGCAGATCGGTCATCGGACCGTACTATCAGGCAAAGTCCGAGCGTGTGGTGGCGGCGGTCCATCGTCACTTTGGAGATGCGTTTCCCTACTCGGTGCATCGGAGCGAAGGCTCGTTCTTTCTCTGGATCTGGTTCGCCGAACTTCCGGGAACAACCCGAGAGCTCTACGATCGGTTGAAGGCGCGAGATGTCATCGTTGTCCCGGGGGAGTACTTCTTCTTCGGCAATGACGAGCCGTGGGAACACCGTGATCGCTGCATCCGGGTGAATTACGC
>JAHOYX010000223.1 GCA_019038705.1 Spirochaetales bacterium
ATGTCGCGGAACTGTACGTGGTCATGTTTGCCGGACTTCTCCAGTTCTTCCATCGCGCCGTACACGGGAACACACATTGGTCCCATTCGGCCACAGCAGACCATCACGTTATCTTCGGCGTCTATCAGCGACGTGAGTTCCGCCCCAGTCGTAACGTGTTTCAGGTTCGTAGGTAGTGTCATTCATCTCTCCACAATAAGGGGTGTTTCGTCTGGTATCTTATATACGGCTTTTTCTATATAGAAGTCAATCGGTGGGCGGCGGTATCCTGACTGCGAAGTTGCATAGCTGCTGCCGGAAGGGCCAAGACCTTACTGGCGCGGGCATATTGAGCAAATCGAATACGAATATGCTCAGTGATTGCGGGCGGGCGGCACCCGCTGGTGATGCCACTCGAATCAGCGAACAGGATGATCTTCAACAGGACTGCCGGATCCGTCCTATTGTTCATCGGGTTGCCGCCCCTGACGACTTCTGCTACCATCTTGCCGTATATGGCAACGAAGAAGCTTTGTTTCAACGCCTACGACATCGACCGCATTCGCGGATTCCTCGAGCTCGCCACGGTAGGCGGGGCGGAACGGTACCGATCCCTGGTGGGGCTCAAGCAGAAGCTCGAGAGTTCCGTGATCCTGCCGCCCGAAGAGATACCGCCGAACGTGGTCACGTTGAACTCCCGGATTCGTATCAATGACGTCACCAATGGGAGCACCGTGCTGGTCACGCTGGTGTTTCCTCAAGACGCCGACTATGAACAACAGAAGGTCTCGTTGCTGGCGCCGCTCGGGGCGGCATTACTGGGTCGATATGCGGGCGAGGAACTCTCTTATGACGCGCCGGGCGGCAGCACAGAAATCGTAATCGAAGAGATCGTCTACCAGCCGGAAGCAGCCAAAGAATACACGCTGTAGAAAGCTTCTGTCACTCGACCGGCAGATCAAGAATCGTCAAAGGAACCGGCGAGGAGATCTCCGATTCCTGTATGCTCTTTCTGCTGATCCAGTCGAGGATGCCAAGTCCGCTGTACCCGTTTTGTGTGAGAAGGTCCGCAGAGTGGATGTATAATTCCCGCAGCTCAGACCCGATATTCCCGCTGAGTTCTTCTTTCGAAATTCTGAACAGAAGTGATATTCCTCCGGCGACAGTGATGCCCCCAATGAGACATGCTTTCGTGTCGGGACCAACCTTGAGATCGTAATGATTACTGCGCTGTCCTTCCATTATCGTCGGTCTGACGCCCAGATATGCGGTGCTGCCATGTACCTGGCAGGCAATGATGTAACCGCCGCATGAGCGCAGGATGTTCGGGCTGCAGAAGGTCCGGACCATTGGCGAGATGGTCTGGGATTCGGCAGCCTCACCGTTGAAGATCAAGGTGAGGGACTTATTCATCTGGTGTTTCGGATATGAAGTGCGGTCTCGCAAGATACGCCGGCACGATGTAGCCCCGGATAACTTTCGCTATCATTTGGTCCATGATTCAGGGCGCGTGAACTGCCGCGAAGAATGGGGATGAAATACCGACAAACCCTGCACCTGGAGCGATTTGCTCTGGACAAAGAATCGCCGCAGCACCAACGGCAACAATTCACGGCTCCGACGGGAAATAGGTTCGATCCATCCCCATTCTTCGCGGCAGCTCGTTACGCTTGAGCCTACGTAACCCTACATAGATCGATCCAAAACGCATATCAGGTAATTCCCCGGGTTTGGCAATGCCGTAATAATGCGCCGGACGCCCGGTACCGCCGTTGTCCACAGACCTGGGTGGGCGCAGAATAGATAGCGACTCCCAGAGCTTCTGATGATTGAACATCCAAACATTGCCGGGGTCCGAATATTGGAGGTTTATCATGGATGTTGTGTTGGATGCAAAAGCCACAAAGCGGGAGTTCTGGAAGCGGTTCAGCTGCTCCGAAACCATGTTCACGTTGCTCAACAGAGCCGCTGGATATGAGACCAAGGAACTGGAAGAGGCATCAGACCCATTGTGCGGGCGTCTTCTTGCAGAGTTGGATGCCGCGTGCGGAGTTCTGTGGAGAGCCGCATTAGCCGCTGGCGTACGTGCTCGCAACCGAATAACGAATCGACAGTATGCAGCCTCGGCCGCGTTGGAAGCCACGAGAGAAGCCGTGCGGTGGTACAAGTGTGCCGGCGCCAGCTTATCATGTCGGCGCCGGCGTTTCACGAGGAAGTATTTCATCGATCGTGAGAAGCCAAAGCATTCAATGATTCGCTCCAACCTGCAAGGGATGCTTGTCGGTGACGGTTGGATGGCCCCATCTCGGTACATACTGAAACAGTTCAAAGACGAATTCGGAACAAAGATGTGTTCAGAGATCTCCGGTGCAAGCTTCCAGAGTGCGGGCCAACTCGAAGAACACCTCAACGCCGGCAAGTGCGATTCGGTACAGGATACTTTGGCGAACGCCACAGCGAAGGCTACGATTGTCGGGGGTTCGTAACCCCGGCTATTTCAGCCCGTGCTCCTTGTGTTTCGTCGCGATGGTCTCCGCCAGATTCTCAAGGGCTTTGAAATCGGCCTCCGACGGTACGCCCTTGGCAAGAACAGGTTCGATAACTTCTACCTTGAGATTTGGAATCATCCCTGCCAGTATTTCTACGGTCTTGCCTCCCCACCCGTAGGAACCAATGATGGACAGGAACTGGGCTTTGGGACGTAGCGCGTTGGCCAGATAGGCACCATAGACGACGTTGGGATGAGGACCGGCAAGAACCGTTGGAGTACCAATAACGATTGTCCCGGCGTCAACGAGAGCCATTGCCAGTTTCCCTATGTCTGTCACGGCCAAATCGAACTGCTCGACACTCACACCTTTCTCCACGAGCGATGAGACAAAGAAATCGACCATTTGCCTGGTGCTGTTGTGCATTGAAATGTAGGGCAAGACCACCAGGTTCTTCGCCGGCCCATCGATCCAATCCTTGTAGGCATCGATGATGAAGGATGGCCGTGCATGAATGGCTCCGTGACTGGGAGCTATGGTAGCTATATCAAGAGACGCGATTCTTTCCAGGTTCTTCCTGATCACACTTCGGAAGGGCATCATGATCTCGGCGTAGTAGCGTTTCGCTGCCTCGTAAACACGCGCTTCATCGGTAGCATAGAGATCGGTAGTGGCAATGTGAGAGCCAAAAAAATCACAGCTGAACAGAATCTTGTCTTCTTTGAGATAGGCCGCCATTGTCTCGGGCCAGTGCACCCAGGGGGTGTGTATGAATTCCAGCGTTTTGTCCCCAAGAGAGATTGTTTCGCCGTCCTCAACGGTGACAAAGGATTTTTCGGGTATGCGGAGAAGATCTATGAGCATCCCTTTTGCTTTTGGGCTGGAAATCACTTTCGCATCAGGGTATCGGGAGAGTACATGGGGAATGCTGCCCGAGTGGTCCTGTTCCGCGTGAAGTGAAACCACGTAATCGAGCTTGGAGACATTCTCAAGCTGTGTCAGCAGTTCATCAACCATGACTGGATCGACCGTATCGATCAGAACAGTCTTCTCGCTACCTTCAATCAGGAAGGCGTTGTAGCTTGTCCCGTCCGGGAGAGGGATGAGAGCGTCGAAGAGACGTCTGTCCCAATCCACAGAACCCAGCCGGTAAATCTTGTCCGTTATTTTCCTTGGTTTCATACTACCTCCCGTAGAAAGTCAACGGCGAATCGTGCCACTGCCGCATTGGACCATGAACTCGCCTCTGGATTATACCATGCACCCCGGGGTGCGACATCGACGCGCAAGGGCAGTCACAATGCAACGCCGAGGCTGGCAAGGATGAGGCCATTGCAGCAGGTTGAAACTACTCCCTTGACACCTTCCGGTACCCGGGAGAAGATTTCCGAACTGCCGCGAAGAATGGGGATGGATCGAGCCTATTTCCCGACGGCGCCGTGAATTGTTGCCGTTGGTGCTGCATGGTGAGCATTTTCCCGGAGCAAATCGCTGGACGTGCAGGGTTTGTCACCATTTCATCCCCATTCTTCGCGGCAGTTCGGAAAATTTGCACTCGGCGAGGTGGTGTATGGAACGTTTTTCAAGAGGCCGGCGGTTACTCTATGCAAACGGGCATCTCGGGTTCTCCATCCTGGACAACCTCTTTGGGGTCTACCTCATCTTCTTTCTGATTCCCCCGAAAGAGTTGGGCATGCCGGAGTTGGTGGACAACACCCCCATCTTCCTGGGCATGACCATCATCGGAATCATCATCATCTTCGGGCGGATCATCGATTCCCTGGCTGACCCTCTCGTTGCCTGGTGGAGCGACAACGCGAAGTTCAGGATGGGCAGGCGCAAGTTTTTCATGGTGACCGGAGCCTTTCCTTTTGCCCTCGCGGCGGCTCTGCTCTTCTTCCCGCCGGTTAACGGGGTGAGCGGTGCAAACGCCTGGTACATCGCGGTCATTCTCGGGCTCTACTTCTTCTTCTACACCTACTACATGTCCCCCAACCTGGCACTGATCCCGGAACTGAGCCGGGACCACAAGGAGCGCATTTCCGTTACGGTGTTGCAGGCGGTGTTCAGCATCGCCGGGGCCGGCGTGGTCCTCCTCACCGTGCCGATGCTCTGGGATGGTTTCCAGGGAGCGGGCATGTCAATCACCGGGAGCTTCAAGCTCACCATGGTGCTCCTGGCAGTCGTGGCAATGATTTCCATGTTCCTCTCGGCGGCGCCCGTGGACGAGAAGCGTTTCTCCGGCCGACAACCTGCCGGAGTGGGCCTCCTGGAATCGGTGAAGCTCACCCTCTCCAATTCCACCTTCATCGTCTACATGATTGGCACCATCCTCTACTGGTTCGCCTTCAACATCATCCGGGCAATCATCGCCTATTACCCCGTGGTACTCCTGGACAAGGACCCCGGGTTCCAGACCATTCTCATGGCGGTGCTGTTTGGTACCGCCGTGGTGGTCTTCCTCCTTCTCCCGACGCTCTCCAGGCGATTCACCAACAAACAACTCATGCTCACCGGTATGCTGAGCTTCGCGGTGCTCATGGCATTCACTGCGTTCGTGGATCGATTTGGAGACCTGAAGTCCGTGGTCGCGATGATCCACATGGCCCTCATGGGCTTCCCGGTGGCCGTCCTGCTGGTCATTCCAAACGCCGCGGTCTCCGACTTGAGTGAGTTGGACGGATACAAAACGGGCAAGAATCGCGAAGCAATGTTCTTTGGCACCCAGGGCCTGTTCATGAAGGTGAACTACGGAATCGCGAGCGCCATTACCGCAAGCCTCTTCGCCTTCTTTGGGAAGGATATCGCCGAACCCCTCGGCGTGAAACTCGCGGGGCCTGTCGGTGGCCTTTTCGTCCTGGCAGGCTTCTTTGTTTTCCTGCGCTTCCCCCAGAAGAAGGTCACGGAGGAGTTGGCCGAGTATCGATCCAGGGCCGATGCATAGTCCGAACGCGCCGACGATCCCCGCGGTGCTGCTCTTCGGGGCCGGCGATCGGGGCCGAGTATACACCGACTGGATCCTCCGTCATCCCGGGCGTCTCCGTGTCGTCGGAGTCGCAGAACCGGACGGGATCCGCCGGGAGTACATCAGGAAGGCACACCGCCTGCCGGACCGCGCATGTTTCTCCGACTGGCCGGAGGCATTTGCTGCCGACCTCTCGGCCGACGCCGTGATTGTCTCCACCCAGGATCAGCTGCACACCGGGCCGGCGGTGAGTTCACTTGGACAGGGTTTGCATATTCTGCTGGAGAAGCCAATGGCACCCGCCCGGCAGGAGGTGCTGGCCATTGCGGATGCGGCTGCCGGCGCGGCAGGTTCACTCACCGTCTGCCACGTCCTGCGGTACAGCTCGTTCTTCAACGCCGTGAAAGGTATCGTCGCCGGCGACGCCCTGGGGGACATCCAGAGCATCTATCTGGCTGAGAACGTCTCCTACTACCACTTCGCCCATTCATATGTACGGGGCAACTGGAGCAACAGCGACACCTCCTCACCGCTAATCCTGGCAAAGAGTTGCCACGACCTTGACATCCTCTGCTGGATTGCCAACTCAGCTCCGGTTCTGGTCTCGTCGACCGCGGGGCAGGGTCATTTTACCGCAACCAACGCTCCGTCAGGGGCACCGACCCGATGCAGCGACGGTTGCCCGGTGGCGTCAACGTGTTTGTACGAGGCCGAGCACACCTACCTTCACGGCGTGCCACTCAAGACTGCGGTGGGTCGGGGGTCGGGGCCGCTGGCACTTGCGGCGCGCCTGGGAGTCGCTCATTCACGCCTTGCCGCCCGTCTCCCTGGACTGTCCCGCTACGCGGTGTGGAAGGAGTGGCCCACATCCACCATCACCACAAGTCTCACCACGGACGGAATCCGGACCGCCCTTCGGGATGGCCCATACGGCAGATGCGTGTATCGGTGCGACAACAACCAGCCCGACCACCAGGACACCATTATCACGTTCGCCAACGGCATCACGGCAACGTTTAGACTCCATGGCCGGAGTCACGAGGAAGGCAGAACCCTGCGGATTGACGGCAGCAAGGCCACGTTGCGGGGCAAATTCGGCTCAGGCACAGTCCTGGAGCTTCACCCGCACGGAAGCATGAAAACGGTCAAGGTTCCCGTCAAGGGCGACGTTCTGGGCCATTCCGAGGCTGACGACGGATTGATGGAGGCGTGGAGCATGATGGTTTCGTCAGCCGACGACAAGCGCCCGGTGACAGATGAGTGCCTCTCGACTGACGGGGCAACCTCTCTGGCCAGTCACTTGCTTGCATTCGCCGCCCACGAGTCCGCCGTCACCGGGAGGACGCAGGATGTGACAACGGACTCGTAACGGTCAGCTTCATCCAGAGGCCCGGAGGCCCGGGCCGTCATCGCTGCCGAAGACCCACTGCTTCAACCTGTCGCCCGGGCGATGTACTCACTCCGAAGTAAGCGCAACATCGTACACAAGGGTGAAGTCGATCCGAATAGCTACGATCTGCGCCTGCTGTACGCTTGTTCACAGTGGATTCTTGCAGAACTTGTCAGATTGTGTGGTGGAATCTCCATGCGAGAGGCAGGGGCGATCATAGACGAGATTGAGGCACCGGTGGGTCCTACCGTTGAAGGGATTGATGGACAGATGTTGGTTCTCGCGGCGCTGACCATCAAGCAGGAAGCACTTGTGCTTCTTCTCAGGAGATACTCGGCGAGGACTACGGCTTGCGAACTGGAGAAGTGCATGGATCGAAGGAACCCCAGTTCGGTACAAAGGGTGCGTAGAGAGCTCTGGAGAGCAAAGCTCATTGCCGGCGACGCCAGCGGATACCTGCTGACTCAAACCGGGTTGTCTGAGGCCAATACAGTCACCGTAGAACTCCTAGGCGATTCGTAGCTTGTTCAACATAACATCTTATGTCACGAGTTTTCTGCCGAACCTACTGCATCCAATATGCCGATCGGTGTGTCACTCGCTTGTGAATCTTATGCCGCGCTGACGCGGGATACCTTTGAATGCGCAGACCGTCATCTGCGACCCAATCCCTCATGCCCGGGTCTGGCCGGCTGGCCCATATGTGCTATGCGACTTGTTATTGTATTGACAATGTAACTACAGCGTGATAGTGTTTGCCATGCGCTTCGAATGGGACGCGGCGAAGAGTCACGGCAATGTGGAGAAGCACGGGGTTTCGTTCGAGGAAGCCCGGGAAGTGTTTGACGACCCGTTGCACATAGCGTTGCTGGACCAGAGATTTGGGTACTTCCAGGAGCGGTGGATTACGATGGGCAGCACGAAGAAGAGGCGGATTGTCGTGGCGGCAAATCTGTACTTCGACGACGAGGATGAAGAGGTTGTGCGGATAATCTCCGCGAGGGAGGCGACGGCTCATGAGCGGAAGCAATACGAAGGAAATGACTGACGAGTATCAAGTGAAGAGGGAATACGACTTCTCAGAAGGCGTGCGCGGACGATTCTACAGTCCGAAGAAGCGATCGACGACCATACGGCTTGATGATGATCTGATTCTGTATTTCAAGAAGAAAGCAAGTGAAAAGAAGGTGGGGTATCAAACGTTGGTGAATGCAGCGCTACGGGAGTACGTCCACGATCACGCGACCGACTGAGAGGATGAGGCACGGGGGAGGTTCACGATGGAAACCAGAACGCTCGGCAGAACCGGTCTCGAAGTTGGTGTCGTTGGGCTCGGCGTTGAGCACCTGAACGTCAGCCGCGAGAACATGGACTCGGTTTTTGATCTCGGGGTCTCCGCCGGCCTCAACTATGTCGATCTGCTCTACAACGATCCGGTGGATAGCCACGCCGATCACTGGGATGCGATAGCGCCCGCGCTACGTCGACATCGCGACTCGCTTGTCCTGGCGCTTCACTGGGGTCTTGTCGATCACGAGCCCATTGACAGGTGCCGGCGGTGCTTTGATCGAGCGCTGGAGCTGCTGGGCAACGGCTATGCAGAGATCGGCATGATGACCATGATCGATTCGGAGAAAACCTGGACTGGGTGGGCACAGAAGTCGATTGAACAACTGAAAACCTACCAGCAGGAAGGCCGCGTGGGATTTATCGGTCTCAGCAACCACAACCTAGAGGTTGCTCGCACGGCGGTGGAGTCCGGACTGATCGATGTTCTGATGTTCCCGGTGAACCTCTATCAACATCCCGACGACGAAGCCCGTGCGGCCCTGCTCGAAACCTGCGCCGACCACGGGGTGGGCGTGGTAGCCATGAAGCCATACTACGGAGGGCGACTCATTGAAACCGAGGGCCGCCCATCCGGAATCACGCCGGTCCAGTGTCTGCACTATGTTCTCTCCCAGCCGCTCGCCACCGCGGTGGCGGGGCCGCAACACACAAATCACCTGAACGCGGCGCTGGGGTACGTGCACGCATCCGACGGAGAGAGAGAGCATGGGTCGTTGACGGAGGATCTCACAGATCGACTTCGTGGACAGTGCCTGGAGTGCGATCACTGCCTGCCGTGTCCGGAGGGAATCCCCATATCAGTGGTTGTCGTGAGCACCAACTATCTCGACTACTACAGCGGAACCACAATGAGCGTTAAGTTCAACCGTGACTTCTACTCCGCAATACCGGTGAAGGCATCGGCGTGTACCGAGTGTGGAGTGTGCGAGGATCGCTGTCCCTTTGGAGTTGAGATCATCGCAAAGATGCACCGGGCGGTCGAGTTATTCGAGACGGCGTAATGAGAGACTACCGGCGCAGCACGTCCACCTGGCGGATCATCGTGCTCTCGTGGCGGAACAACCGCCAGGCGAGATTCCAGGGGTAGATGAGCAGGAGCACGATGAAGACCGACATGAGTATGTACATGAGCGGGCCGATGTCCTCCAGGATGGTTGGGGCAACGGCGAAGTAGATCGCGAGCCCTGCGGCAACCATAATTGAGACGATGACGAAACCGACCCGGTTGCCCGTGCAGACGCGTCGTGTGTTCTCGTTGAGCCTCTCGATCGCCGGCCGAAGGGGCTTGCCGCACTCGGAGCAATCGTCGTCGCTGCGAAATGCCTCCGCCGGCTGTTGCCGGCCGCAGTACGGACAGTGCGGCTCCAGCTTCGAGTCGAGGTGTTCCGAGAGTCCCGACCCATCCAGCAACTGTTTGATGAGAGACCCTTGATCCTGAATTGACCCGGGAATCAGAATCGCCCCTTTCACGTCCCGATTTCTGAAATGGAACGAGATCGAGTTCGTGGAGGCGCCACCGACCTGGCCGAGGCGCGTTCCGCTTACGAAGCGCAGGTTTGGCAGGGCCACGACCAACTTCCCTCGAACAAGCGTTCCCGGCGTGACCGCGAATGCCACACCGGCTCGACGGACTATGGCCCACACGAGGAGCGCCGCCATGGCAAGCATGACCACGGCAAAACCGATGTTGCCGACACTGTCCGGAAACGATCCAAACACGATGCTGTACCCCATCAGCCCCGCGAGGGCGATGAAAGCCGCGGCCAGAATCGAGAGGAAGATGGAGACTCCCGGGCGGCGACGGAACTCCACTCGTGGCTCAGCGGGCTTGCTCCATGCCGCACGGTCGGCCTCTTCGGCGCGGGATCGAGCCAGATCGAAGTCACATCTCGCGCAGAGAGCAGCGGTGGCAGGAACTCTATCGGCACAGTTGGGACACGTCATCTCACTCATGACAACCTCCAATCGATACCGCCTCTAGTATAGCGGACCAGAAGTGCGGGATGTGACCGAGCTGATTCGTTGACATCGATACCACGCGGGATATACTTGGTGGCAGGCCTGCAGGGAGTCTTCCATGAGACGTGTTTTGATCACCGCTGCTTTCTCATTTTGCGCACTGGTTGGTGTGGCGGCCCAGCAGGGCGGTCTTTCGTTGCAGGCGAATCCGACCCTTCAGATTCCTCTTGGGCCCACACTGTCGGAAGAGATCCAGTACTACACAATCGGCGGCGGATTTTCGCTCACCGGCGAATATGCGTTCCCGTCTGCGCCGAGGCTCTCGGCCGACGCAGCACTCCAGTTCGAATACATGCCACTCAACGAGGCGGACTCCGGTCTGCTCGCATTTTATGGTGGCGTCGGAGCCGGCTTGAGGACAACACTGCTGCCGCGAACGCGGGCGAAACTGGTCCTGCGCGGTGGAGTTTCGGTCGCGACCGGTGCGGGCGAGGTTGCCGCGCTCCCGTACGTGGAAGCGGCAACTGATTTTGACTTTCTGCTCACCCCGGCACTCACCCTCGGGCTTGGAGTCGGCTACAAACAGAGCTTCTGGGGAGCCGATACGCTCTACCAGGGAATCGGCATAAACCTCTCGGTTGGCTATCGGCTGAGCGCATCCGGGCGCGGAGCCACGATTGAGTATAGTTCTGCGTTTGAGCCGATCTTCCCCCTCTACTACACCTACTACGACACCCACCCCTTTGGCCGGGTGGTGCTCGCCAACAATGACCAGGAAGAGATTCGCAACGTGCGGGTCCTGCTTACCGTCCCCCAGTTCATGGACCGGCCGCAGCTCTGCGGCGACTACGACCGAATACTGCCGGGCGACGTGGTGGAAGTGCCGGTCGTCGCGCTGTTCACCAATTCGATATTCGAGGTCTCCGAGGGGTTGAAAGTCGCCGGAACGGTGTCCATCCAGTACGACTACCTCGGCAAGACGATAGTCGATGAGCACCCGGTGACGCTCACCGTCCAGAACAGAAACGCAATGACCTGGGATGACGACCAGAAGGCTGCCGCGTTCATGACGGTCAACCATCCGCTGATCCGGGGCTACGCGAAGAACCTCGCCGCGACCATCCGCGACGACGACCTCAATGCGTTCTCCAACGAGTTTCGTATCGCAGTCGGGATCTTCTCGATGCTCGAACAGTACGGCATGCGCTACATACAGGACGGGGCGACACCGTACGCCCAGCTTTCGGAGTCACCCGATTCCATTGATCAGATTCTGTTCCCCGTCGAGTCACTGAACTACAAGGCCGGCGATTGTGATGACCTTTCAATTCTCTACGCGACGTTGCTCGAAGCCGCGGGAATTGAGACCGCGTTGATCACCGTGCCCGGCCACATCTACGTCGCCTTCAACCTTGGGATGTCCAGAAGCAGGGCCGCCCTGCTGTTCCCCGAGATCGTCGATATGATCGACCTCAACGAGACGGTATGGATTCCGGTTGAGGTCACCCTGGTCGGTGACGGGTTCACGCAGGCCTGGGCGGTCGGCGCACAGGAGTGGCGCGCGGCGAGTGAAGCTGGAACGGCCCGCATCTATCCCGTTCACCAGGCGTGGGCTACCTACAGTCCTGTGGAGTCGGCGCTTCAGACGGTGCTCTACCTGCCCGATCCGGCCGGCATCGTTGGACCGTACCGGGCGGAGATTGATCGATACATCGATCGTGGTCTCTACGTTGCCGTGTCCGAGATAGAGCAGGCGCTGGAGGAGCGGGGCGAAAGCGCGGTGCTGAGAAATCGTCTTGGCGTGACCTACGCCCGCTACGGCAGGCTGGGGCCGGCGGAATCAGAGTTCCGACTCGCACTTGCCACCGAACCGCACTGCCCGGCGCTCATCAATCTGGGCAACGTCTGTTTTGTCCGCCGGGAGTTTGACGCCGCGGCCGAATACTACCGCCAGGCAATCGATATCGATCCCGAGAGCTCTCTGGCTCTTCTTGGTCTCGTGAGAACCAGTTATGAGCTCGAGCAGTACGGTGAGCTGGACCGGTACATGGTTCAGCTCGTGGCTCTGGACCCAACCCGTGCAGAAGCGGTTTCCCACCTCGGCACTGTTGGCGCTTCGGCCGACCGTTCCTCTGCAGCCGTCGGTTCCGCCATTGGGGGGTGGGACGAGTGAGACAGCTCAAATGCCTGATATCGGTAAGAACCATCGTGCTAGCGGCGTTTGTCGTGGTCGTCATACCAATCGCGCTGATGCTCGCCTCATGTAATGCGCCCCTCAATCTGATCAACGCCATTGAGGTCGAAGTCATGAAGGCGCACAACATGTTCCTGGAAGTCACCGCAACGAGCCCGGAAATGCAGGAGCTCGACGTCAATCCGGGAATTGAGATCGTCATCAGGTTCGACCGTCCGCTCGACGAGACAACCATTGATGACAACATCGATATCACCGATGTCGACGGCACCAGCCAGATCAACCCCGACTGGGTGTTTCGGTACGACCAGCAGACCTACACGCTGACACTCTCGCCCTTCCCGTGGTTCGGAAGCGACTCAAGCTACACCGTCCTCCTTGGCGCGGGCCTGCGTGGAGCAGACGGCAGCCGGTTGCTGGAACCAATTTCGTGGTCGTTTGCGACGAACGACGAGACGACATTCATCTTTGAGTTTGGGGAGGGCACCAGACTGCTCTACGCCACCGCAGAGCTGGAGATCGATCGTGGCAACACCACGGTGCCCATTACCTACACGGTCACCGACACTGACTCGGTCGAATACTTCGTTACGACAGACGTGGACGAGGCGTACGACCCACCGGGAGACGCCGTCTGGACGGATGTCCTTTTGGCCGGTGACACATTCTATTTCGATCTGCCGACGGCGGGCGCAAAGGTTTGCTACATGCGAATCAGGCAGGATCTTCAGCTCATCGACGTGATCCGAAGCGCCTCAATCTTCGTCGATCGAATGCCGCCGGACGTGGTCCTCGGCGACCCGGTGTACGTCAATTCGGCCTACAGCCTGAGTCCGGTCTCGGTAAGCGACACAGGGATGGCAAG
>JAHOYX010000078.1 GCA_019038705.1 Spirochaetales bacterium
CTGTGACACAACCTGTGAAATCAGCGTGTCGGCCGGGAGGGGCGTGGTCAGAACGAACTCCTTGAAATACGGCGTGGTGTCGCCGGCATTCACCGAACATCCGGAGATCTCGGCCAGTCGATCTGCCGCATAGTGGGCATTGTGGTAGCAACGCTCGGCCACCTCGCGGAGACCGATTGGGCCCATGCTGGCGAGATAGATGGCGGCGCGCAGCGCCATGAGCCCCTGATTCGTGCAGATGTTGCTGGTCGCCTTCTCTCGCCGGATGTGTTGTTCACGGGTGTTCAGGGTAAGCACAAAGCCCCGCCGGCCGTCGGTGTCCGTGGTCCGGCCCACCAGACGCCCGGGCATCTTTCGCACCAGGCTCGCCCGTGTGGCAAAGATGCCGAGATAGGGCCCCCCAAAACTGACGGGGATGCCGAGCGGTTGACCTTCGCCGGTCACGATGTCGGCCCCGAGAGAGCCGGGACTCTTGAACAACGCCGTCGCGATGGGATCCACGTGGAGAACCAGGAGCGCCCCTCGATTGTGAACCTGATCCGCAAGTCCGGAAAGATCGTGAATCCGACCGAGGAAGTCCGGATTTTGCACGATCAGCGCGGCTGTCGACTGGTCTGCCGCACCAGGCAGGTCGGGCGAATCGGCAATCTCCACGGTGATTCCCTGGGGCTGGAGATAGCTCTTCGCGACCTCGATGTATTCGGGATGGAGCGCCCCGGAAAAGACAACCTTGTCCCTGCCGCGAGTCGCGCGCACCGCCATGATCGCGGCCTCTGCGACTGCCGTTGCCCCGTCATAGTGCGACGCATTGACGGCATCCATGTCCAGGAGGTCACACAGCATGCTCTGATACTCGAACATCGCCTGGAGAGTGCCCTGACTGGCTTCCGCCTGGTACGGAGTGTACGCCGTCGTGAACTCGCCCCGTCCCGCCAGATAGGAGACCACCGATGGAATGAAATGCTGGTAGGCGCCCGCCCCGGCGAAACTCAAGGGTCGTCGACCCGGGATACCGGGACCGGTCGTGTTGCGGCCGGCGAGCTCGTCGATCTCCCGAAGGACTTCCATCTCGCTCATGGCCGGCGGAAGGTTGAGGTCCGGAAATCGATTGGCTTCCGGAACGTCCGTGAAGAGATCGTCAATCTTCTGAATTCCCAGAGCGTCAAGCATCGCGCTCCGGTCAGCGTTGGTGTTTCCTATGTAAGGCATGCGGGGCCTGTTAGTCCTCCAGCCCCTTGGTGTACTCCTGGTAAGCGTCGGCGCTCATGAGGCTGCCATAGTCGGACGGATCAGAAGGTCTGATCTTCATCAACCAGCCATCACCAAAGGGACTCTCATTTACTTTGCCGGGGTTGTCGTCCAGTTCAGTGTTGACTTCCACAATCTCGCCGCCAACCGGCATGTAGACATCGCTGGCAGCCTTCACACTCTCAATCACGCCAAAAGGATCGCCCTTCTTCTTTGTCGATCCAACTTCCGGATGCTCAATGTAGACCACATCCCCGAGACTGTCCTGCGCGTAATCCGAGATTCCCACAACGATGAGATCTCCGTCCTTGCGGCTCCACTCGTGGGACTCCTGATACTTCACGTTGGAATCAAACGTCATTGGTTACTCCTCTATCTGTATGCCGGCTTGTACAGCGGCCTCTTCACGACAAGCGCCCGTTTTCGGTTGCCGCGGATCTCAATCTCCAACTCTGTACCGATCCTGGCAAGGGCTGAGGCGACAAAAACATTCGCACAGTAGGCATCTATGGTAGGCGCGTACATGCCGCTCGCGACGTACCCAACCTCCGTCCCGCCACTGATGACCGTGTGACCCTGTCGGGGCACTCCTCGTTCAACAAGCTGGACCGTGGCCAGTCTGGTTGTCACGCCCTGTTCAGCCTGCAGGCGGAGAGCCTCCGCTCCGATGAAGTCCTTCTCCAGATTGCACGCCCACTTCAGACGAGCCTGGATGGGGGAAATCTCTTCCGTCAGCTCATGTCCGTAGAGCGCAAAGCCGGGCTCAAACCTGAGGCTGTCCCGTGCCGCAAGGCCGACCGGTCCGCACGCTATGTCCAATGCTCCGGCTTCCGCGAAGATGGCTTCCCAGATCGCGGTTGCGTGCTCGGCCGGGGCAAAGATCTCCACGCCATCCTCTCCGGTGTAGCCGGTTCGACCAATTGTGCACTCAGCGCCGGCGATTGTCGCTCGCACCGCGGAGAATCTCGGTACGCCGCCGACATTGCCCGTATCCTCGGAACCGCAGAGGGAGTCCATGACATCAATAGCCCGCGGCCCCTGGAGAGCGAACATCGCAAAGCGAGGGGAGGCGTCCGTGAGTTCTACGCCGCCGGCAGGCAGGTTTGTCTGAAACCACGCGAGGTCTCGCGCCGCATTTGCGGCGTTCACCACGACGAGCCACTCGCCTGAGAGCTTGTACACAAAGACATCGTCAATGACGCCACCGTCCTGACGACAGAGCAAACCGTAGATGGACTGATTGTCCTCCAGCGATGACACGTCGCTGGTAATGAGGCGATCGAGGAACTCGCCCGCCGCGTTGCCTCGAACCATGATCTGCCCCATGTGGCTCACGTCGAAAAGGCCTGCGGATCTGCGAACCAGGCGATGTTCTTCAATGGAGCCGGATCCGTACTGGATGGGCATGGACCAGTTCGCAAACTCGATAAACCTGGCGCCGTTCGCTCCGTGCCACTTGTGCAGCGGTGTCGTTTGAAGCATCATTCTGGAGTATACACGCCGCGGTGTGAGCGGTACAGTCGGGCCGAGAGACCGTTCTGAGCGCGTGGCGGAGATGACCGCTCGGCGGTGAGTTAATGATTATTCACAATTTGTCCACAACCGGAGGGGTAACACGGCGGCCGCTCGGGCGACAAGCCCGCTCAGCGCCGGATACTACTCCATACCGCGATAGACGACGCGCACCTGCTTGTACAGGCCTTCACCCTCGCTCTTCGTTGCTATCTGGGCAATGTTGTTCAGGGTCGTGTGGATGAGCCGTCGTTCAAACGGATTCATGGGCTCAAGCAGCTTGCTCTTGCGAGTTTGCAGCACCTGATCGCCAACCTGCTGCGCGAGACGGATGAGGTTCTCCTCGCGTCGTTGCCGATAGTTTTCGGCATCCACGATGATTCGCGTCTCTCGATCGTCCAGGCGTCCGGCGACAATGTTGGCGAGAAGCTGCAACGCATCCAGATTCTTTCCTTTCTTGCCGATGAGGATGCCCGAGTGTGGGGAGTCCAGTCGCAGGCCCAGCTTCCCGGGTTCCCGGTACTTGACGCGGACGTCGGCGGGATAGCCCATCCGCTCGGTCACCTGATGAACGAAGTCCACGACGGCGTGCTCAAAATCGTTTTCCGGGTCTTCGCTACCCTCGGCCACAATCCCGTCGTTGAGGTGAACTCGAATTTTAACCTTCTTCTGAAGATTGAAGATGCCGCCCTTTTCTGTTTCCAGGACCTCTACATCAAACTCGTCACGTTCCAGACCAAGGGCCTCAATAGCGAGGTCTATGGCCTCTTTCTCCGTCTTCCCTTCAAACTCCTGATACATCATCACTCTCCGTGCCGAATCATTCTTATGCAGGTCAACGTTTTCGCTTCTTTGGACCCTTTTTCTCCGGTGGCGGCGCTTCCGGCTTCTTGATCTTGTTGTAGTAGTACTGCTGTCCGGACGTGAACACGTTGGAGAAGATCCAGTAGACGAGGAGTCCGGACGGAACATTGTACAGGATGAAGAAGAAGACGGCCGGGAGACCGTACTTCATCATCGTCATCTGTCCGCTTGATTGATTGGCCTGCGGTGTCTGGGTCAGACTCGTGGAAATCAGCTGGGTAGCAACAAAGATGATTGGGAGTCCCCGCAACGCGGTCCACCCAATCAGAGGAATCGTGAAATCCCCGAAACTGAAAATGATGTCCGGGGCAGAGAGATCAACGATCCATCCCGGAATGAACACTGCCCCCCGAAGATCAAAGTGATTGTTGAACAGCCCGTACATGGCCAGGAAAAACGGGAACTGTGCGAGCATCGGAAGGCACCCACCCAACGGACTCACACCCTCCTTCTTGTAGAGGGCGGCCATCTCGGTGTTTACCTTCTGCTTGTCGTCCCCGTACTTATCGCGTAGTTCCTGAATCTTTGGGTTTATCGCCTGCATTCGGGCCGTGGACTGGTAGCTCTTGCGCATCAGCGGCCAGAGAATGAGCTTCACGATGATCGTCGTGATAATGATCGCAACGCCGTAGTTCGGGATCAGTCGATAGATCAACTGAAGAACCCACTTGAGGATATTCTCCAGCCAGCCGAGCAGCGCGCGTGATTCCATGGCCTTGCCCAGGTCCAGATCCTGCCGCAGCCACACATTGTCCTCGGCATTGTCGTATCGATCCAGCTCCCTCTGAGTCTTGGGCCCAACGTAGAACTGGTAGGTATCCTGAACCGAAGAGGCGCTGATGACCGGTCTGGAGACGAAGAGCTGAGTGCCGAGCGGCAACCCCTCCCGCGGCTCCTGGGCCAGTGCCGTTATGAGCTCGCGATTGTCGGTGAGAGCAATCACCGCGAAGTATTTCCCGGCGACGGCCACCCAGTTCACCCGATCGGTTGTGATTTCAGGTTCGCCCGGGTTGACCTTCGCGCTGTCGCGCTTTCCTTCATCGTAGATCAGGTAACGCCGGAACTCAGTTCGTTGATCGAGTTTCTCAAAGACCGGGCCGATCTGTGGTCCGTAGCCCACCGTATATGCAATACCGTCGAAATTGAGAGGAACCAGATCATTCACGCTGTTGCGGATCTCAACGTCCAGCTGAAACAGGTACTCTCCCGGCTGGAAGGTGTAACGTTTCGTGATCCGAAACGGTTTGTCCTCCTGCCCGACGACGTAGAAATCCCTGTAGAACTCGTAAACGTTCTGGCTCTGCTGCTGCGTCACGAACAACGCTTCCACCGGGGGTGCGGTGTGATCCCCGAAATGAAGGGTAAAGGCTCGTTGGTCATCAGCGCCGGTGAAAAGCATGTCTACCGGCTCTGGACCATCCATGTGGTCAAGGAGCTTGTAGGACGAGACGCTTCCGCCGACTGGATCCAGAGTCACTTCGATGAGGTCGTTGCGGTACACACGCGATTGACGACTGATATCGTCCTGTGGCACCGGAACGACCGCGCCGGTTGGCGCGGCAATGGCAACGGGCTCCGTAGCGGGTTGTCCATCCGCGGCGGCCGCGGGGTCTGTGGTCTGAAACTGTTCAGCTGAGGCTGCTTCTTCCTGCGCCGCGGCAGCGGCCTCTGCCGCCGCCTGCTCCTCAGGACTGGGACGCGCGAGGATACTCTGAATGGAGAATCCAATGGTAATTACAACAACTGAAAGAATGACCGCGATCAGGGTTCTGCGATCCATTACAACTCCTGACTATGTCTCATGATATGTCGTCTCATTGACGCTGGCTGTTCTCTGTAACCGGACTGCGAAGCAGATGCTCGAGCGATAGTAATTGCAGCATCTGTTTATGTCGATCGGCATAGCGATAGTCACCCGGATGACAGACGATTACTAGATCGAAGCCTGCCACAATACGTTCTTTGACAGAACGAAAAGATTCCTTGCCAAGCCGTTTGGATCGATTTCGTTCGACTGCATTCTTGTGGCCCCGGCCAGGTATCACAACAAGCCGAGAAAGGCCAAACCCATTGACGGCGTAAGCAAGGCGCATCCCTCTGCACGTCGCCGTCTTCCCCACTTTGAAGACTCGGTCTATCTCTCGCCGGGTTCGCAGTCGTTCCCGCTTAGTAAGGCTTCTTTTCATTTGCGACGGACAGCTTTGTTCTGCCTTTCGCCCGTCGCCTGCTCAGCACGCGCCGACCACCCCGGGTTTTCATGCGCGCTCGAAAACCGAACTTCCGGTTCCGCTTGCGCTTGCTGGGTTGATAGGTCCGCTTCATATCTCAGTCTCCTATAAGAGAATCAAATGCCACAGTTAAGTCATTAACTATACGAAATGGCCAATTCGATGTCAAACAACGCCGCTCCCTTCATCCCCACCGAGAGACCGGCGCAACCGTTCCAGGCCGTCTCGAAGATCGGAGTCGTCAATCCGCTCAAGTGCCTGAGTTTCGTCCGCCGACGGCGGCGTTGGAGGCGCCGCGGGAGCAGCCACCGGTTGCTCCGAAACGCTCCCGGCGTCGGCGCCGGCGGCGGCACGATCACCTGCCACGCGAATGTGCATTCCGGTAATTGCGAGTTGGGGATAGCGCCGCTTCAGTTGCCGCAGAATCCGCGCCTGAGACATCATGAGCATCTGCACCCAGCCGGGATGGTCGGCCTCTACGATGAGGGCCGAACCACGGATATCCACCGGCTCGGCATGATCCGCAATCCGATCGCCGACAATCTCCCGCCATCCGCGAAACAGCCCGACGTAGGGCGCCCCGTCCGACTGGCCAATTCGATCCAGGAACTGTTGGAGAAGATCATCAACTTTCCGCATTCAGTCTCCCTCCCTCCACACGGTAGGTCAGTGTTGAGTCACCTCTGAATCGAGCATACTGCTCATCGGGCAGGAAGGTGAAGAACGCCTGGTCGTAATCAGGCAGAACTTCCATGAAACGAGCTCTTCGTCGGGGATCCAACTCGAGGAGGACATCATCCAGCAGAAGCACGGGCAGGGTGGCGGTCGCATCCCGGACAAATCGCGCCTGAGCCACCCGCAAGATCAACGACACCAGACGGAGTTGTCCCGTTGAAGCGGTGTCGGTGAGCAATGAGCCACCAAATTCATATACGAATCGATCGCGGTGCGGCCCGCTCGTTGTCGTGGCCATCCGAACGTCATTATCCCTGCGGCTGCGAAGTTCATTCTGCAATGCATCGGATCGCCAGGAGGACCGATAGGTCAAGCGAAGCTCCGTATCGCCTTCAAAGACAGTGCCAAACAGCTCTCCGAGGACCCCCGAGAACCTGGAGTTCATTTCACGTCGGGCGTCCATAATCGGCATTCCAGCCTCGACGAGTTGCTGATCCAAGGCATCGAGTAACTGCAGCTGACCGGACCTCAGCGCGGCGTTCCGGGATCGCAGGATCCGATTGTACAATCGCAAGGCGTTCAGGTAGTCGCGGTTAACCAACGAGAGTGTCTGATTCATGAACCAGCGCTGCATCTCCGGCGCGCCGGTGACAAACCCGATGTCATCGTGACAGAACACGATACACGGGACATTGGAGACAATTTCCTTTCGATCCGAGACCAGCTTGCCGTTGAACTCGATTGTCTTCTTTCGTCCGGCCTGCTTGATGACAATCCACTGTGTCTCGCTGCCGCGCTGAAACCTGGCTTCTACCGCCAGATCAGATTCGCCATGCCTTATGAGGGTGTCGTCTCGTTTTGTCCGAAAAGATGAGCCATAGCAGGTGAAGTAGATGGCTTCAAGGAAGTTTGTCTTGCCCTGTCCGTTCTCGCCGACTAAGAACACATCCCGAGCGTCTGTCTCAATGGTCGTGTCGTCAAGGTTGCGGAACTGATAGAGACGAACGCTTGTAAAGGCCACTCTCAGTCAAGCTGCATCGGCATCACAACATGGAAGTAGTCGGTTTCAGGCTCCGGATTAATGGTTATTGCCTTGTTGCTTTCGGTGAAGTGAATTTTTATGTCTTCTGATTCCACGACACGCAAAGGATCAGCCAGGTATGTGTAATTCATGGCAAGCGTTGTTTCGGGTCCCTGGTAATCGCATGATATCTCTTCGGTTGCCTGTCCGATTTCCGATTCATCCGAACGCAGCGTCACCGCACCCTCTGTCACCGTGAGATACACACGCTGAGACTTCTCAACGAGAAGGCTCACCCGTTTGAGCGCCTCCCGCAACTCGTCCCGTTTCACCAGCAGAGAGTATTCCTGTTCCTTGGGAATCACGCGCTGGTAGTTGGGGAATTGCCCTTCTATGAGGGCGGACGATATGCGCTGGCTGTCAAAATGAACGAATATGTTTTTTTCCGCCACGGCAAGCTGGACTGTTCCTTCTCCCGATGCAAGTTTGCGAATGAGGGTCAAGATCTTTGGCGGGACAATGACACCGACAAAATCAGGGATCTGGCTGTCCACAGACCGAGCGATATACGAGAGCCGACGACCGTCGGTCGCAACCAGTGCCAACTGCCCTTCGATATTCTCGAGATAGACGCCGTTCATGAAGTATCGAGTCTCATCGTCCGATACGGCAAAGATGGTTTGCCCGATCATGTCAATGAGATCCGCCTGGGGGAACTGGAAAAAGGACTCCGCTGGAGCTATCTGCAATTCTGGAAACTTGTCGGACGCTATGCTTTTCAATCTGAAGTCGATCTTCTTGAAGAGTGGACGGATTATGAATCTATCGCTGTCTTCCTGCTCAAACTCGACATCCCCTGAAGGAAGGCTACGGAGAATGCCAAGGAATTTGTCACAGTAAACGGTTGTACTTCCGTCTACGGCAACGTCCATTGGAATCGTTGTCTCAAAACCAACCCTCAGATCGGTGGCTCGGATTGTAAGCTCGTTGTTCTCTGCATGAAGAAGAACATTTGACAAAATTGACAGTGCGTTTCGCGACGAGATGATTTCCTGAGCAATTGAAATTTCTTTGAGAATGACATCTCGTTCACAGGTGAACTTCATTCAAGCCTCCGGGTACTCTTATCATACTATATATATAGAAAGGAGTGGTAGTAGTAGTAGGCTACAGGTATAAGTGGAGAACGAGAGAAAGCTTTTGTATGGAAGGAATTATCGCCGGGAGAACATGTGGAGAATTCGGAAAATGAATACACACTGTCCACAGGGAGAGAATCTATACACATGTGTTCCCAAGGTTATCCCGAAGATAGTCACCGGTTGTCATTGATGTTACCGAACGGTGCTCTGGTCTTTGATGGTTCTGATGAGGTACTGGATTGTCGGTTCCAGGGTTGGGTCGGTTCGCGTCCGCGCGTCTATTCGCTGGCACGCGTGCATCACTGTAGTGTGATCACGGCCGCCAAACTCAAGACCGATTTCGGTGGTTGAGTACTCGGTAACTTCTCGAGCTATGGACATTGCCACCTGACGGGGGAATGCGACAACCCGGGTTCTCTTCTTGCTCTTCAGTTCCTGGCTTGAAAGGTTGAAATAGTCGGCGACCGTCCTCTGAATCAGGTCCATGGTGATATTGGTTTGTAGTGGCGAGGCAAACATATCCTTCAGTTGTTGACGCGTGATTTCGGCAGTGATGTTCTTGTTCACCAGCTCGGCATAGGCTACGAGTTTGGTGAGCGCGGCTTCTATGTCCCGAACATTGGTTGTAACGTTGTTGCAGATCAGGCTGATAGCTTCTTCCGGGATGGTGAAATTGAACTGTTCTGTCTTCTTGTTCAGTATCGCATGCCGCGTTTCGTAGCTTGGTGGTTGCAGGTCAACGTTGAGTCCTCGTTCAAATCGGCTGCGAAGTCTGTCGGTGAGGTCTCGAAGTTCCGAGACCGGGCGATCGCAGGTGAACACCATCTGTTTGTTGGCGTCGTAGAGGGCGTTGAAGGTGTGGAACAGCTCTTCCTGAGTTTCAGTCTTCTTCTGAAGGAAATGTATGTCGTCAATGAGCAGGACGTCAGCGTACCGATACTTGGTTTTGAACTTCTGGGTGTTCTTCTCCCGGATTGCCTGAATGAATTCCGTTGTGAAGCTCTCTGCCGTCACGTAGACAACTTTCATGTTATCCAGGTCGGTGTGAACGGCATTGCCGATCGCTTGAACAAGGTGAGTCTTTCCGAGACCGACCCCGCCGTAGATGAGGCAGGGATTGTATGCGGTGCCCGGGTTCTTGGCTATGGCCATGGCGGCGTTTGCCGCGAAGCTGTTGTTTTGTCCAATGACGAAATTGTCAAACGTATATTCTTTCTTGAGAGAACCGTGAGGCCGCCTGGTCCGACGGCGTTGCGCCTCGGTTGTGGCATCAGAGGCCTTCATGTTGCTCTTCTTGTGCCCGTTGGTACCGTTTTTTTTGGCTGCGGCAGTGTCCAGTTGGTGGACCTCGAACTCAATGGCGAGTTTGTTTCCCGATAATTCAAAGAGCCTTTCTTCAATAGACGAGAGGTAGCGTTGCTTGACCTGATCGCCGTAGAATGACGATGGAACACTCACAACCAGACGGGAATCATCGGAACGGACATACGACATACGATTGAACCACATCGTAAATTCTTGCTCTGAAAGGTCTTCCTGAAACTGGTTCATCGCTTCGGTCCAGAATATGCCGTATCCGCTATCTACAACCGCCATAGAATCCCCACTTATCCACAGGTTATTCACATTGTTTTCAACAAGATGCACAATTCGTCTTGCGTAACCCAACGACGTGCTGAACACGCATGATACCACAATCATCAGCGAAGAACAGCCCCAAAGCGGCTGTTTCTGAAGAATTTGGCTCCTTTCTGTTCTCTGTAGCAAGAGGATCCACGGGCTATGTCTTGATGCCGGCACGATTTGGTGCGTTATGCGATTGATTATCCACAGGTTATCCACAAACAAGTACCAGCCGGGCGGCCGAATGGTTCGAACCTTTACCTGAACAGGTCCTCTCGGTATACTTGAGGGACTCCTCAACCGGCATTTCTTGTCGGGTTGGAAGTGCACTTGGACTGAACATGGAAAAAAAATACTCAGCCGAGAGCATTCAGGTCTTGAAAGGACTGGATCCAGTCCGGAAACGACCTGGCATGTATATCGGTTCCACCGGACCAGACGGTCTCCATCATCTCGTGTATGAAGTCGTTGATAATAGTATTGACGAGGCTTTGGCGGGCGAATGCTCGGCAATCAGTGTCACGCTGGATAAGGGCGACATTGTGACTGTCCAGGATGACGGGAGAGGAATCCCCGTTTCCATCCACGCCGGCGAGAAGGTCAGCGCGCTTGAGCTCGTAATGACACGTCTTCATGCCGGAGGGAAATTCGACAAGAAGAGCTACAAGGTGTCGGGTGGCCTCCACGGGGTAGGCGTGTCGGTTGTGAACGCGCTCTCCGAGTGGTGTGAAGCGGTTGTCCATGTAGACGGAATCATCCACACCCAGCGGTATCGCCGGGGTATCGCCGACGGCCCGGTGACGACAAACGGTGAGACCGACGATCACGGAACGATAATCCGTTTTCGGCCCGACACCGAAATCTTTGATTCAACAGTATTCAATTACGACACGCTGTCAAATCGCCTTCGGGAACTTGCTTTTCTCAATAAGGGCATCCTGATAACGATCAGTGACAATCGCCTGCCGACGCCGAAGAACCACGAGTTCCGGTTTGATGGGGGGGTCAGAGAGTTCGTCCAGTTTCTCAACAAGAACAAGACGACAATCAACAAGGAACCAATCTACTTTGAGAGCGAACGCGACGGGGTTCTCGTTGAAGTGGCCATGGAGTACAACGACGGCTACAGCGAGGCCATGTTCACTTTTGTCAACAATATCAATACCCGCGAAGGCGGCACCCATCTCATCGGATTCAAGAGCGCACTGACTCGCACGTTCAACGACTTTCTCAAGCGATCCAAGCACGTGAAAAAGCTGGACGAGAACCTTTCCGGCGACGACGTTCGTGAAGGCTTGACGGCCGTCCTGTCCGTGAAAGTGCCGGAACCTCAGTTTGAAGGGCAGACCAAGGGAAAGCTTGGGAATTCGGAAGTGAAGGGGATTGTTGAATCGATCGTGAATGAAGCGCTCACCGCCTACTTCGACAAGTACCCACAGGAAGTTTCCCGGATTCTCGAGAAGACGGTGCTGGCAGCCAAGGCCCGGGACGCGGCCCGCCGGGCACGTGAACTCACCCGGCGCAAGAGCTTTCTGGAATCGGCCGGACTGCCCGGGAAACTTGCCGATTGTTCGGAGCGGGATCCCCGCAAGTGCGAAGTCTACCTGGTTGAGGGTGATTCAGCGGGCGGCAGCGCGAAACAGGGACGCGACCGAAAGTTCCAGGCGATACTTCCTCTCTGGGGGAAGATGCTCAACGTCGAGAAGACCCGCGTGGACAAGGTTCTGGCCAACGAGAAACTGCAGCCCATCATTGCCGCTCTCGGCACCGGCGTCGGAACCGATTTTGACCTCTCCAAACTGCGCTATCACCACGTCATCGTGATGGCGGACGCGGACGTGGACGGTTCACACATCCGGACGCTCCTTCTGACGTTCTTCTATCGGTACATGAGAGAGCTTGTGGAGAACGGGCACGTCTATATTGCCATGCCTCCGTTGTACCGGATCAATCTGGGAAAGGATGTTCATTACGCGTACGATGACGCTGATCGCACCCGCATCATCGCGGAGATGAACGGCGATCCGAAGAAGATCAATATTCAGCGGTACAAAGGGCTCGGGGAAATGAATCCTGAGCAGCTATGGAATACCACCATGGATCCGGACGCCCGCCGGATCATGCAGATTCAGCTGGAAGACGCGGTAGAAGCCGAAGACGTGTTCACTACCCTCATGGGTGAACTGGTTGCGCCACGGCGTGAGTTCATTGAGGAAAACGCACTCGCGGTCAGCAACCTGGACATCTAGCAGACCGTGTCCCTGAAGGAGACAGTGAATGTCTGATGCTCGGGTGATCCCGACAGCCATCGAAGACGAAGTCAAGCAGAGCTATCTCACCTACGCAATGTCCGTCATTGTCAGCCGGGCTCTCCCTGATGTCCGGGACGGATTGAAACCGGTCCATCGCCGCATCCTCTACGGGATGAGTGAGATGGGTCTTCGCAGCGACGGCCCTCCCAAAAAGTGTGCCCGCATCGTTGGCGACGTCATGGGGCGATATCACCCGCACGGCGACGCGAGCATCTATGACGCCCTCGTGCGGCTGGCGCAGGACTTCAGCATGCGTTACCCGATGGTTCGCGGTCAGGGGAACTT
>JAHOYX010000070.1 GCA_019038705.1 Spirochaetales bacterium
TCATACATGTTCGTGATCTCGCCCTCAGAGATCAGCACATCGACTTCCTGTCTGGTCAGTCCGGGAATAAGCGCTGCAATAGTGGCCTCAAGGCTGGAGCGTGCATCGGCCGGCCCGTCCTGCGAGAACACCGGCGATGTCGTTGTTCCAGCCGAAACCACTACCAGGAGAACCAGAATTGCCTTGAACAACCGACGCATGGTAGTTTGATGTATCGCATCAACACCATTAAAACAAGAGGCTCCGCTCATTCTCTTTGCAGGTGGTGGAACCGGTGGCCATGTGTTTCCCGGGATTGCGGTGGCTGAGAATCTCGCCTCACGCCGGCCGGTCAGTCTTCTCTGGGTGGGATCAACCCGCGGCATTGAACGAGAGATTGTCCGGCGATTCAAGATACCCTTCGTCGGAATTCCCGCGGGGAAACTGCGCAGATACATTGCCTTCCGTAATTTCGCGGATATCTTCGCAGTGGCGGCCGGCATTCTCCGGTCCCTGTCCATCATCCGCGCCTTGCGCCCCAGGCTCCTGTTTTCCAAGGGCGGCTACGCGAGCGTGCCGCCGGTAATTGCCGCGTGGCTCCGAGGAGTCCCGGTCGTTACCCACGAGTCCGACGCTGATCCTGGACTGGCTACCAGGATCAATGCGCGCTTCGCCCGGACCATACTGGTGCCGTATCCAGCCACCGTCCGGCAGTTTCCCGTGAAGCTGCAGTCGCGCGTTGAGGTGACGGGGAACCCCATTCGCCGGGAGATTCTGACAGGGCGGGAAGAAATCGGGCTGGGGGTCGCGGGATTCAATCCCGCCGATCGACGTCCTGTGGTGATGTTCCTCGGCGGCAGCCTTGGCGCGCGGCAGATCAATCGACTGGTGGCATCTCTCCTCGGGGCCCTGAAACCGGGATGGCGGGTCATTCATCAGACGGGCGACCTGCTGAGGAAAGGGGGCCGAAGCGATGATCTGGAGCTGCCGCCACCCGACCAGAACTACTTTCGCGGGGCGTTCTTCCAGGATGAGCTTCCGCACCTTCTGACGTGTGCGGACGTCGTAGTGTGCCGATCAGGCGCCGGAACCTTGTGGGAGGTCGCCGCCCTGGCCAAGCCAATGCTGCTCGTCCCGCTGGGCGCCGGATCCCGCGGCGACCAGGACCGCAACGCCCAGGTGTTTGAGCAGGCAGGCGCAGCGCGCATATTTCGATCTGACGCGACTCTGGCCGAGGATGTGGCCACGGCGCTCGAACAACTTTGCCTGAACCCCGGGCTACGAGCCGAGATGGGTCGTAATGCCCACCGGTTGATTCATATTGACTCATCGGATCGAATTGTCGCTATCTTAGAGGAGCTGCTGGATTCACCGTAATCCTCAGCTGAACACCGGGGTACACGAGGGGAATCAATGGAGCTCGCCGCAGTAGACTTTGTATTCGCAATTGCCGTCGTCATTCTGGCCCTTCGAGCCGCCATCCGCGGCTTCGTGAAAGAATTGCTGGGTACAGCCGCATTGATACTTGGAATCGTTGCAGCGGTCCTCTTTTCGGGCCTGGCATCGGGACTGATAGACGATCTGGTCGGTTCGTCCGTCTGGAGTCAGGTGATCGCCTTTCTCGGGATTTTTCTCATCGTGTATCTCGTCATGAAGATCTTTGAGGGCGCTCTCAATCGACTCATCGAACGCATACATTTGAACCAGCTTGACCACGCGCTGGGCCTTTTTCTCGGCATTGTTGAAGGGATAGTGGTTGTATTCGTCTTCCTTCTCCTGATTCAGATCCAGCCCTTCTTTGAGCCGGAGACTCTCATCGGAGGCTCGCTGTTTGCGCGGGTTCTCGTGCCATTTCTTCCGTTTGCCGCGGAGTTCTTCCGCACCGGACGGCTCAGTGTTTGAAAACATCATCGGACAGGAACCGGTGGTCTCCCGTCTGAGCACGGAGATTGCAGCACGGATTCTGCCGGCCACACTGATGTTTCATGGTCCGGACTACACCGGCAAGTCGTCTACGGCGCTTGAACTGGCGCGTGCGCTCACCTGTACCGGTGAGGATCGGACCGTGCCATGGAACTGCAAATGTCGATCGTGCGAGCAGCAGCGGCACTTGCTCCACCTGGATACGTTGATGCTTGGGGGTCGATATTTCAACCGGGAGATAGCCATCGCGGCCGACGCGCTCAAACGGGATCAGCGTGAGCCGCTGAGATATCTCTTTGAACGGACCATACGAAAGCTCGCGCGACGGTTTGATCCAGTGCTGTGGGAAGGGGAGGAGAAACGCCTGAGGAAGGTGGAACCGCTGCTCTCCGAACTGGATGAGAGGCTGGACCCTTTCCTGCCCGGTTCGCACCTCCCATCGGGGGACCAGACCGTTGACGGTATAGACGGTGTCGTTCAAACCTGCGAGAAGATTGGATCAGCCGTGGCGCTGGACGCCGTGCCGGTTAACACGGTGCGCCGTCTGTCGGCATGGGCACGCCTCTCTCCTTCCGGCCGCGCGAAGATCGCGATTATCGAGAACGTAGATCGACTTCAGGACTCGGCTCGCAACGCTCTGCTCAAGACGCTTGAGGAGCCGCCGCCAAACGTCCATTTCGTGTTGACAACCCAGCGCCTCGGGGCGGTGATCGCGACCATACGTTCCCGGTCCCGATCCTACGGCTTTCTGACCCGCGGCCCCGAACAGAGCGGAGCGGTGATCTCCCGGATCTTTCGGGATAGCCCGGGCAGTAACCCGAGCATACGGGACTACTTTGTCAGCAAGGACGGGCAGGGCCTTCGAGCCCTTGCTGAGCGATACCTTGAGAACGTCGTCGCCGGATCAACCATAGAATTGGGGCTGTTGGATGAGATAAACCAGACTATCGGCAACCTGGGCGGCGCCGAGGGATTCCGTTACTTCGTGGAGGAAGTATCGCTTCTCATGGAGACTCTGCTCCGGGCAAATGAGACCGAGGACGTGGGCGTTCCAGTCAGGATCCTGGCACGCTGGAGGGCTCTTCTCGGGAACGCACTCACCCGATTTGAGAGCTACAACACCTCGGCTACCATGGCCCTGGAAGGGCTTTTCTACGGGATGCGGGAGACATGACAGAGAACCATGAGAAGATTCATTGAGCGGGCACTTGCCAAGCTGAACAAGCTGGATTCCGATCAGATCCACGCGTTGATGTATGACCTCGCCTACGAGCACGAACGCCTCAACGGTGTCCTGGACTCGCTGAGCGACGGGATCATGGTGGCTGATGTCGAGAACAACCTGATCATGTTCAACAAAGCGGCAGAGAGGCTTGTGCCTTTCGCGGGCTCAGACGGGTACGATCACCCCATCTGGGAATCGATCACCGACGATGAAATATCCGGCTTCGTTGAGCAGACCCTGGAGACTCAGGAATCAGTCCGGGATCGAGAATTCGCAATGGACCGGAGCGGCATGACCCAGCTGTTGGCATTCTCGATAACGCCCCTGGTTCGTGACGGGCAGATCCACGGGACGATTATCCACGTGGAAGATGTCTCCGAGAGACGGGGCCGCGAGGCTCGACTCCGCCGAGCCGAAAGCCTCGCGAGCCTCACGACACTTGCTGCGGGTGTGGCGCACGAGATCAAGAACCCACTCGGCTCCATCGGCATACACGTGCAGCTGATCCAGAAAGCGCTCTCGCGGATTGAGGCCGAAGAAGTTGAACAGATTGAGGGATACGTCGACGTGGTCAACGAAGAGGTGGAACGTCTGAATCGGACTGTTGTTGACTTCCTTTTCGCGGTGCGACCAATGGACACCACACTTGAGGATCGCGATCTGAATGCCATCGTGCACGATCTGCTTGAGTTTGTTCGGTTTGAGCTGAATGAGGCGAACATTGAGATCCAGGAGAACTTCGCCCAGGACCTTCCAAACCTTGAAATAGACGAGAAGTACCTTAAACAGGCTCTGCTGAACATCGTGAAAAATGCCATCTCCGCCATGCCTGATGGTGGGGTCTTCACCGTCTCATCCCGCCACCAGGGTGACGTCGTGATCCTCAAGATCAAGGACACGGGCCTGGGGATGAGTGAGGAGGTCCTCAACAAGATCTTTGAGCCGTACTTCACGACCAAGGATTTCGGCTCGGGGATCGGTTTGACCATGGTGTACAAGGTGGTCAAGGAGCACATGGGCGACATCTCGGTGGTGAGCCAGGAGGGAAAGGGGTCGTCGTTCTCGATCAGCTTTCCAGTGCCCCAGCGCGAGCAGCACCTCCTGAACTACGAGGGAGGAAGCGATGAAGTTTAACGTTCTGATCGTTGACGATGAGAAGAACATTCGAGCCGGCCTCGGGAAGGCCATTGAGATGGACGGCCACAACGTGATCCTCGCAGAGGACGGGCAACGTGCCCTGGAAATCGTCGAGTCGGATGAAATCGATCTGATCATCGCCGATCTCAAGATGCCTCGAATATCGGGTGAGGAACTCTTGAAGCGAATCGTTCAGACGTATCCAACCCTCCCGGTGATTATTCTCACCGGTCACGGCACCATAGAGAGTGCTGTGCAGGCAATGCGCGACGGCGCGTACGACTTTCTCACCAAGCCGGTCAATCTGGATCGATTGAGTTTGTTGGTCAAACGGGCGCTCTCAACCCGGGAGCTTGCACTGCAGCATCGGGCACTCCAGGAGGAGTTGGATCAACGCCGGCAGTTTGCCAACATTGTTGCAAAGAGTGCAGAGATGAAAGGGGTCTTTGAGGTGGTACGCCAGGTGGCGCCGACGCGCGCGTCGGTACTGGTTTCGGGGGACAGCGGCGTCGGAAAGGAACTCATAGCAGACGCAATCCACAACCTCTCCAATAGAAAGCAGAAGCCGTTCATCAAGGTCCATTGCGCGGCGCTCTCCGAGAGTCTTCTCGAGAGCGAGTTGTTCGGGCACGAGAGAGGCGCGTTCACCGGTGCAGTGGCGCGGAAGCGGGGGCGCTTTGAACTTGCCCACACGGGATCCATCTTCCTGGACGAGATTGGGGAGATCAATCCAAGTGTGCAAATAAAGATCCTGCGCGTCCTGCAGGAGAAGACTTTCGAGCGGGTAGGTGGAGAGGAGACCATGGAGGTTGATGTTCGGATCATCTCGGCTACCAACAGGGACCTCAAGGAGGAGATAGAGAAGGGGACCTTCCGAGAGGACCTCTACTATCGACTCAACGTCGTGAATGTTCACATCCCTCCGCTCCGTGAGCGCAAAGAGGACATACCGCTTCTCGCGGCAGCGTTCGTCAAGGAATTCGCCCAGGAGAATGAGAAGCAGGTGGACGGAATCGACCCGAGGGCCCGGTCGTTGCTCTACAACTACAGCTGGCCCGGGAACGTTCGGGAGCTCCGCAATTGCCTGGAAAGCGCCGTCGTGATGAGCAAGGGTAATGTCATCACAAGCGACGATCTTCCGCCCTCAGTTGTCACGGATTCGGAGAGCAACCACGTGCGCATCCAGCTGGGAGCGACGATGGCGGAAGCGGAGAAGGAGATCATTCGGGCGAATCTTACCGCTCAGAATGGCAATAAGAGTCGAACCGCCGAGTCCCTTGGAATCGGTCGCAAGACCCTGCATCGGAAGATAACCGAGTATCAACTGGAGGACAGATAGCAGCCGGCCTCGGGCTGCACGCGCGTGCGAGTTGCTACCCGGTACTCCGCCGGCCAACTCGTGAAAAATGTACTAACAGGATGATGAGTGCGCACCAGACGGCGAGGGTGATTGCCATGTCCAGGTTCTTCGGGAGCAGATACCATGCGACCGCAGCCACACCAAGCAGAATGCAGGCGCCGTAGATCGCCGCAAGGATCTTCCATGTTCCAAGCCCACGGTCCATCAGCCGGTGGTGGACGTGCTCGCGATCTGCACTGAAAGGATGCTTGCCCCGTCGCATGCGTCGGAGCACAGACGAGGCCATGTCCAGGAGGGGAATGGCAAGCAGAGTGATCGCCGGAACCATGTCCAGGCTGTTTCCTGTTCCATCGGCCAGAATGAGCGGAAAGACACTGAGGGTGAAGCCCAGGACATAACTGCCCGAGTCCCCCATGAAGATCCGAGCCGGAGGTCCGTTGAACATCAGGAACGCCACGAGGCTCCCGAAGATCCCAATCGCCAGGAGTGCCGTGACGCCCTGACCGACCAGAAGCGCGATAATCGAGAAGAAGAGGACAGCAATGGCAGACGAACCGCCGGCCAGGCCGTCTATCCCGTCAATGAAATTTACGGCGTTTGATACCGCAACGATCCACACGACCGTCACCGGGTAGCTCAGCAGGCCAAGTTCTACGTTGTACCAGATGAAAGGCACCGTTATCCGCTCCAGTCGGAATGGGCCCAGGGTTACTACAATCGCCGCGGCAATCTGGATCACCAGCTTGAGTATTGCCCGGAGGTTGCGGAAATCATCAATAAGGCCGACAAAGTGGATGATAGTCATCCCGCCGATCACGGGACTGAAGTAGACCAGCACTGTCCAGAAGCCGGCCGCCCCGGTCACGCTCGCGGAGAGCCCTGTCGGCATTCCCAGCTGTCCGGAACTCACGATGAATGCCACAACCGCCGAAACGATCATGCCCATGTAAATGCCGAAGCCGCCGAGGCGCGGGATATCTTCAGTGTGAATCTTCCGGTGATTCAGTTCGTCGTACCAGTGGTTTCGATGGGCAAGGTGGATGATGAGTGGTGTCAATCCACCGGTGACAGTGAAGCCGGCTATCATGGTGAGCAGTATTCGTAGGGTGAGTGTCATGCCGCTCCAGTCGACAGGTCTACGGGATTGTTACCCCGTGGCCTCGTAGTGAGATTGTATCCGCTCATAGCTCTGATTCAGTTTTTTTGTCACTTCCGTCGCCGTCCTGAATCGATCCGGATCCGTCGAGTGCCGGTCGGGGTGAAACGCAGTCATCAATCTCTTGTAAGACTGACGGACATCACCAGGTGGGGCACCAAACGGAACCTCAAGATTTCCAAAGTCTTTTCGGAGTGCCTCCGGGAGACCCGCCGATTCAGACCCGAATGAGGGACCAGACGCACGTTTACCCGACGGCTGGTCCTCGCTCATGTAGTTCTCGAGCTCGTCCCAGGCCTCACGCATGTCCGGATCATTGTGGTGGGACGTGCCGGCGCGGATTGCGGGACCGGCATTGTCTCCACTGAGATCGTCATCAAGGATTGTCCGAATCAGGTTGCCGAGACGATCAAAGATGTCCACTACTTCCCTCTCCTTGACATTATAGAGGAAGTGGACGGAGATGAAAAGCGTCATTCCCCATGGTTGACCTCACGGAGCCAGCAGCTTCTCGTGAAGTCGCCGGAGAACGCCCTCGGTCTCTCCTTCATCCACTACGAGCGATAGATTGATTTCCGAGGCTCCAAGGGAGATGAGCCGGACGTGAGCGGGGTCCACTGCGGCAAATACTTCCGCGACGAAACCGGAGCGCTCAAACAGATCTCGACCCACCAGACAAACGATGCTCTTCCCGCGCTCAATTTCAACCTGCCCCAATTCCTGCAGATCGTGTTCCAGCAGACCGAGGCCTGTGTCCCCGTCCACGGTCATTGAAACCGACACTTCGGAAGTCGCGACGAGATCAACCGACACCTTGTGGCGATCAAAGACGGCGAACAGGGCACGAAGGAATCCATACGCGTTCAGCATGCGCGATGACCGGACCGTGACGAGGGTGATGCCGCTCTTTGACGCTACGGCCCGAATGCCCGTGCCGTCGGCCTGTCCGGTGATCCGTGTGCCGGGACTCTCCGGGCTGGATGTGTTCTTCACCCAGACCGGGATCTCTCGTTGCACCGCCGGCAGAATCGTGTAGGGGTGCACAACCTTGGCGCCGAAATAGGCCAGCTCAGCAGCTTCGTCATATGAAATGGCAGGGATGGTCCTTGCACCGTCAATGACCCTCGGGTCGGCCGTCATAATGCCGTCCACGTCGGTCCATATCTCCACCACGTCTGCCCCAAGCGCAGCGCCCAGGATTGTCGCGGTGAAATCAGACCCACCGCGTCCGAGAGTGGTTGTCACTCCTTCGGTAGTTGAGGCAATGAAGCCCTGGGTCACGATGAGCGACCCGGGCTGCGGATCAAGCCGATCCGAGACAAGCGCAGTGGTTGCCTCCAGATCCGGTGAGGCGGCGGTAAACGACGCATCTGTGCGTATCAGCGTGCGTGCATCTACGAGGGTTGCGTTCAGCCCGCGCTCCCGTGCAGCCGCGGCAATAATAGTCGTGGAGAGCCGCTCACCGAATGACAGGACGGCATCCATGCTTCGCGGGCTGCACTCCCGGATGAGCGTAATGCCGTGGATCAGACTGCGAAGCTCGGCAGACAAGGTGGCCACGGCCGTCATCAGAGGCTCACGTTCAGAACCGGTGGACAGCGCCTTCGCCGCGTGGACATGATCTGACTCTATCCGGTCGATGAGTTGCTCAGCCCGGCTGCGCTCGCCGGCCTCCGCGGATGCTGCGGCGGCCTCGAGCATGTCGGTGGTCTTGCCCATTGCCGAGGACACGAGAATTGGAGCTTCGCCCAGGCATGCCCGGGCAATATCAATCACGCGGAGAATCATCTGAGGATCTCTGACGCTGGATCCCCCAAACTTCAGTACCTTCATCGTTCGGCCTCGGTCCCCCACGTCCTACGACAGATAGCCGAGCGCATGGTAGGCTTCCGCGTTGAGGATTGCGGCGCCGGCGGCTCCCCGGACCGTATTATGACCCAGTATCATCATCTTGAAGTCCAGGACATTGCACGGTCGAATCCTGCCGACAACGGCCGACATGCCGTTCTCCACCCACACGTCTCTCGCCGGCTGTGGTCTGTCCGGCTCCTCCATCAGGACGATCGGTCGTCTTGGCGCCGTCGGCAGATCCCGCTCCTGCGGCAACCCCTCGAATGCCACCAGGGCGGCTCTGATCTCGTGGGCGGTCGCACTCTCTGCAAGCTTGACCGACACGGCCTCCATGTGGCCGTCAACAACCGGCACCCGATTGCACTGTGCGCTGAGCGTCATCGGATGAACATCGACATGGTCATCATTCAGCTTGCCCAGGATCTTCGCAACCTCCTCCTCCATCTTCTCTTCCTCGTCCCGGATGTACGGAATGACGTTGCCCACTATGTCCATGCTCGCGACACCCGGGTACCCGGCCCCGGAGATCGCCTGCATCGTTGTTACCTGCACGGCCTCAACGCCGAAGCATCGGTCCAGGGGGGCGAGCACCATGGCGAGGAACATCGTTGAGCAGTTGGAGTTGGTCACGATGGCGCCGGGGCCCTGCTGATGCTTCACCAACTCAAAGTGGTCCGGGTTGATCTCCGGAATGATGATCGGAACATCGGAATCCATCCGGTGGTTCGATGAGTTCGAAATTACCGTGTGTCCGGCCGCGGCATAGTCGGTCTCCGCTTCGCCGGCGATCGACGAATCCAGACCGCTGAAGAGAAGCGGGCTGGCGAGCCCGGCCGATAGCGGCTTCACCGTCATCTGAGCAATCTCAGCCGGGATCGGTGTCTCCTGCTTCCACGCGGCCGCCTCGGCGTAACTCTTCCCCGCTGATCTCTCGGAGGCCACCAGCTCGGATACCGAGAAAAGCGGGTGGTTCTCCAGCAGGCGAATAAACTTCTGGCCAACGGTGCCGGTGGCGCCGAGAACTGCAACATTGATCTTCTTCATCGTCTTCCTCGCAAGGCTTTCGGTACAGTACCCACGGCCGCAGGTGCTGTCAACGATTCGGCTTGCCGCCATCTATGAATCCAACTACCATGCTGATTCGAGGAGACACACATGCAGCGCGATTTCCAGGAGCGGGTACGGGCGGCGGCGGCTTCTGCCCGCAGTCATGGCGCAGATAGTCCGAAGGTCGGGTTGATCCTGGGTTCTGGTTTGTCGGATCTGGTTGATCATTTGCTTCCTGCTGAGACACGACGCCTTGCGATTCCATACGGCGAGATAGATGGCTTTGGGGCCACATCCGTGGCCGGCCATCGAGGAACATTGTACGTGACCCCCGATGTCGCGGTGATGGCAGGGAGATCCCACTTCTACGAAGGCAAGCCGATTGACGATGTGGTCCTTCCTGCTGCTACGCTCTGTGCGCTCGGCATCAAGACTCTGATCGTCACCAACGCGGCCGGAGGGATCAACCCCGATTTCCGAGCCGGTGACCTTGTGCTCATCCGGGACCACATCAATCTCATGGGCACCAACCCGCTCATCGGTCCGAAAGATCCCGGAAGTGTTGCGCGGTTTCCGGACATGACCGAGGCCTATTCAGCGGCACTCCGGGCGACAGCGCTTGGCCTTGACGCGGAGTTGAAGGAGGGCGTCTACGTGGCGCTCACCGGGCCGACTTACGAGACCCCGGCCGAGATACGGATGCTGGGTGCCATCGGTGGAGATCTCGTTGGAATGTCCACTGTGCCGGAGGTGATTGTTGCTCGATCGTACGGTGTGGAGGTGCTCGGTATCTCTACGGTAACGAATCTGGCTGCGGGAATGTCCGGAAAGACTCTGGACCACAGTGAGGTGGTTGAGGTCGGGCGTTCCATTCAGGGCCGCATGACGGCCCTGGTTTCCGGCCTTCTCGATCGGCTCATCGTCTGAACTCCATGCTCGCGCAAGACCGGATCTCCCCCGACGCCATTGCGAAGATGCGGCTTTCAATCGCAGATGCCGCCGGAGATGAGGTCGTGTTCAGGTGTCGGATCGACGACGATCTCATCATCACGGATGTTGAAGTAGTGGCACGAGGTACCGCGGACGCGGCGCCGGCCCCCGTGGAGCTTCTCCAGCGCGGTCGGGTTATCGTTCACAATCATCCGACCGGAGTGCTCAGGCCGTCACGAGCAGATGTGCACAGCGCGGCTGCGCTTGGGGATGCCGGGGTCGGATCGTACATTGTGAACAACGATGTAACCGAGCTTGTCGTCGTGTGCGAGCCGCTGGAGCCAAAGCAGCTCGAGCCACTCGACGTTGAACGGCTTTCGGGTGTCATTGACGAAGGAGGCGGGCTGTCCGAGGTCTTCTCCGATTTCGAGCCGCGTGTCGCGCAGATGGAGATGCTCCGGCATGTTGCCGGCGCATTCAATCAATCGTCTCTCCTTGCGGTCGAGGCCGGCACGGGCGTCGGCAAGAGCTTCGCCTATCTCATACCGGCGCTTGCATGGGCTGCGGCAAACGACGAGCGGGTGGTCATCTCAACAGCGACAATCAATCTCCAGCAACAGCTCATCGAGAAGGACATTCCAGCCGTCAAGAAGATGCTGGGATTGGACGTCCCTGCGATGCTGGTCAAGGGCCGAGGCAACTACCTGTGCCGCAAGCGGCTGGGCGAAGCGCTCGATGAGGCGACGTTGTTTGAAGAACCGGACCGGGAACTGGTCGCCCTGAAAGAGTGGTCGCGGAGTGCCGCGCCGGGCAGTCGGAGCGACGTGCCGTTCTACCCGTCGGAAGAGCTCTGGTCGCGGGTCAACTCCGATGCCGATTCATGCACGGAACTCAGGTGCCGCCTGAGAGACGACTGCTTCTTTCTCAACGCACGTCGAGAGGCCGCGAGTGCACGGGTCCTCGTCGCGAATCATCATCTGCTGTTCATCGATCTGTCTCTTCGCATTCGAGGTATCGGGTTCGACGCGCGGGCCATTCTGCCGCCGTTCCAGCGCCTCATATTTGACGAGGCGCACAGCATTGAGAACAGTGCGACCAGCCTGTTCTCCGACAGTTTCTCGCTGTTCTCCGTTCGGAAACACACACGACGACTACAGCGTGAGCGGCGCGGAAGACGGGCAGGGCTCCTGCCGCTGGTGCGCATGCGCGGAGCTGATGATGCTGCGGTGAACAGGGCGGTCAAGGCTGTGGAGCTGACCGAGTCCGGCGCCCGGGATCTTAACGCCGCCGCCGTCGCTCTGTCTGATGACCTCACACTTCGGCTCACGCCGGGGATGGAGGCCGGCCGCCGCTCGGCGCTCCTCGAACCGATCAGCGAGCTTCACAAGCGCATCGTCCAGTTGTCCTCGGCCCTCGCCGATCTCATGGAATTGAACGACAGTGACGAGGAGGGTGGTCCGTACCACGATCTCCGGGTTGTGACGAGGAGGATTGACCGGCTCGCGGGATTGTGTCGCAGCTTTCTGGAGTTCCAGGAGCAACCGGATCGCGTGTTCTGGATCGAGTTCAAGCGGAGTGTGAACAAAACGAGATACGCCAGATTCGTCTCGACCCCGCTTGATATCCGCGAGATCATGCGGGAGGCCGTTTTCGACGCCTTTGACACCGTCGTGTTCACCTCCGCAACCCTCACTGTGGCAGAAACGTTTGACTTCTGGGCGTCGCGCATCGGGCTTCTGGACACCGCCAGAGAGTACGAGTTGGTGAATCTCCCGTCCCCGTTTCCCTATTCCGAGCATGCCCTCCTCGCCGTTCCCACCGACGCTCCCGAGCCGTCAGCCGCCGGCTATCAGGAATTTCTATCGCGCTTTGTCGGAGACCTTCTGGAACTGACCGAAGGTCATGCGCTCGTCCTGTTCACTTCATACGAG
>JAHOYX010000092.1 GCA_019038705.1 Spirochaetales bacterium
GTCCGGCACGGAGTAGCTCACGCCTGCGGAGGCCCGCGCGGTGAATATCCCGGCGCTCGCTTCGGGCTGCGGGTCGGCATCGCTCGCGTAGTCGGCCGACGCGGACAGCGCGATGTAGCCGGGGTACTGGCCGGGGCTAGTTGAATAGCGACTCGCAATCGGTTTCCATCGCATGCCCAGCGCGACATCTGCTTCCAGTCCTGGATACAGGTCAAACCGATTTCCAATCCCAAGAAGCAGATCGCCGCGCCCGCCC
Source organism: Spirochaetales bacterium (assembly GCA_019038705.1). Taxonomy (GTDB): domain Bacteria; phylum Spirochaetota; class Spirochaetia; order DSM-27196; family SLST01; genus JAHOYX01. The sequence goes on from JAHOYX010000092.1 coordinate 257, forward strand.
GCAGCGGCGGTCCGGTATCTGACTGTCACCGTGTCGGCTGCGGAGAGCGGCTGGACAAAGGTGAGTTCTCCGCCGTCGGAGACCTGGAACTCCGTGGTTGGGGTGCCGTTTCGCACGACCCGAACCGAGCCCGGAACGTAGTCAGCGTCCAGAACGATTGCCCCGGCTTCGACTGTACTGCGGAAGGTGAGGAGTGCTCGCGATGCTGCGGCCACCGGCGCCGGGCCGTATATCTCCGGCGTGGGGTCGAACATCTCCGGTGCGGCGTCGTCAGGCAGGGACGCGGCGAACGGATAGCGCCGGTCGTAGCTTCGTGCCGGCGCGCTCGGGGTTGATACCGATACCAGCGTCCCGTCGATGCTTCCGGCGGTGAGAAGCGGCAAATCCAGCACGGTGCCACCCGGCGTGGCAAACCCGATCGCAGTGCCGTCAGTGATTGTGGTCGGTGGATCATACAGGCCGGCAATCTCAAACGGGGAGTATCTCCCCGGCTCGTAGAGCAGGAGCCCGTCGTGACGGTCCACCGAGACGCGGAAGTAGCCCTTCTCCAGCCGAGTCTTGTCGGCTTCAGGGAGCGTGCCCCAATCAACATCAATGTCCCAGACCGAGAGGAGCTGGGCCGGGTCTGCAAAGGAGAAGTCGGCCGGCCGTGTGGGATCCGGGTGGCCGTTTGTGAGGAGGAAGAACGAGTCGGCGCCGAGTGCCCCGTTGCCCACTTCCAGGTCCGAGGACTCGTAGTAGACCACGATGCGACCGGCGGGAGCGGCCGCGAATGAAAGGGTGCCTTCTGCGAGTGAGAATGCGGTCTCGGCCGCGAGATCTACTTCGCGATAGTTCCGTTCGTCGGTGCCGAGAAAGTCGCCGTCCGCGGATTCGGCATATACGGTCAGCGTTTCCAACCCGCCGTCCGGCAGAACGAAGAATCGATCCCTGATGTAATCCGCCGAATCCACCGTCGACTCAGAGATGATCCGGCCGTCGGCATAACGGAGCACCGTCTCCTCCGACGGTTCCAGGCGCACCATCAACTCGTGTGAACTTCGCTCGGTCTCAAACAGAGTCGTGATTCCCGGCGCTTCGCGTCCCATGGCCCCGGTTGAGTCACCGAAGCCCAGGTATGGGTAGGCGCTCATCTCAATAGCCGTGTTTCCGATGAGGACAGACTGCACGAACTCGCCCGGAAACCCGGAATATCCGAAGAGCAGGCTGGAGAGTTGAAACTCGTCGGAAACGGTGGTTTCAAAGAAGTACCGATTCAGGAGCCAGAGCGAGATGGTGAGATCAACGCGGTTGAAGAAGGGAACGGTTTCCAGACCAGGAAACGGGGAGGGATCGGTCCCAATTGATCCGTCGGCATTACGATAGGCGGAGAGGCCGAGCCCGCCGGCTATGCCGGTTGTCCAGCCGCCGGACAGAAAGAGGTCAACTTCCGCATCGCCAATTTCCAGCTCCAGCAGGGACTCCGGAGCTTCGGGCAGGGATGGGTTCGGCGTCGGCTGGGCGGACGCGCCAACGGCCAGAGTTACCAACAGAATTGACAGGGCTATACGACCGAACACGTCCGGTATACTATGTGGGAAGCACGATTTATGTAAATGAGAGACAACACCGAGACTAAGAAAGAATGAGCGCTGAACACCAGAAAGCAACGGCATTCGTCACACGGCTCCTCGCAAACCCGGCATTGAAGTCCCTCACACCGCTCCAGAGAGAGGAACAGATCATCCAGTTCCTCCATGCCAATGCAACGCAGTTGGCCCCCACGCTGGCAACTCCTGCATTTTTCCCGGGAGCTTCCTGGAATCAGATTGTAGCACTCCTTTTGGGTGCCCTCATGGACTATGTGAACACTGAGCTGTTCAGCAGTCTCGATGAGATAGGCGGAGGCCAGATCGATTTTGCCTACGTCAACTTTCTGCGCCAGCAATCGGTAGGGAGCGACAAGGTCCAGCAGCAGGCCGTTTCGCTGGTGAAAACGCTTCTGGCCAAGCCCGAGGCGCGGCGAGAATTCACGGGCGCCCACACCGCGCTTGTGTTCAAGTTCGTGGACAGATACCTGGATGCGGTGTGGACGCGAAAGAGCTACATCCACTTTGAGATCACCAAGGTCCAGCGTCTGCGGATGAGCAAGGAGCAGGTCAAGGCAATGATTGAGACCACGCTTCTGCTCAAGCCGGTTGTCTACCTTGTAGCGACAGGCGGCGTCGCCGGGCAGGCCGAGCAGACATCAGGCATAGTGGAAACCAAGTTTGGAGAGAAGGTGTTTCTCGCAACCAAGAAACACCTCAATCTTGTCCCTGATCCGGTTCTCAAGAGCGCCGTGAGTGCAAACATATCGTTTATTGAAAACCGGTTCATTGAGGCGACGGCCAGAATTGCGGCAATCTTCTCGGCCCGGTGCCGGAATTTCCAGCCGTCGGTACGAGTTGACCGGGGTGCAGACAGTCCGGACAAGAGTTGGCTCAGCATCGCGCGGAGGAACTACAAATTTTACGGTTTTGATATTAAGATGCTGGACGAGTTCTTTTCTATTGCCGCGGAGAATGGATGGTAGGTATGAACCGAACACGGGCAGCGCTTGAGAACGTGGTCATTGTGGCAATCATCTTCGTCCTGGTCCAAACCTTCCTGGAGGACTTCGCCGTCCTTGCCGGCTGGTCGTGGTCTGTGCGTCGGGTATTGCTGTTCACCGGCTTTGCTTTTGACATATTCTTCTCGGTCGAGTTCCTCACGCGGCTCTATTTCAGTTTTGTGAAAAGAAGGACCGGGACCTACTTCTGGTACGAGCGCGGTTGGATTGACCTGTTGGCGTCCATCCCGCTGCTGCTGCTGAGTTCCGGCCCCGCGGTCCTGGCCTACTGGAGCGGCACCGCCACGATTGTCGGGTTCGGCGCCATTCTCAATGTTCTCAAGGTTGTGAAGGCCATTAGAATTGCACGCATCCTGCGTCTGCTGCGTGTACTGAAGATCTTCTCCCGCATCCGTCACACCGAATCTGCAATGGCTCAGCGACATGTCGCAAAGATATCCACCGTGGCGGTTACCGTTGTCGTTGTCGGAATCCTGGCGATGACGGTACTGTTCAGCCTCGTTGGCGCCCCGAGTCTCGAAACGGCGTACCGGGAGCAGACGGTTCGGGTGCTCACCAGAATTGATGATCTTCAGCCTGAAGGAGACGCCGGGAAAGTGGCGTTGACGGAGCTCGCAGATATTGAGCCCTCCTTGCTGCTCGTTCAACGAGATGGTCACACGCTGTACAGCAGGTACGGCAATGACCTCTACGATTCAGATTTTGGTTCGACTGACTACGGTTACGGCGAGCGCGGAGACCTGAGGGTCTTCTTTGATCTGACCCTGCTGAATCAGGAGCAATCACGCTCGAATCTGCTTTACTTCGCCATGATCCTCTTCATCGTGTTCGCCTTCATGTTCTACTATAGTCCGCACTTCGCGCTCACGGTGTCCGACCCGCTTCACATCATGAGACGCGGTATGAGCGAGAAGGGATACAATCTGGAGATCAAGATTCCGCCGCTGTACGAGGAAGATGAGGTCTACCGGCTCGGGCAGCTTTTCAACGAGGTGTATCTCCCGCTGAAGGATCGCACGAGCGCAGCCGATGAGCCTGAAGTACTGGACCTGAAGCTTGACGATATCAAGGACATTCTGAACGAATAGCCGGTAGAGGCCGTTATTACATGATCGTCTCCATGATTCAACTCCTCATTGAGTTGCACGACATCACATCGATCAAGGACAAGCGGCGGGCTGTCAAATCGCTCAAAGACAAGCTTATTCGGCGGTATAGAATCTCGGTTGCCGAGGTGGATCTGCAGCACAGTCTTTCGTTCACGCAACTGGGAGCGGCGGTGGTGTCCAACTCCAAGTCGCACGGCGAGGCAATCATGCAGAAAGTACTCCACTTCACCGAAGAGGAGTGCCTCGGGCGCATCCAGGATGTTCAGATTGTGAGCGAACAATTTTAGGCTGGCCAATCGAGCAGTAGCGGCTATAGCGATGAAGGCCAGTCGCGTGTGGGCCAGCACGAGAATGCCCGGAGGGCATTCTCCACGGCGGCCAATCGAGTGGCAGTTGCTATAGCGATGAGGGCCGGCTGCTTGCGGGCCGTCAGGTCGGTCCGTCGCGTGCTTCCTTGCCAAGTTCATTCCGAAGCTCGAGCAGCTCGGTGAGCGACTCGGTTGCCTCTCGGAAATCTCGTACCGTTTCCTTCAGGGCGTAGTAGTTGAGACCCGCGTAGTAGATCTTGGAGAATAGAGAGAACGATATGTCGGCCGGTGAAGTCTGCAGATTGGTGTGGCATCCGTACTCGTAGCAGATTTGACACATCTCTTCCAACTTGTTCTGGACGAAGTCAGAGAGATTTGTGGAAAAACTGAACGTGTAGGCGAGTTCGAGGAACTTGCTCTCACGGTCGATGTAGATACCACCCTGGAAGCCGTCAGTGCCCTCAAACCCGGCCGAATAGGTGTCCTCGAGCAATTCTCCGTCGAGTATTTCGTAGCCCAATTCGCGCAGCAACACGCCAACGCGTCGGACCCGTTCCTTCATCAGTTTGGAGTACTTCATTTGATCATCGCTCGCAGTGATCTTACTGCAAGACCGGGTCAGAATCAAATCTATGCAGAGAGAGAGCGATCAAGGCACGCCATCGGCAAGCGTCTCTCGAAGGGTCAGTTCGGGGTCGGACACGGAGGAAGCGACGCCCGGCTCAAGCATGAGTCTGATCCGGCGGAGCGCTCGCGTGAAATCCGCCACCACCGCGGGAGTGAAGACGGTTCCGGCGTCCGGATAGTCGACGAGTCCATCGTCAAAAGCGACCGGGAATCGTACTTCAAAACTGATCTTCTCCGGGACATCCAGCACCACGCCCAACGGGTCAATCGACTTGGAGTTTCCAGAGAGGTTCTTGGCGATCCGTTGTTCCACCGCCGTTCGGTACTCGAGATCCAGGAGCCGGCTGTGGGCGGGATTGGATTCGTCAAAGGGCGCATCCACCACCGGCGAATAGAGCTTGCGGTCCTGAACACCGGCGATGAGGGCAAACTCTGCTTCCGGCCTCGATCTGAATTCCCCATAGAAGCTCTCGTCGTCGTGTCCGTAGAGTTCCTCCGGCGTGAGGAGACCCCGAGTTAACGCCTGGTAGAGCCCCTTCTTGATCATGGCAGTGGCTACTCGAACCGTTCGATGCCAGTAGACCGCTCGGTACATCAGGTACTTGGAGAAGAGGATGTTCTCTACGGCCGAGATCCCGGTCGGAGCAAGGGCGATACCGTCCTCACCAATGGGGATGAGTCGACTCAGGGCAAAATCCAGATCCTGTGTTCCGTACGGAACGCCGCAGAAGTATGCGTCCCGGTTCAGATAATCGAGCTTGTCCGGATCGAGTGAACCGGAGAGCAGGCGCCGAAAAAACCGGATCTCCACCTGCCCTCCGTCGGGAATTGACTCATCGATGATTGCTGCCACGAGTTCAGGATCGGCTCCCACTCTGTCCCGGATTACCGACGCGAGTGGCTTGCCCGTGATGATGCGGGTGGCGAGGTGCTCATGCTCGGTAAGCGGGAGTTCCTTGAGGCTGTGGGTGAAAGGGAAATGGCCCAGGTCATGCAGGAGAGCGGCGCAGAGGTAGGATCTGACCGCCGTCTCGTCCAGAACGGGGCAGGCGTCAAAGGCCAGCAGCCCACGGATCATCCGGTAGGCTATGTGAAAGACCCCGAGACTGTGCGCCAGCCGCGTATGGGTTGCGCCGGGGTAGACCAGGTATGACGGGCCGAGCTGTTTGATCCGACTGAGTTGCTGGAATTCAGGGGCGTTGATCAGCGCGAGCATGCCGTCGGAGACGTAGATATTGTTCCACAACGGGTCACGAATCGGCCGTGTGAAATCACGGTCCAGATGCCAGAGAACTCGATCCTTTACATCCATCTGTCGCCAATCTATAGTAACCGTCGATCACGAGTCCACCCATGTCGTACAAACAGATCGTCTTGACTGTCATTTTGTTGCCAACCCTCTTTGTCTTCGCCTCCTGTTCACGGTCAAAAACGGCGGAAGATGGAGCCGTGAGCGACGGGGAGCCGGTCACCGTGGCGCCCGAGAGGCAAGCGTCGCCGGAACGTCCTCCCGTCCGGGAGGGAACAGATGCTGCAGTGCCCATGCGACTGACCGATCAGGGGCGGGCGAGAGCAGAGCAGCCGGTTGTGGCTCCGGCGGATCCGCGGGACACGGCATTTGAGGCGCCGCGGTTCACGGCTGTCCCGTTCCATCCGCGAGACACGATCCTGGGGCCGTTTGGCGCGGCCATGACAGGTTCGGCGCGTGATCGCGCGGTCCTCTCGGCGAGCGAGCATCTCTTCTCTTCGCTTCTTGCGGGCGACCTCCCGACCGACGCCCTGAGCTATCGGATTGGTCCCGGCGGGCGTGCAGTGTTCGAGGATCTGATCTGGGCGGCCGAGACGCTTTCAGAGGTGCGGTTGGGCGTGGTCGTGACCATGTCCGACGGTGAAGCATCGGTGCCTTTCCGGCTGATGGGCGAATCACGCTTCGCCGTGGGGGAGGTGATCTTGGAAAAGCTCGGAGACCAATGGTATACTTCCGACATTCAGGTCGAATTTTTCGACCGAGATACTACCTCCCGGTTCGATCCCGGAGTTGTCCGGTCGAGCGGAAATTTGTAGGCGGACGCACGAGTGGGAAGCGAAATCAAACGAATTGAGAAGGAATTCATCCTCAAGAACCTACACGAGAAACGCGCGCCTCTGGAGATCCACCTCTCGGAGGAGCGACTGCAGGCGTTCATTGATCGGTTTGATGAGGAACGTCTGGTGCTCGTGCTGCCGGACGACATCCTCCCGGCGGGGCTCACCGAACTCACCGTGTTTTTCAGGTTTCGGAATAACCCGATGACCTTCACCTCAAAGGTCCTGGAGGCGCAGGAGGGAAGGATTGAAGTTGCACTGCCGGAGGAGTTATTCCGGGATCTCTCCCGAAGTTTCGAGCGGATCTCGTCGCCAAAGGGGGTCAGCGTTGCATTCCTGTTCAAAGGGAAACAGGTTCGATTGGACTACCCGGATTCGGATCAATACGATCCGGTGGAAGAGCCGGAGTTGGAAGCCGGATTCGACGCGACCAGGATTGCCGATCTTCTGAAGGCATTTCGTGAACGGGCGGGTCGATTTGCTTCCGAGAACAAGATTGTCATGCTTCGGGAACGGACGCCCACCTCCTTCCAGGAGAAACTTGTCGCGAAGACGGGGAAGATCGTGGCGCTGCCATTCTATGCGGCAGAGGCCCAGATTCGGTCAGCCGAGGTGCGGGAACGCATCCTCTCGCAGGATGAGATCATTGCGCATGAGGCCGAAGAGGGTGAGGACATGTTTATGGTCCTCGAACGAATCGGCAAGATTATCGACGCTAATCGGGAGAAACGAATCTGGCACGAACTGTACTGCCCGATTCTCTATCACCAGTACGTCGTGGGCTATCTCTACCTTATGCGAGCGAATTCCGAGCAGGAGAAGTTTGAGCCGGCGACCTTCGATTTTGTCCTGCAGTACAGCCGCATCCTTGCGTACTCGTTGAAGGCGAACGGCTATTTTCGCGCCGCGCCGGTGATTGACGAGTTTGGGGCCGCAGAGCTCATTGACATCTCCGGATCCGGTCTGCTTTTCAGCTATCCACCGGATGGGCCGGAAATCCTGCTCTACACCGATCTGGACCTTCGCATCAGTGTCGGCGGGCAGACCATCCCTGTCCGAGGCCGGGTCATGCGCTCCTACAACGACGCGGACCGTGTCTACATTGCCATTCAGTTCATTGAGCTTGACCCGGATGACATGGAGATACTCTTTGAGCACATCTATGGCCGACAGTACCGAGGCGACGTTGATTCAGTGGGCGTCGCCGACCCCGCCAACATGCCCATTGACGAACTGTAGCCCCGCTTGACGATCTTGCGCCGGTAAACCAACGGTGCGAATCGGGCGACAATAGAGTGAGGGGCTCATGTACACAATCGCGGTTGAACTTCACGGTCTCGCGCAACTGGAACGTCTGCATCCGGAACTTACTGATGACGTGAGGCGGCAATGCATCGCCGCCATCGAAATTCAGGGCGGTACCTTTGTGGAGGCGCACAACGGGCTCCAGCTGTTCCGCTTCCGCAAGGCGCGGCCGGAGGATCGGAACGCGATTGTTGAATGCCTGGAACAGGTGATCGGAATCCTCAAAGGCCGGGAGAGTGAGCTTGCGGGGTGGAATATCTACACCGACTACATCCAGGCCCGCGACGATGAAGTTGCCGCGATCATCAAGGACAGACTGGCGCTTGTGAGCGAAGACGACTGCGCATGGCTCGGCGATGACGCCAATTCGCTCATAGGTCATTACCTCCAATTGGAGGACGTTCAATTCGGAAACCGGCTTTTTCATCGAGTGGTGCGCGGCGAGCGTAGCGGTTCGCTTCCGGGCGGCACGGTGGAGCAACTGGCCGCTTCACCCTCCGCGGTTGAGAGCATCCTCGATGTGTTGATTCCCACCGAGATGCTCTCAGGCGCGGTCCTCGTGTACGGCGAAGATCGCTTCGCGTCTCGAGTGAACGTTGCTGCCGCGCTCGCGAAGCTCTTCGGTGAATCCCGTGCGGTGGGCTGGCTCGAGTTTGAGCCGCGGGAAGGTTCTTCCGGCCACGGTCCGCTCATCAGCGCCCTGAATGAGCTGCACCTTCACGAAACCAGATTCTGGCTTTCTGAAGCTGAACAGGCGGTGTGGGATGAGCGGGTCGCGACCCTTCATTACCTGATGCATCCCTTGCGAGACCTCTGTCTCCCTGACCGGCTTTCAGTCGATCTGGTTTGTGCTTTTGAACACTACCTTGCCGCCTATGTGCGTCGGGCGGAGGCAGCACTGTCGCCGCCGGTACTCCTGTGTCACGCCATCGACCGGTGGCCGCCTGTGTCCATCGGTGCGCTGGCGAGCCTGTTGACCCGATTTGAGGAAACGGCGGGTCAGCGATCTCCACTCGTCCTCGCGACAGCCTCCAATGCGTCCGTTCCCTCGGCGTTCCGCTCGCTTGTACGCGACAAGTACCGTCTCCCCCGGCTTACGGCATCGCGGGTCCGAGAAGTGGCGAATACCGTCTGCGGTGGGGATACGATTGGCGGGGTGGACTGCCAGACGGTGAACTGGGAGCGCGTCTCCCGGGCCAGCGGGCATCGGTCTGATTCCGTGCTGCACTACCTGATGGACAGCAGGCATTGGGATCGATTGTCCGAGGATGAGATCGCTGACATGACCCCGCAGCGACTGGCGTGGCACGTTGTCGCGTCCCTTGATCGCGACATCCAGGAAGCGTTCCTCGCCATCTGCTACGTGGGTCAGCTGCTCAGAACCGATGATCTCCTGGAGCTCCTCACCGATCTTGGCATCGACCGTGTGCGGGTGACCGCAATCATCGCACGCCTGCGATCGGTCGGAATCGTACAACACGGCGGCCGCATTGTGCCCACGTTCCCGGACCACCTGACCCGGCTTGAGGTTGAACTCGCTGAGTCCGGGAAGACCGTCTACCAGCGAGTGGTGCATGGCTGCGACAAGCTTCTTGACGACGGGCGGTTGATTGTTACTGAGGAATTGCTCAAGCTCTTCGGGCGATACGAGGACGGTCGCCACATTCCCAGGCTCTATCATCTGTTGGTCTCCCGGCTGCTGGACGAGCGGCAGCTGACCGAGGCACACCGGCTGCTCTACGACACGGTACCAACCAACGGATTCGCAGAAGACACGAGACTCTGCATGCAGGCCGTGCTCTACACCAACCGGCTGCGGCTGGCCTTGCTCCAGGCAAATCTTCATGAGGCAGAACGGGTTCGTGCTGCTGCGGAGCGAATTGAGTGCACCGAGAGCTGCGACTTTGTTGCGGCCGATCTCACCCTGGAGCGCTCACGGCTGAGCGCCCGTGTTGCTTCCGGCCGGGAAACCCTGACGCTCATAAAGCGCGCCATCATGGTCTATCAGGATCGGGACGATCAGGCCGGACTGGCGCGCGGGAACTTGGATTTCGGATTGGTGCTCCTTGCTCAGGAGGATGTGTTGGAAGCTCGGGAATACTTCCAACTTGCCGGCAAGATGGCTGCCTCGTCGGGCGACCTGTTTGAGCAGGTTCGTGCCGATGTGCTGCAGATGACCTCCACATTCATCCACGGTAACTTTTCCCGCGTGCTCAACCAGGCGGCAGCTCTCTCCGAGCGGACATCCAAGGCTGGAATGCGTGAGATACAGCTTTTCAGCGAGTTCGCCACCGCCCGGGCGCACTTTGAACTGGGCCGGTACGAGGATGCCGCTGCATCGTTTGAACGCGGCTGCAGCCGAGCCCGCTTCTACGGTTGGAAGGCGCCGGGGGATCTGTTTCGACGTTGGCTCGCGCGCGCACTGGTGTACGACAGCCGAACCCGCCGTGGCATCAAAATGCTGAGTGACGAACCCGAAAGCCGGGAATCGTGCTTCTTTCTGGGGGAAGCGTGGCTGCGGTTCAGCGATCACGGGAAAGCGCTGGAGGCGCTTTCCCGCGCCATAGAGTTGCCGGCCGACCCGCGAAGTTCGGTTGAGGCAATCGCCTGGAATACCGGTTATGCCGGTTTCGAAGATCGTGCCATCGGTGTCTTTGATGGGACCCGCGTGATTGACCATCAGCTTCTTGCCCTTCGTGGCTATGTGCTCGCCGAAAGCGGCCGCCTGGAAGAAGGCGTTCAGGAAATGCACCGACTGACGCGCGAGCTCAAGGTCTCGGAGATCGATCCTTTCAATCGGCTCTATTACTACCTCTACAGTCTGATCCTCCCGGAGAGCGGAGATCTCAATATTGATGACCGGAGTACGGTGCTTGGTCGTGCGGTACGCTACATTCAGGAGCGGACGAGCCGGTTGGACAAGTATTCCCACAAGACCGACTTCCTCAGGCGTAACTACTGGAACAACCGACTAATGAGTCATGCGCAATCCAGCAACCTTGTGTAGCGCGCCGACGCATGCGAGCACCTCTTTCGCGGGTACGGTTGGGTGAGAAGGGGCACACGAGAGAGTGGTGCGTTGCCAGGGGGGGCGCCAGCGCGGTTGTGGTCGACACCGCGCTGGGGGACTGGCGGCGGTGTGTTTCTTGACAGGGGGGCGGGGGTTCTGTAGATTCTGAGGCCTTCCTGGTGGCGTAGCTCAGTTGGTAGAGCAAGCGGCTCATATCCGCTTTGTCGGGGGTTCAAATCCCTCCGCCACTACGATTTATGGCCCTCATGGCGCTCCGCGCTGCGAGGGCCTTTCTTGTGGCTAAGGCGCGCGGTTCTCCGGCATCAACACCTGAATCACCCCGTGCTTGCCGGCTGTTCGCCAACCGGGGTGTTCTCGGTCCAGAGCGTTCAGCCGTGCCGGGTCGAGGCCGGCAATCGGGTCGCCTTTCATGGCGCGGAGCATGACTGTTGGTGCAGGCATGGGCGGGGCCCATGCGCTGAGCGGGTCGGTGTTGGGTACGATCTTGTCGCCGAGGAGGCGGCGGTAGTTCATGTCGCCCTTGATGATGATGAGTCCCGCCTCGGCGAACGGCGTGAGAATGCGATCGGGCAGATCGTTGAAGAACAGTGGGCTGTTCCAGAACAGGTCCGGCACGATGTGGAGTTCGCCTGCGTTGAGCCAGGCGACGAGTCGGGCAGCCAGCTCGCGGCGTACGGTCGAAGCCGCGGGAGATCCCAGTTGGTCTATCAGCGCGTGCACGTCATCCTCGGTGGCGTCGCCCACGAAAGTGGGGTGGGCCTTCACGTGGAGGTTCACGGGTGTGGCGCGGGTGCGAATCAGCCAGTCGGCCAGGCAGAGATCCGCGGCGAGTTCGGTGCCGGCGTTATCGCAGACGAAGTGAACCGGCGCGGTCAGTTTTCGTGCGATCTTCCAGACTGCGGAGGATTCGTCGATTATCAGAGAATCATCATGATGCGCGGCGCCGGCGTGTGACATGGATTCGCTGTGGCTCAGGTCCATTCGATTGCCCCACAGGCCAAAGCACAGGCGCTGGGCGAACGGGTCGAACTCCGGGTCCCGGCCTGATTCCCCGGGCGCCTCAAGGAGGGGATCCACCTGTTGGGCCAGCGCGGGGGAGGCAAGTTCCCGTGCCTTTGCCGGTGCGAACGGGTCGATTTTGGTCCGCCAGTAGTCAACGGCGGCGAGGATGCGTCGGAAGCAGAAGTGCTCCAGGACGAACCAGTCGGCGTTCTG
>JAHOYX010000162.1 GCA_019038705.1 Spirochaetales bacterium
CGACGGCAACGACTACCTGCCACGGTACATATATGCCTGAGCCGATGGCCTCAGGCCCTCTTCTATCCCCATTCTTCGCGGCAGTTCGGGAGGGTTCAGTCCGTGCTTCATCGCGGACGCGTCAGCACGCCGCTTACCCACTTGACAAGGCGAGTCCGGAACACCACGCCCAGAACAAAGAGGACAATTGAAATCCCGAATATGATCGAGCCCAGGACCCATCTCCCGGCGGCGACGCTGTCACCGATTATCGCACTACCGAGGATCCCCGGAAGCCGTCCCGCCATAGTCACGATCAGGAAGTAGGGAAACCGAATCCTGCTGATGCCGGCCACGTAGACCAGGATATCCTTCGGGATGCCGGGGATGACGAACAGGAGGAAGAAACCGGTCTGCGGACCACGAGCCGAGGTGAATGCGTCGAACCGCGCGACCTGATCGTCACCAAACACCCCCTCCACAAATGCGCGACCAAGAAGCCGGGCAAGGTAGAAATCGATCCCGGACCCGAGAGCAATCCCGATCAGTGAGTAGATCGTACCCGCGGTGATGCCAAATAGGTAGCCCCCCGTGATCTGAATCACTTCGCCGGGCACGATGAAAATGACGACCTGGAAGATCTGCACAGCAATATAGACGAGTGGCGCGGTGGCCCCGTACGATGCTATCCACTCCTGGACGTCGGCTCGGGAGCTGAAGAAGGCCAACCAGGTTGATCGATAGATGATCGCCAGCGCGAGGACCGCGAGCACAAAGAGTGGAAAAAGAACCCCGACTGCGATCTTGAAGCCTCTGCCACGTTGCATGATCGAACCATACCCGGCAGGAGATCGGCAGGCAAGTGTCATTCGCGCAGGACCCGTCGCTACGGTCTTTGAAGTGCCTCCATGTTTTTGGTATATTCATCCGGATGAAAAGAGCCACCAAATCTCGCGCGACCACGAAGTTCAAACACAAGCAACAGGTAGTTTATCCTCTTCAAGGCGTCGGACAGATCATCTCCATTGAAAAGCGACCTTTCAAGGATGAGAAACTTCTGTACTACATCATCTACCTTGAAGTCACGGATATGACGGTGATGGTCCCTGTGGACAAAGCCGAAGAACTCGGCATCCGAGCCATTGTCAGCAAGAAGAAGTCGGACGAGGCGTTGACCCTCATTTCCGAAGAGTTCGAGCCGATACCGGCAGACTGGAAACTCCGTTATCAGATGAACCTGGATCTCCTCAAACTGGGGAGCATCAAGGATATCGCGACGGTCGTACGCGCACTCTATCACCGGAGCAAAGTCAAAGAGCTCCCGATTCTGGAGCGCAAGCTGTTTGACAGCGCTCTCAGGTTATTGGTGGACGAAGTGTCGTTCAGTCTCAACAAGAGCAAGGATGACGTGGAAGCGCTGATATTCAACAAACTGGAGGCCGAGCCACAGAAGCCGGCTAAGAAGCCGACGAAGAAACCGGCCAAGAAGCCAGCAGCAAAACCGGCAACAAAGCCGGCAGAGAAACCGGCAGAGAAACCGGTGAAGAAGCCGGTGAAGAAGTAGGCGGTTGACCCTGGCGGCTGAGACTTCCACTCGCTTCCCGAGTGAGTACTGGGAAAGGCTCTTCTCGGCGCTCCGCAACAAGATCAGAGGCGACAGACTTCCGTCCGTCTCTGAAATGGCCCACCACACCCGTGATCCGTTTCGTGTTCTCATCTCAACAATGATTTCGCTCAGAACCAAGGACGAGGTGACCTTGCCGGCCAGCAAGCGGCTGTTTGCCGTAGCCGATGATCTGGCCGGCATCATCGCACTGGAGGAAGGTGAAATCGAGAAGCTCATCTACCCGGCGGGTTTCTATCGAACGAAGGCCCGAAGCATCAAGAAGGTGGCGAGAATCATTGCTGAGCAGTACGGCGGGCGCGTCCCGAACTCGGTGGGTGAACTCACAACGTTGCCCGGCGTGGGTCGAAAAACGGCGAACCTGGTCCTCAACCTGGGATTTGGCCTGCCTGCCATCTGCGTTGACACCCACGTTCATCGCATCTCAAATCGATTTGGCTGGGTAGCGACAAAAACGCCGGATCAGACTGAGCTCGCCCTCGCGGCGATCCTGCCGCAACATCACTGGATTGAGATCAACGAGCTCCTCGTCGGCTACGGTCAGAAGATCTGCGCGCCTCTCTCGCCTCGCTGTAGCGAGTGCCCTTTCATCGGACTGGACGCCGGCACGCCTCGTTGTGCTCGGATAGGAGTGGACCGGAGCCGGTAGCCGGGACGGACTGGCGAAATGCGAAAAAATGAGTATAATTGGATGGTGCTGCGGGGAGCTCTTCTTCGGCGTTCCGGAGATCAGGAGCTTCTTCCGATCGTCAGTAGTCTGAAGTGACTGTCTATCGACATGCCCAAGTAGGAGGTGGCTATGTTCAGGTCAAAGAGAACTGCGCGTATCATTGGATTGGTTATATTGTCCGGCTTACTGGCCGTGACCGTAACCGGGTGCCGAGGTTTGTTGGGTCGAAACACCGGTCCCATCGACGCCTTTGCCTTTCTTCCCCAGGCCAACCCGCAACTCTTACAGCCGGTACAGGGCGTCATCAACAATCGTCCGGACCCCAAAGAGGTTGTGCTCGTGGTGCCACCGGGTACGGACATGAGCCGTCTCGTGGCGTCAATCGCGCTCAACACAGAGGCCACGGTTACGGTGATCTCCACCGGACAGCGGGTCCCCCAGACAGATGGCATTTCTCCCAACAATTTCAATTCACCGGTAACCTATGCGATAGAACTCCCGGGCGAGGACGAACCAATCCTCTACACTGTTCGAGTGCGTGAGGCCAGCACAAATGCCCGCCTCATTGACCTCGGGATCGCGGGGAGCACCTACCAGAAGCCGACCTTCGGGCCCACCGTGGCATCCTACGAGGCAGAGGTTCCATTCGCCACCCAAAGCGTGCAGGTCAATGCTCAGGCGGAGGATCCGCGAGCGTTTGCGATCTCTATCAATGGTGTCCGCGGCGGCGCGGGGCAGGGATCGGCATCGGTGGACTTCTCAGTTGGAGACTCCGTAGAGATTGTGGTGGAGGTGGTCGCCGAGGATCAGCAGACCCGCCAGGAATACCGCATCATCGTGCTTCGCGGCCAACCGGATCGTAACAG
This sequence comes from Spirochaetales bacterium, assembly GCA_019038705.1. Classification (GTDB taxonomy): domain Bacteria; phylum Spirochaetota; class Spirochaetia; order DSM-27196; family SLST01; genus JAHOYX01. The sequence goes on from JAHOYX010000162.1 coordinate 3,140, forward strand.
CAACCTTGCCGGCCTCACGGTTCAGGGAGCGTCGCTTGATCAGGTCTTCCGGGTTGACCGGCAAAGCTACACTGTTGAGGTTCCGTTCAGCGCTCAGCAGATCACCCTTGCCGCGCAACCTGAAAGCCAATTCTCAACTGTTCGGGTCAATGACATCGCTGCCGGCGAAGCGGGCACCGCGACCGTGTCGCTCGACAATGTGGACCGGCAGATGGTGGACGTGGTTGTAACCGCTCAGGACGGAAGCGCGTCCGTCTATTCCGTGTCCGTGACACGGGCAGCGGCGGACACGAACAGCAATCTGAGATCCCTCGCGGTTGAGGGCGCGTATCTCGATCAAGCGTTCCGAGTTGACCGCACCGGCTACAGCGTTGAGGTTCCCTACAGCGCGCAAGAAATCGCCATTGTTGTGCAGGCTGAGAGCCAGTTCTCAACAATCCGCGTCAATGACATCGCCAGTGGAAGGGGCGCCACAACCGTGCCGCTCAGCGACGCAGTCCGACAGATAGTGGACGTGGTTGTGAGTGCCGAAGATGGCAGCACGTCCACCTACACCATATCCGTGGCTCGCGCGGCGGCGGACAAGGACGCCTCGATTGCGAGCATAACCGCATCTGTCGGAGAGCTCTCTCCCCCATTTTCTCCGAACGAGACATCCTACTCACTCACACTCCCAAAGGACCAGGCTGCGGTCACGGTGTCTGCGCAGGCGGCAAGTCACCTGACACTGGTTGAGGTAAGCACCGATTCTGCGGCCGACCGACAGGGCCGTGAGGGAAGCTCCGATCAACTGAGCCTGAACGTTGCCGAAGGTGATCAGGTCCTGATCATCATCACCGCCACGGCACAGAGCGGAGTGGCGCGGGACTACCGTATCGCAGTCCGTCGCGACATCGGGATGGACTCGGTTGTTCTGTCCGAACTCGCGTTGGTGACTGGAGCGTTATCACCGGCCTTTGATCCGGCAGTTACCGCTTACACCACCTCGGTCGGCGCCGATGTGGACTCGATACGGGTCCTGGCAACCCCACTCGACCCGACAGTTGAGCTGCACGTGGGCGATCAGCAATACCTGGGACAACGTGCCATCATCGATATCCTTCTCTATGAAGGTGTCACGGTGAAAACGCCGATCACTTTGAGGGCGCCCAACGGTCTGGAGCGGGTTTACACCATCGCCGTGGAGAGACCCGAAATCCCATCGCGCATCGGCCGGAGGATCCTCGAGGTGACCATGGACGAGCTTCGCCTCTCCCGAATGGTGGCCAGCAGCCTGAACACCAACAGGTCAAACCTGGATGCGGAGGCGACGATCAGTGTGCGCTACCACGGCGAAGAGGAAATCATCTACGAGGACTTCGCTCGGATCACTACCGAGAAGGCGCGACAGGATATCTTGGTCTCCATGAGCTACAGGTCCGGGTTCATTGACATGGATCTCGGTCGTTATCTGGACATTGAGATCGCCATCCCCACGACAGCGGGGCGGTACCTCCACTACAACACAGTTGCCTTCGCAGACGGTTCGCTGGACATCCAGCCTGATTTCCTGGCCCTGTCCGACCGATCCAGAATGGACTGGCCGCAAGCCGGAAGTCCCCGCCCCGTGTCCGCACGAGTCCTCTACGAGACCTCGGCCGAGACGAGAAACCAGATTGCCGCGCTCGGCGATGCGTTCAGGGTGGACAGCCAGGGCGAGTTTGAGATCACCCTGGAATTGATCGATCTATCCACCGGACAGTCGTTGGGCAACGAAGTGCTTCCCGCAAAGCCCGGGTCCGTGCATGGGCGCGGAATTGAGTTTGCCAACGGGATCGAGCTGCAGGAAGGCGCAAGGATCGGCTACGTGCTCACTGCGCTGACGCGTGACGGCCGGCTGCTTCGTGCCCATGGAGCAACCGATGTGCGCACGCTCGAGACGTTCGACAACGGTGAGTGGGAGTACGCTTCACTCTTTGTTGAAGCCGTGCTGGAGCTGACCGACACAGGAGACGAGAGGTAGCGCCGTAGCCACCGGCAGTCGGGGGTGCCGTGCCGCAAACGCCGGCGCCCCGATCCTTGCGGACTGCCGCGAAGAATGGGGATGGATCGAACCTATCTTTCGTCGGAGCCGCGAATTGCTGCGGGTGGTGCTGTGAGACGCCCCTTCTCCAGAGCAAACCGCTCTACGGGCAGGGATTGTCAGCACTTCATCCCCATTCTTCGCGGCAGTTCATGATCCATACCGCAATCGCTACTTGGAATGGTAGAGGCCGCCCGTCGGGCGGCCTTCTTTGTGGACGAAGGCATTCTGTTGCCGCCCCTCAGCGTTCCGGACTATAGTCAAAGAGACAAATCCCGCACAGAGAGGGCATACGTATGAAAAGTGTCAAAGGCACTCAGACCGAGAAGAACCTGCTTGCCGCATTTGCCGGTGAGTCTCAGGCTCGAAATCGTTACACGTTCGCGGCGTCCCGGGCCCGCAAAGAGGGCTATGTCCAGATAGCCGCGGTCTTCGCGGAGACGGCCGATCAGGAGAAGGAGCACGCCGAGCGGTTCTTCACCTACCTCGAAGGCGGCGACTGCGAGATCACGGCGGCGTACCCCGCGGGCTTCGCGGGTGAGGCGCCCGCTGCCAATACCGCCGAGAATCTCGCCCACGCAGCGGCCGGCGAGCACTTCGAATGGACTGAGCTCTACAGGGGCTTCGCTGAAGTTGCAACCGAGGAAGGATTTCCCGAGATCGCCGCACAGTTCAATGCCGTGGGCGTCGCCGAGAAACAGCACGAGAAACGATACGACAAGCTTCGCGCGAATCTGCTGGACGGCAGTGTCTTCAAACGAGAGGAAGGCACGGTGTGGGCATGCATGAATTGCGGCTATGTCTTTGAGGGCGCTGAAGCTCCCAGGATGTGCCCGGCCTGCAAGCACCCGCAGGACTACTTCGAACTGATTCGAGAGAACTGGTAGGCGTCAATACCACCACTGCGCCGCCGCGCCGGCAATCTCGACGCCTAGCCATGGAACATAGGTAACATGATTCTGGTAACTATCTACCAGAATTGTCAACCGGCTGTGCAAATTGTTGAAAATCATCTCCTGGAATGGGTCGATTACGGAGTAAACTGACCGAAGATACACAATTCGGCGAACTTCCGGTTGACAGGCGAGAATAATGGGGCGAGACTGTCACAACGCTCTGTTACAATTCCAACAGAGCAGAGAGGAGATCGCGGAGTGATGCTCCACTCGACCCGCGCTCCAATAACCAGGAGGTTAGACATGAAGAAAGGTATCGTCGTATGGGCGGCACTCGCGCTCTTGATGCTCACGCCTGCCCTGCTGTTCGCCAGAGGCGGAAGCGAGGCAGAGGACGAGGTGTTCGAGATTGCCACGGTGGTGAAGATCACGGGCATTCCGTGGTTCAACCGCATGGAAGTGGGCGTGGACAGAGCAGCTGACGAACTGGGCGTGAACGCGTACCAGATTGGCCCGGCCGATGCAGATCCTGCTCAGCAGGTGCGCATGGTTGAAGACCTCATCAGCAAAGGCGTCGATGCCATCTGCGTCACGCCGAATGATGCGACAGCGCTTGAGCCGGTGTTCAATCGAGCCCGAGAGCAAGGTATCATCATCATCACGCACGAGTCTCCCGACCAGCGGGGGAAAGACTACGATCTGGAACTCATCGACAATGAGAATTTCGGACGGCACCACTGGGATATGCTCGCTGAGCAGATGGGCGGATCCGGTCAGTACGCAATTTTCGTCGGTTCACTGACAGTACCCCTGCACAACCTGTGGGCGGATGTGGGCCTCGAGTATGCGGCAACGCAGTATCCGGACCTGGAGCTCGTTACCACACGGATTCCCTGCGGTGAGGACCAGGAACTGTCAAAGCAGCGGACGCTGGAGCTTCTCCAGGCCTATCCCGACCTGAAGGGCATTGTCGGATTTGGAAGTCTTGGACCTCCAGGAGCAGCCCAGGCACTTCGAGAGAAGGGGCTGATTGACGAAGTAGCCGTCGTTGGTACGGTGCTGCCGGCCCATGCGGCCCAGTACCTCAAGGATGGTTCCATGGATCACGGCATCCTGTGGGATCCGGGCGACGCTGGTTACGCAATGACATGGGTTGCCCTCCAACTGCTGGAAGGCAAGGAGATCGTCAACGGCATGGACGTTCCGGGACTCGGTACGGTGGTTCTTGATGGCGAGGTCATCAAGGTTGACGCTATGATCGATATCACGGGCGCAAACGCGGACGACTTCGGATTCTAAGAGTTCGAGTTACGGGCGGTGCGATTGGCGGCGGTTCATCATGAACTGCAGCACGCACCGCCCTTTTTGTATATGATTCCAAGGAAGCCATGAGCGACTTGTTTCTCTCAATGCAGAATGTCAGCAAACGATACACCGGCGTCCAGGCCCTGGATCAGGTCGATTTTGAGATTCGGCGCGGGGAAGTCCACTGCCTCGCGGGGGAGAACGGAAGCGGAAAATCGACACTGATCAAGATCATCTCCGGAGTCGTCCAACCGGACGGCGGGTCGGAGATTGTGGTGGAAGAACAGCAAATCACTCACCAGACATCGATTGAATCGATGCGGTTGGGAATCGAGGTCATCTATCAGGACCTCTCGTTGTTTCCCAACATGACCGTCTCCCAGAACATTGCCCTCAATGAGATCATCGAGAACAAGAGCAGGCTCGTTGCAAAAAAGCATGAGGCGGAGATTGCACAAGCCGCGATGGACCGCGTTGGGGTGAATTTGCCTCTGGGGGAACTTGTCGGAGATCTCTCCATGGGCGATCAGCAGCTCGTGGCCATCTGCCGCGCGCTCACATCCGATGTTCGATTGCTCATCATGGACGAACCGACTACCGCACTCACACGGAAGGAAATCCAGGGGCTCTTCCGTGTCGTCGCGGAACTCAAATCTCAGGGAATAGCCTCTATGTTCGTCAGCCACAAGCTCGGAGAGATATTCGAAATCGCTGAACGGGTCACGGTCCTGCGCGACGGCAGGAAGGTTGGCACCTACTCCTGTTCAGATCTGGACGACGCCAAACTGTCGTACCTGATGACGGGCCAGACGGTTGAGTACACACCCTACAATTTTGAGGCGGCCAAGCAGCAACCGTTGCTGGAGGTCCGGAACCTCTCGAAGAAGGGCAATTTCGCAGACGTGAGCTTTGCACTCGCTCCAGGAGAAATCCTGGGGGTCACCGGGCTCCTTGGCTCGGGGCGTACGGAGTTGGCTCTCTCCCTGTTTGGTATGAACCGCCCCGATAGTGGTGAGGTCTACCTGAATGGCGATCGCCTGTCGCTCGGGTCCGTGGGAAAATCGGTTCGTGCAGGGATCGGCTACGTGCCGGAGAATCGGCTGGTTCAGGGGCTTGTCATGCCGCAGTCGGTGGGCCGGAATATCGTGGTGACCACAGTCCGCAGACTACTCGCGAAGCTCGGGCTCATAGACAGGGACCGGTATCGCGAGAATATCGACGAATGGATTGATCGACTCAGCATCAAGGTCCCGAGCGCGCAGTCACCAGTTCGAACGCTCTCCGGCGGCAACCAGCAACGGGTCGTCCTCGCCAAATGGATGGCCACTGCGCCCAAGGTTCTCATCCTGGATGGGCCCACGGTCGGGATTGATGTGGCGGCAAAGAGCGCAATTCACACCATCATCCGAGACCTGGCAAAGAGCGGCGTCGGCGTGATCATCATTTCCGATGAGGTCGTGGAAGTTCACGGTACCTGCAATCGTGCCCTGGTGATGAACCGAGGACGAATCAAGGCGGAGCTCGATATGGCATCAACGTCTGCACACGAGCTGCAGGACGCAGTGCAACAGGTGTCGGTGTAGGAGCTCATGATGCGAAGGCTGATGCAACGACATGAGACCTACGTATTCCTTGCCGTGGTCGCGCTCACGATCGTGGTCACAGCACTCAATCCGAACTTCTTCACCATGGAGAACTTCCTTGACATTCTGAAGAGCTGCTCGTTCCTGGGAATCATGGCGATTGGTGTGCTCGTCGTTCTGATATCGGGCGGGGTCGATATATCGTTCACCGCTGTCGCCACGGTCGGCCAGTATGTGATGGCGGTCGTCATCACCAGGTACACGGGGAACATCGCTCTTGCATTTGCCATTGCCATAGCGATTGGCCTCGTCCTGGGCCTGATCAACGCCGCTCTCATCTACTTCTTCAACATCCCGACCATCATTGTCTCCATCGGGACGCTGAACGTCTTCTACGGTCTGCTCATCGTCTTCTCAGGCGGGAAGTGGATCTACACACTGCCCGAGTGGTTCCGCAAGTTCGCCGAGACCCGTGTGTTCACCCTGTTCAATTCCAACGGAATTCCGTACGGGCTGTCGATAGTCACGCTCATATGGATATTCGTCATCGTACTGGCTGCCCTGATCCTCCGCTACACAGTCCTCGGCCGAAGCCTCTACGCGGTCGGGGGGTGCGGCTTTGACAAAGGTCCGGCGGAGCGCGCCGGCATCAACATCTTCCGGGTCCAGGTGTTTGTCTACACCTTCATGGGATTCACGGCCGGCGTTGCCGGTGTCGTCCAGGCCCTGCTTGTCCAGACCGTCGCGCCCAACAGCATCGTCGGGAAGGAACTCAACGTCATCGCTGCGGTAGTTCTGGGCGGGGCAAGCCTCGCCGGAGGCGCCGGAACGATCGTTGGAACGTTGCTGGGGGTGTTTCTCCTGGCAATTCTGAGCAACGGGCTGACTTTGATGCGGGTGCCGTCGTATTGGTACGACGTGGTCATTGGACTGGTGATCCTGACCAGCGTAAGTGCGAGTGCTCTCCAGCAGAGACGAAAGGGAAAGCGCGCCATAGCAGTAGAGGATGCGCAGCATGGGTGAGGTCAGAAACCGATTCAAGTGGATCCACAACGAGTTTGCCCTGCTCTCCATTGTCATGGTGGCGGTCCTTGTCCTGATGGCAGTCCTCAACCCGGTGAGATTCTTCCGCATCGGCAATCTGCAGACCATGGCGTTCCAGCTTCCTGAACTGGGCCTGCTCTCGCTCGGGATGATGGTGATCATGCTCACCGGCGGTATCAATCTGTCCATCATCGCATCGGCCAACCTTTCGGGCATCATTGCGGCCCTGGTACTCCATGCACTGGCGCCACCCGAAACCTTCGCAGGATCCGGTCTGGGAGTCACCCTGATCGCGGTTGTTGCGGCGGTGGCGGCAGGCCTTGTCGTTGGGCTCGCCAATGGAGCTCTTGTCGCATACGTCGGCGTGTCACCAATTCTCGCCACCCTGGGCATGATGACCCTGCTTGGCGGCGTAAACATTGTCATGACCAAAGGGTACGTGATCTCCGGCTTCCCCAGCGCGTTTCTGTTCATCGGCAACGGGACAATCCTCGGCGTTCCATTTCCCCTCCTGATCTTCGCGGGGGCCTCCGCCGTCGTGGGACTCATCATGGAGCGAACGCCGTTTGGGCTCGAGGTATATATGCTCGGGACCAACGAAACGGCAACTCGATACTCCGCCGTCAGCGTGCCCCGGGTGCTTATCCGGAGCTACGTTATCTCCGGGGTACTGGCTGCCGTCGCGGCCATGGTTATGATCTCACGATTTAACTCCGCCAAGTCCGGCTACGGGGAATCGTATCTGCTCGTCACCATCCTGGCGGCGGTTCTTGGAGGCACAAGCGTCTATGGGGGCTTCGGAAAGATCACCGGACTGGTTCTCGCGTTGGTGATCCTTCAGATGGTTTCCAGCGGTCTCAACCTGCTCCAGGTAAACGCCTTCCTGACCCAGGCCATCTGGGGAATGATCCTGGTCGCTGTAATGATTGGCCAGTTCTACCGGGTGAAAGCCGCGGCGAGGATACGGTAGCACACGCGACCATCGACCTTGCCGCGAACCCCGCAAGCGCGGGATTCGCATGATTATGCGGCCGGAATGCACAAAGATTTCGAGTGTCGGTTTCCCTACTCTGTGCTACGATCTGTGGCATACCTGTACAAGCTGCAAGGAGCGGACATCGTGTCGCGACGAAAATACCTCGAAGTGAACACCGAGTGGTGCAAGGGCTGCAGAATCTGCGTTGCCTTCTGCGCGAAGAATGTGCTGGAGCTGGATGACGCCGGCAAAGTGGTGGTGGCGCGAGCTGACGACTGCACCTATTGCGGCGACTGCGAGATCCGCTGTCCTGATTTTGCCATTGTAGTCGTTACGGAGGAGGCGTCGTGAGCGCGGTGCAAAGGTATGCCGAGCGGAAGGCCGAGCCCGGCATTCGCTTCCTTCAGGGAAACGAGGTGTGCGCGGAGGCTGCCGTCTATGCGGGGATGCGGTTCTTTGCGGGTTATCCGATCACGCCGTCAACCGAAATTGCAGAGCGACTCAGTGAGCGCCTGCCCCAGGTCGGTGGGACGTTCATCCAGATGGAGGACGAGATTGCGTCACTGGCGGCGGTGATTGGCGCGTCACTGACTGGACTGAAGAGCATGACGGCGACGAGCGGACCCGGGTTCTCGCTCATGCAGGAAACCATCGGCTACGCGATCATGACTGAGGTTCCCTGTGTGATCATCGACGTTCAGCGTGGCGGCCCGTCAACGGGGCTTCCGACCCACGCGAGCCAGGGTGACGTCATGCAGGTTCGCTGGGGCACCCACGGTGACCACTCGATTGTCTGCATGACGGCAAGCAACCACCAGGACCTCTTTGAAATAGTGATTGACGCCTTCAATATCGCTGAGACCTTCCGGACTCCTGTTGTGGTCCTCATTGACGAGATTGTCGGACACATGCGGGAGCGAGTTCGCATTCCCGAAGAGGGGGAGATCACGCTGACTGAGCGCCTCGTGACCGCCGTACCACGGGACGTGGACTATCACCCCTACTTCCCCCGCGAGGATGGGCGGCTTCCCATGTCGAATTTCGGTGAGGACCACCGATACAACGTCACCGGGCTCGTCCATGACATGTGGGGTTTTCCGAGCAACAAGCCCAATGTCGCGAATGACCTCATCCATCACCTCATCCACAAGATAGAGAATCGGAAACGCATGCTCGTTCGACACAAGGAGTACAACCTGGATGATGCCGAGATCGTGCTGATATCGTACGGTGCCAGCGCCCGGAGCGCCCGCCACATCATGGAGAACCGCCGAGCCGTGGGTATGGCCGTCGGCATGATCGAACTCCAGACGCTCTGGCCCTTTCCAAACGAACTGATTCGTGAGCGCTGCAAGGACGCCGACTACATCGTCGTTGTCGAGATGAACATGGGGCAGATGGTTCACCAGGTGAAGGCTGCGGTGGATCGCCCGCATCGTGTCTTCCTCTCCAACCGGGTGGACGGCGCAATGATA
>JAHOYX010000075.1 GCA_019038705.1 Spirochaetales bacterium
CCCTACCCGTGTGTTGGCGAAGTTCAGAAGATAGCCCACCGGAAGCCGTGACAACTTCAGATAGTTGATGATCTGCGTCTCCATCAGGAGCGAAGCGAGAACTTGCCTTGACCTTGACGGCGGGGAGCCCGCGGTACAATGAGAAGACGAAGGAGCGCAAGACTACCTCTGAGTAGAAAGAGGAAGAGCAGAACAAAGTGAACTACGGATGGGACGGATGACGCGGATACAGAGGCGAAGTCTTCCATCCGCGCTATCCGCGTGGCACGCCTGCCCTGCCCGATATGTCCGTAGTCAACCCATCCTCTATTCATTGTCTCGAGCGGAATCAGGTGGTGCAAACCGCCACAATCATCGATTCATCACTGCGGATTCCTTGACATCCGGGCGCGCATGCCGTTAAATAAATGCTTCATTTGACAACCGAGCCCCCCGCGTGTAATCAGTCCGGGCAGCTCGGGTAAGGTGGTGAGTATGCTTCACGAGTTCTCATATATCGAACCTGGAAGTCTTTCCGAATTGCTTGAGTTCCTCGCCAAATACGGCCCTGAATCAGCCGTGTTTTCGGGTGGAACCGACCTGCTGATCAGCATCAGGGCGGGACTGGAGAAACCCGTCTACGTGGTTGATCTCAAGAAGGTTCCGGAACTTCAGGAGCTCAACTTTGGCAGCAAATCAGGGCTGTCGATCGGTGCGGCCGTCAACGTCAATCGTGTTGTCGAGCATGAGGCTGTCCAGAGTCACTACAGGATCCTGGAGATTGCCGGCCGCGAGCTGGCCACGTTCCAGTTGAGGAACCGTGCAACGGTGATCGGCAACATCGTCACGGCCTCTCCGTGCGGCGACATGAGCTCGCCGCTGCTCTGCCTTGATGCGGAGGTGGAGTTGCTCTCGGCCTCGGGATCACGATCGATGCTCCTCAAAGAATTCATCACCGGCGTCAAGAAGACCCAGATCAAGCCGGAAGAGATCGTGAGTAAAATCACCGTCCCGACGACGTTTATGGACGCGGCCGGCGGCTACGAGAAGCTGAAGCGGATCAAGGGCCACGACCTTGGCGTTGTTGCGGTGACCATGATCAAGACAAAGAAGACCATGCGCGTGGCAGTCAGCTCGGCCGCACCAACACCGGTGCTGTTGCCGGACTTCGTGCTGGACACGCCGGTTGCGGAGATCCAGAAAGTCGCTCAGGCGGCAATCAGCCCGATTGATGACGTTCGGTGCACCAAGGAATACCGAAGATTCATGGTGGATATCTACATCCGACGGCTATTGGAAGAGGTGCAGCATGAGAGAGGTGCAGCATGAAATCAGTGAAAGTGACGATAAACGGCCGGCTCTACGAGCGGGAGGTGGCCGAGCACAAGACGCTCCTGCGCTTCCTTCGAGATGACCTTGGCCTGACCGGAACCAAGGAGGGGTGCGGAGCCGGGGAATGTGGTGCGTGCATGATCATCATGAATGGCGTGTCCGTGAACTCGTGCATGGTTCTTGCCGCTGAGGCGAATGGGGCTGAGATTGAGACCGTCGAGGGTGTCGGCACCAATGATGAGCTCTCCGCGCTGCAGGATTCGTTTCACCGGCACCATGCAGTCCAGTGTGGATTCTGCACGCCGGGCATGATCATGACGGCGACGGATCTCCTGCGAAGGACCCCGCATCCATCCCGCGAAGAGATCAAGGACGGGATAGAGGGCAACTTCTGCCGATGCACCGGCTACGAACAGATCATTGAGGCAATTGAGGACGTGGCTGGAACGGAGGACAGCCATGCTTGAAGACACTCCCGCTGCTGAATTGAAACAGGTTGGTCAGGAAACGCTTCGAATCGATTCCAAGATAAAGGTCACCGGCCAGGCCGAGTATGTGAGCGACATGGAGATGTCGGGAATGCTGCACGCTCGGGTCAAGACAAGCCCGTTTGCACGAGCGAAGATCAGGAGCATCGACACGAGCAAAGCCGAGGCGTTGAGTGGCGTTCGGGCGGTGGTGATCGGCACGGAGTTGGACTACAAGCTCGGTCTCTATGTTGTGGACAAGGATATTCTTGCGAAGACTGAGGTCAGGCACTACGGAGAAGCAGTCGCCGCGGTTGCAGCCGATACTCTGGAGATCGCGGAGAAGGCCGTGGGGCTGATAGAAGTTGACTATGAGGAACTCACCCCAGTCCTCCACCCCCTCGAGGCGATCAAGGAAGACGCCCCGCGGGTACATCCGGATCTCGGGAACTACTCCTACATGGAGGCCGCCTTCTCTCCGCAGCCGGGCACCAACATCGCGAACATCACCCGGCTGCGCAAAGGGGACATTGAAAAGGGCTTTGAAGAGTCCGAGTGGATCGTCGAGCGGGAGTACACCAACCCGTCCGTTCAGCACGTTCCCATGGAAACGCATGTCGCCATTGTTCAGTGGGGTCATGACAACAAGATCACCATCTGGTCATCGGCACAGTCTCCCTTCACAGTGCGGAACCTCTTCTGCAACGCCTTCAAGCTTCCGCACGGGAACGTGCGCGTCATCGTGCCGTACGTGGGTGGCGGCTTCGGCGGCAAGGCAGGCGTCGGAATTGAACCGCTCGTGGCGGTTCTGTCGAAGAAGGCCGGCGGCCGACCCGTGAAACTCACGGCCACCCGCGAGCAGGAGTTCAGTCTCCTGCCCTGCCGGAGCCAGCTCACCTACCGGATCAAGACCGGCGTCTCCACCGAGGGCAAGATCCTCGCACAGGAGATGATCATGTACTGGGATTCCGGCGCCTACGCAGACTACGCGGTGAACGTCACCCGTGCGTCGGGCTACTCCGCCGGAGGCCCGTATGAGATCCCGAACGCGAAAGTGGACTCATACACCATCTACACCAACAAGCCGTATGGCACTGCGTACCGGGGCTTTGGGCACGTGGAGTTCTTCTGGGGGCTTGAACGGCACATGGATCTGATTTCGGAGATCGTCGGCCAGGACCCGCTGGAGTTCCGGAAACTCAACGCGCTGAAGCCGGGCTCGATAACCCTCACCGGAGAGAAGATCACTGAGAATCACGGGAGCGTCTCCAAGTGTCTGGATGCCGTTGCGAACTCCATCGGATACGGCACGCTGACCGAGAAGGAGAAGGCTCGCGAGAAGAAGACCGGCATGAAGATTGGCAAGGCGGTCGCGTCTCTGCACAAGGCACCGGCCATGCCGTCGTTCACCGCGACCACCGTCGTCGTGAAGATGAACGAGGACGGAACGGTCATCGCGAATCTTTCCCTGATCGACTATGGACAAGGCACATACACCTCCATTGCCCAGATCATTGCAGAGCGGCTTCGTTGCCCGGCGGAGAAAGTCAAGGTTGCCTTTGAAACAGATACCGACCGGGACCCCTATGACTGGCAGACGGTCGCATCAAAGGGCCTGATCCTGAGCGGGAATGCCGCGATTCTGGCTGCTGACGACCTGCTTGAGAAGGCATACGCCGATGCGGCTCAGGTCCTCAGGGCGAATACCCGTGACCTGGATCACGACGGCGATAAGATCTTCGTCAAGCACCACAAGGAGTCGTTCGTCACGTTCAAGCAACTGGCTATTGGCTACGCCTACCCGAACGGCAATGCCATTGGCGGGCAACTGATCGGTGTGGGCCGCTACATCGCGCAGGGTCTCTCCAACCTGGACAAGGAAACCGGCCAGGGGCTGCCTGCGCTGGACTGGACCTACGGCGCGCACGGCATGATCATTGAGATCAACGAGGAGACCGGCGAATACAACGTGTTGAAGGTTACTTCTTCCTACGATGTTGGAAAGGTGATCAACCCTGACGCGGTCCGAGGTCAGTCAATCGGCGGAATGGTCCAGGGGCTCGGCACGGCAACATGTGAGGGATACATCTATGACGAGCGGGGTCGATTGTTGAATCCATCGTTCACGGACAACAAAATCCCGACGGCTCGTGACATCCCGTTGGAGATAGAGACAATCCCCATTGAGACGCCCCAGCTGGACGGTCCGTACGGCGCCCGGGGTGTGGCGGAACACTCGATGATTGGCGTCGCCGCCGCCCTCGGAAATGCCATTCAGCACGCGACCGGGGCCAGACTCATGCATATGCCGTTGCGATATGAGGATGTATGGCGGGCGCTGCAGAACAAGGAGCCGGTGGATAACTGGATCACCAAGAGCCCGTACGGCAGTTGCCGGTCAACGCCGGAGCTCTAGGGCAGGGATTGTGAAGTGTCGCGAAGAATGGGGATGAAATGCTGACAAACCCTGCACGTGGAGCGATTTGCTCTGGACGAAGGGTCGCGATGGAGCTCCAACGGCGACAATTCACGGCCACAGCGGGAATTAGGTTCGATCCATCCCCATTCTTCGCGGCAGCTCGTAATGATTGATGGCAGAACGTCCTCGGCATTGCGCCGGGGCCATTTCAACGCCGAGGCGGAGCGAACTCGCCTGTGCGGAGGAGCAGCATGAAGTTTCCAGGTATCAAAGTTGGCAAGACCGGCACAATTCGTCACACCGTGACCAAGGCGGACACCGTCGGGAATCACCTCCCCGACGATATCCAGTCGCTCCTTTCATCTCCCGGGCTTGCGAGCCTCATGATCCAGGCGGCGTCCGACCTCATAGATCCTCTCCTGCCCGACGAGTTCATGTCAGTCGGCAAGAGCATCACCATCACGCACGAAACTCCGAGTGTCGTTGGCGCCACCGTTGATCTCACGGTAACCATCTCCGCGTTCGATGGATACCACGTGACGCTCGCGGTGACTGCCAGTGACGAATCAGGCCTCATCGGGAGTGGTACCCACGTTCGTTCAATTGCGAACAAGCGCTGGCTGCGGATACGAATCGACCGTCGATTGGCCGACCTCTGAGTTGAGGTCCTGGTGGCACGCCTTGACATTGATTGCGTCATCCCGGCGGCAGGTCTCTCCAGCCGCATGGGTTCGCACAAGCTCCTGAAGGAATTCGGCACGCGCCCCCTCGTGTACTGGGCAGTGCACCATGCGGTCGCGGCATGTCACCGTGTCATCGTTGTGCTCGGACACGATGCCGATGCGGTCCGGGCGGTGCTTCCGTGTCGAGACGAACTCATTGTCGTCACGAACACCGAGTACGAACGCGGCATGCTGACCTCTATCGCCCGAGGCGCCGCCGAGGTTCAGCGCGACCGCTTCTTCGTGGCTCCCGCCGACATGCCGTTCCTGCGTCCGGAGCTCTTCCGCGCCATCGCCGGCGCGGCGGCCACGGTCCCGCCGAGTACTGTCGGCAGGGCGCCGCCGGCGGCCTGGTTTCCAGACTATCACGGCCGGTCGGGGCACCCGGTCCTCATCAGTTCGTCGGTGGAGCCGGCCCTGGCACGCGCGGTAACCTGCGCAAGGTCACGCGGGGTTGTGACCCAGCCAATGCGCAAGTTTCTTGCCGGATACCCGACGGTGACCGTGCCGGTTGATGATGACGGTTCAATTGTAGATATTGATACGATGGATGCACTGCAGCGCTACGCCGATCGTGGCCGGGAGCTCGAGCCATGAGACGGCTGCTTTCAGTTGCGCTTTTCACCGTCTCGGCCGCTATCGCGCATGCCCATTTGCCACCCCGGGATATCGCCGTGCCTGAATCACAGGTGAAAGATGTCTTCTTTGGGTACGTCGTTGGTATCCTGCTGCAGGACGAACCCCTCGATGTGAATGGCGAGAACCTTCTAGCAATGTTCCCCGAGTTCGCTGATGGCAGTGGTCAGGTTCCGTTTCACGAGATGACTCGCATGGTGAGAACTCCGGGATCGCGAGGCGCCGAGATCACTCTGGAGCTGAAGGATCAGCTCAACTATCCGGTCCCCGTGGACATTCTCGGCTACCACCCGGGGATGGTGATTTCCTCACCCAGGCTGGTGTTTGACGAACGCGAGTATGTCCCTTCGGATCGTGATTTTGGTGCGGTCTGGCTGGAGTGGCTCCGGGACGGAGAGCTCGCGATTGACTTTGACGGCTGGCTTGATGTGCTCCTTGGATCGTGGGTGGACGACGTGAACGTCCAGCTTCTCGCAGTGGCGGAGTATCAGAGCAGGTGGTACATCCTGCTCGGCGGTGATACACCCGGGGGCGGTTGGATCACCGGGGTCTACGATCTGCAGTCCAGTAGAATCGTCGTTCGGCCACCTCCGGCGCTCCGTTTGCTCGGCGCCGAACTCGCCGGTGCCGGCCCCCGAGTCTCCCACAGCGAGACACGCGACGAGTAGCCGGCGGCCTCCCTCCCGCTGAACGCCCAAATCCCCAATGCCGCGAAATCAGCGTCCTACATAGCAGCGGTGAACCCGCCGTCAACATAGATGATCTGACCGGTTACGAAATCACTCGCCGGACTCGCGAGGAAGACCGCAGCCCCAACAAGTTCGTCCATGTTGCCCCACCGTGCCATCGGTGTTCGCCCTTTCAGCCAGAGATCAAACTTCTCGTCCCGTCTCAAAACCTCGGTCAGCGGCGTTATGAAGTACCCCGGTCCAATGCCGTTGACCTGGATGTTGTTCGGCCCAAGCTCCACCGCGAGTTCCTTGGTGAACATTGCCACGCCGCCTTTGCTGGCGGCGTAATTCGCGTTGTCCTTCCGGGCAATCCGACTCATGAGAGAACACGTGTTGATGATCTTGCCGGCCTTCCGCGTTATCATGTCCGGGATGACCTCGCGGGACACCAGAAAGACACTGTCCAGGTTGAGATTGATGATCCGTCTCCAGTTCGCGAGACTCATTTCTGTGATCGGACCGCGAGCCGCGCCGCCTGCGTTGTTCACGAGAACATCGATCTGTCCGACGAGCGCAGTGACCTCCGCAATCCCAGCCTTCACGGCACCCTCATCGGTGACGTCAAACGCAACACCCTCCGCGGACAATCCCTGCTTGCGGCATTCGTCAACGGCAGTCTGTACCTTTTCGCTCGTTCGCCCATTCAGAACTACACGAGCGCCGGCGCGCATGAGCCCCTCGGCAAGTGCCCGCCCGATGCCCTGCGTGGAGCCGGTGACGAGTGCGTTGTTACCACTCATTGAAAAGAGTCCTTGCGTCATTTAATCCTCCAAGTTGCATACCATGGTCGGCACGAGTAGTATGTCCCGATGTTCGCACAGCGTCACCTGATCAATCCGAACTTCTCATCAGAGATGTGGAGCAGAATATGAAATCACTGGTACTCACCGCACCATTTGAGTTTGAGCTGCAGGACACCCCGGCTCCGACACCGGGCCCGAACGAGGTGCTCATCAGGGTCCGCGCCGTGGGCATCTGCGGAAGTGACGTCCACGGAATGACCGGCACCACCGGCCGAAGAATCCCACCGATTGTCATGGGCCACGAGGCCACCGGAGATGTCGTGGAGGTTGGATCCGGTGGCGATAATGCGTGGGTCGGAAGACGCGTCACATTCGATTCAACCATCTACTGCGGGCGGTGTGACTTCTGCAAGAAGGGTCAGATCAACCTCTGCGACAATCGGAAGGTGCTTGGCGTCTCGTGCGATGAGTACCGCCTCGACGGAGCCTTTGCCGACTATGTCGTGGTGCCGGACCACATTCTCTACGAGCTCCCGGATTCAGTTTCCTACGAACACGGGTCCTTGACCGAGCCGCTATCGGTAGCGCTTCATGCCGTCAGACTCGCGCAGTTGAAGGGCCAGGAGCGGGTTCTGGTTGTTGGTTGCGGCATCATTGGGCTTCTCGCGATTCAGGCGGCACGAGCGACAGGATGTGGCACAATCATCGCCACGGATCTGAACCCGCACCGGCTGGAAGCGGCCCGTGCGTGCGGAGCCGATGTGGCCGTTCATCCGGACGCGCTTGATGACGAACCTGAGGTGAATGTCGCGTTTGAGGCGGTCGGCACAGGGGCAACGGTGAAGGCGGCCATCGGAAAGGTGCGGAAGGGTGGCACGGTGGTGCTCATCGGCAATCTCGCTCCGGAGGTTCCGTTTCCGATGCAGACCGTGGTGGCCCGCCAGATAGCGGTTCTGGGCTCGTGCGCCTCATCCGGCGAGTATCCTGACTGCCTGGATCTCATCGCCGACGGAGCCATTGACGCGACGCTGCTCATCTCCGAAATCATCCCGTTGAGCCAGGCGGCGACAATGTTTGAGAAGCTCCGAAAGAACCCTGACGACCACCTCAAGATCGTCGTCAAGCCGGGAGAGAGAAATGTTTGACCTGAGCGGGCAGTACGCAATCGTCACCGGCGGAAGCCGGGGCCTCGGAAGTTACATGGCCAGGGCTCTCGCGCGGGCAGGCACCGACCTGATCATCACGGCGCGGAACGCCGCGGACTGTGCGGAAACTGAAACTGCAATCCGTGAGATTGGACGAGACGTCCGATCATACTCGCTGGATGTCCGAAAACAGGAAAGCATTCGGGAATTCGCAGCCTCCGTTGCGGCCGACCGCCTGAAGCCGTCAATCCTGGTGAACAACGCAGGGTGCAATGTGCGTAAGCCGTTTCTGGAAGTCACCTGGGACGACTGGAACACCGTCCTCGAGACCAATCTCCGGGGCACCTACTTCGTCTGCCAGGCAATCGCGCCGCAGATGATCGACGACGGCTATGGGCGGATTGTCAACATTGGCTCGGTCACTTCAGTGTTCGGGTATGCCGGTCTCGGGCCCTACTGCGCAAGTCGGGGCGGGGTTCTCCAGCTCACACGGTCGCTCGCCGATGAACTCGGACCGCACGGCATCACGGCGAATGTGCTGGCACCGGGCTGGTTCCGGACTGAGCAGAACAAGGTGCTCTACGAGAATGCCGAGTGGCTTGAATATCTGGTTGATCGGATCCCGGTCAAGCGCCCCGGGCAGCCCACCGACCTGGATGGCGCGGTCGTCTTCTTGTCATCCCACGAGGCGGAATACGTGACCGGTCAGATACTGCTCGTCGATGGCGGGATATCCACCGGCGCCACCCGCGCCACGGTGTAGGAAGGGATGCGCGGTTGATGCCCGCCGGGCACGTTGAGTTGCACCGATTGCCGTATAGCTATACTTTCATCGCCAGGAGCTCACCATGAAAATTCCCCTGCGCAGCACCACCAACACGGCTGGCCGACGAATGGCGGGCGCCCGGAGCCTCTGGCGGGCCGCCGGCATGAAGGACGAGATGTTCGGTCGTCCCATTATCGGAATCGCCAACAGTTTCACCCAGTTTGTCCCCGGCCACACGCACCTTCACGACATCGGCCAACAGGTGAAGAAACTCATTGAGGCGAAGGGGTACTACGCGGCGGAGTTCAACACGATCGCGATTGACGACGGCATTGCCATGGGCCACGACGGAATGCTGTACAGCCTGCCGAGTCGCGAGCTTATCGCCGACAGCGTGGAGTACATGGCCAACGCTCATTGCGTGGATGCGCTCGTGTGCATCAGCAACTGTGACAAGATCACGCCGGGCATGCTCATGGCATCGCTGCGACTGAATATTCCGACCATCTTCGTATCAGGCGGTCCCATGGAGGCGGGTGTTGTTGATGACCGGCAGATTGACCTGATCGATGCGATGGTACTCGCGGCGGACGACGCGGTGTCCGATGACGAGATCGCGCGGGTTGAGGCTGCCGCGTGCCCCACGTGCGGATCATGTTCGGGCATGTTCACGGCAAACAGCATGAACTGTCTCACCGAGGCCCTCGGTCTCTCGCTCCCGGGAAACGGCACAATCGTTGCCACTCATGTGAATCGATCCAGGCTCTTTGAACAGGCTGCCGAAGTTATCGTGAATCTCACGAAGCGCTACTACGAAGACGGTGACGAGTCGGCCCTGCCCCGATCCATTGCTTCGGCGGCTGCTTTCCGCAACGCGATCAGCCTGGACATAGCAATGGGTGGCTCCACCAATACCGTGCTCCACCTGCTCGCTGCCGCCCGGGAGACCGAGATCGATTTCACGGTGGCTCACATTGACGAAATCTCTCGCCGAGTGCCATGCCTCTGCAAGGTTGCGCCTTCAAGCCACTATCACGTTGAGGATGTGAATCGTGCAGGCGGTGTGCTCTCCATCATGGCTGAGTTGGACAAGGGAGGGCTCGTGGACGCCTCGGTCAGGCGGGCCGACGGGCTCTCGCTTGCCGAAGCGCTTGGCGGCTATGCTCTTCGCGCCGGCAAGAACGGCAACACCGCCGCACCCTCGCCCGAGGCCGAGTCACTGTGGCGGTCCGCCCCTGCGGGCAAACCCAGTCAGGTCATGGGCTCACAGTTCAGCACCTACCGCGAGCTGGACGACGACCGCTCGGAGGGTTGCATCCGCGACATCGAACATGCCTATACCCCGGAGGGCGGGCTGTGCGTCCTGTTCGGCAACATTGCCGAGCGCGGCGCGGTCGTGAAGACGGCGGGTGTGGACGCGGCGCGGTACACCTTCACAGGAACCGCGAAGGTGTACGAGAGTCAGGAGGACGCGTGCCAGGGAATCCTGGACGGTTCGGTGGCCGCCGGTGACGTGGTGGTCATCCGCTACGAAGGGCCAAAGGGCGGCCCGGGCATGCAGGAGATGCTCTACCCGACGAGCTACCTCAAAGCCCGGCATCTCGGCAAGGAGTGCGCTCTCATCACCGACGGTCGTTTCTCGGGTGGGACCTCCGGGCTCTCCATCGGACACGTCTCGCCGGAAGCCGCGGCCGGCGGCGCCATAGCTCTCATTGAGGATGGCGACGAGATCTATATCGACATACCTTCCCGAACACTCCAACTCAAGGTGGACGCGGCCGATCTTGCCCTCCGCAAGACGGCGCAGGGAGCACGCGGATCGCGCGGCTACACACCCCGGAATCGGGATCGGCAGGTGAGCACGGCTCTCAAGGCATACGCGATTTTCGCGAGTTCGGCGGACAACGGGGCTGTGCGTGTGCTCCCGGACGCGGAGTAATCACCGCCGGCCGGCGACTCGCTCCCTATTCCAACGTCTTGAAGAAAATCGCCGCAAGAAACCCGAGCAAGGTTGAAATGCCGGTTACCGTGCCGCCCTTCTGGAACGCCTCCGGCAACATGGTCTCGGCAATCATCGTGAGCATGGCGCCGGCAGCAATGCCTTCGACAAGGGCGAAGACAGACGGCGACGCTTCCGTGAAGAAGATGCTCCCGAGCACCGATCCAATCCCGGTGAACACCAGCAGTGACGTCCACATGACCAGGATTCTCGTGAAACTGTAGTGCGCCTGTCGCATGGATGCCGAACTGGACAGCGCCTCCGGAAAGTTGGAGAGAAACAACCCCGCAATCAGTGAGAGACTCACGCTTGAGTGAACAAGGCTCGCCCCGATGACCAGGGACTCCGGGATGCCGTCCAGAAGGATCCCGAGCCAGATTGCCATCGGCGCCCCTGCATGCTCGCCGGCGGCCTCGCGGATCTCCGTGGCGGTGGGCAGAAGGAGTTCCTCATCGACCGTACGTCGGGCCTTTCTGAACCAGCGTTCCGCCTCATCGTCTGCTATGACACGCTGCTCCTTCAGATTGGCGATTCGCACCGCCGTGAGGTTGCTCAGAGCCTCGGCAAGATGTGGAGATGTGGCCACCGCGCGGTCAAAGTCCTCCTTGAGAACAATCCATACCCGACAGTCCGTCTGAGCAACCGCCGAGGCGGACCGGGGCTCGCCGGTCATGAGCGCCATTTCTCCAAGCACATCCCCCTCCGCCAACGTGGCAATCCGACGGGCGGCCTCACCGGTTGAGATCTCAATGCGCCCCTCCTCAACGATGAAGAGGCTGTCGCCCGGGTCCCCCTGACGGATAATCGTGGCTCCCGCCGGGTAGCGTCGACTGTCGATGGATGGAACGAGAGCGGCAATCTCGTCCGGCGGGAGCTGATTGAAGAACGGTGTCTCGCTCAGACTCTTGAAGAGGTCCTGAAGCTTCTTTGCCTTGAGACGTCGCAGGTAGCGGAAGGTGGTCGCCGACTTGCGGAGGAATCCGCCCTTCTTGTTGACAAGCTGGTTGAGCGCGATAAAGAGCACGCCGCCGAGCACAGCGCCACCGGCAAGCGCGTAGAACTCACCTTCCTCCAGTGCCCCTGCAACAAGATCGATCGTCAATGCCGACAGGAGCGCGCCGGCGCCAAAGGCCATGAGAGCGGCAATCGCCCGGTCGCTCGGGACCCACAGCCGCGCAGCAATCGCGCCGAGGGGAAGCGACACCGCACTGATCAGGCCAAAGATGAGTGCTTCGGTTAGCGGTCCGGTCCCCATAGCTCCGCCCTTCTCCCCTGTCCACTATAGGACCACCAAGGACGGCACGCAAGA
>JAHOYX010000198.1 GCA_019038705.1 Spirochaetales bacterium
ATATGCCTGAGCCGATGGCCTCAGGTCCTCTTCTATCCCCATTCTTCGCGGCAGTCCGGACTACCTGTGAGTTCGATAGAGCGTATCATCCTTACCGATGATGTCCTGCTCGAAGATATCCTCGTTCCCCTGTTTCTGAACCGCGTACTCGTAGGTCTTGTAGCCGCCTGAGAGGTTGAAGACATCGTCGAACCCGTTCTGCCTCAGGACCCGTTCGGCCATGTAGGCACGTTGGCCGGCCAGACAGAACACGATAATGGTCCGTGACTTGTCCACTTCGTCCAGTCGATCCCGGATCTCATCGTGTGGAATGTTGATCGCTCCCTCAATGGTTCCTTCATCGTATTCCTCGGACTGGCGGGTATCGATGAGTTGAATCTCCGATTGATCGCACCCCTGGATGGAATGCCAGTGCACATGGCGACTCAGGCCCAGCTTCACGTTTTCGGCCACGTACCCGACGATGTTCACCGGATCTTTGGCGCTCGAGTAGGGCGGAGCGTAGGCGTGCTCTATGTCGATGAGATCATCAATGGTCCCTCCGCGCCGCACGACGGTCGCGATCAGGTCAATCCGCTTGTCCACGCCCTCGTACCCGACAATCTGGGCCCCGAAGACCTTCCCGCTTCGCTTGTCAAAGAGCAGCTTAATACTCATCGGAATGGCGTTCGGATAGTAGCCGGCGTGGTTGGCCCGGTGCGTGATGATCGACTCGTACCGTATGCCGGCCGTGCCGAGGGTCTTCTCACTGACACCGGTTGAAGCAACGGTGATGTCAAAGACCTTTGCAATGGCGGTCGCAATTGATCCACGGTAGGTCTTCTCATTCCCAAACACCAGGTTGTCGGCGCAGATCCGGCCCTGCTCGTTTGCCGGGCCGGCCAGATACGTGATCCCGGGAACGCCGGTGACCGGATTCGGGAACTCAATGGCATCACCAACCGCATAGATGTTGGGGTCATTCGTCTGGAGGTACTTGTTCACTTTGATGCCGCCAGTCCGGCCAACCTCGATGTCTGCATCCCGGGCGAGCTTACTCTCCGGGCGCACACCGATGGAGAGGATGACCATGTCGGTGTCGATGGTCCGGCCGCTCTTCAGCTTGAGGCGAATCGGGGGCACCCATTCTGCGCTTGCATCCGCCGAGCTATCGCGACCGGCCTCATCCAGGGGT
Source organism: Spirochaetales bacterium (assembly GCA_019038705.1). Classification (GTDB taxonomy): domain Bacteria; phylum Spirochaetota; class Spirochaetia; order DSM-27196; family SLST01; genus JAHOYX01. Next base: position 1,175 of record JAHOYX010000198.1, read on the forward strand.
TCGAAAGCGGCAACGCCGTCCTGCAGGTAGAACTCGACGTTCTTGGTCTTGAGGTGCTGGTGCACCTGAGCCGCCATCTCGTAGTCCAGAACGTTCATGACCTGCTGAGCCATCTCAACGATGGTGACAAAAACGCCTCGCTTGTGGAGGTTCTCGGCCATCTCAAGACCGATGAAACCCGCTCCGACGATGACGGCCCGCCGGGGTGTGCGAGTGTCCACGAACTCCTTGATCGCGTCAGTCTCGGGCACCGAGCGAAGGGTGAATATGCCGGGAGAGTTGATACCCGGAATCGGAGGCTTCACGGGCTCCGCGCCGGGGGAGAGAACGAGCTTGTCGTATGACTCATCCGACTCTTCCCCGCTCTCGAGGTTCTTCACGGTGACCGTGCACTCTTCGCGGTTGATCCGGATGACTTCGGTTCGCACCCTGACATCAATGTTCAGCGTCGATTTGAATATCTCAGGGGTCTGCACAAAGAGGTGCTCTCGCTCCGGGATCGTCTCCCCGATGTAGTACGGCAAGCCGCAGTTCGCGTAGGAGATGTGCTGGCCGCGCTCAAAGATGATGATCTCGCCGTGCTCATCAATTCGCCGCAGGCGCGCTGCCGTCGTCGCTCCTCCGGCGACACCGCCGATGATCACGTATTTCATTGTTTGCTCCCCGATTCAGTCTTCGCGCGCGATCAAGAGACTCTTGGGATCCAGCATCAGGTGGAGGTCCTCGTCAACGTAGCGGTCATGATCCTTGATCAGGTTCAGTTTGATGAGATGCTCGGTTGGCTGCATGGTGATGATTACTGCAATGGAATCGATATAAGGACAGAGCAGGAGTGGCACGCCGTTGTCGTTTGTTCGGGGGTCCTCACGATGGGTTGATGCGGCGAACCAGACCGTGATGCCCTGTTTCTCGGCAAAACTCCTGATTGCGGCGAGAGACTCGGGGGTCCCCTTCTCAAAGTCGTAACCGTCAATGACGATGGTCTTGGCCGCGAAGTTCCCATCGTTGATCAGGGCACGAAGGCTTCCCAGGAACTGCTCGGCGGTGATCCCCGACTGATTGAAGTTCATCACCACGCGGCGCTTGATGATCTCGTCGTGGACGGTCATGGCGTCTTCGAGTTCGCGCTTGCGTGCGATCTCGGCGAAAATGTCTTCATACCAGTTGATGATGTGGTCGGTGCGTCCTGAGAAACTCGCGTGGATGATGTGTTTCTCCTGAAACAGCTGGTCGGTGGCAATGTGGACCAGACATGCCGTCTTGCCGGTGCCCTTCCGGGACGCGATCACACCGATTTTCCCAGGCCCGACCCCGCCATGGATGCTCTTCTCGAGTATCCGCAACGGGCTTCTTTCTATGAGTTCTGTCCTGACCATGTCGCAACTCTCCTAGGCCCGAGACGCCCGGGCCTTCCGTTCATCCAGATATTTTGTTTGAAGGTCCTCGGCGATACTCTGAGGAACCCGACCATACTTGAGAAATTCCATGCTGAATTCTGCCTTACCCTGGGTGAGACTTCGCAGCACGGTGGCGTATCCGAACATCTCGCTCAGCGGGACCTCGGCCTCAATGACGCTGGAAATGCCATCCTCGTTGGAGCTCAGGATGATGCCTCTCCGCTGGTTGATGCTGGCAAATGCGCTCCCCTGAAATTCGGTTGGGCCTTCCACCACTACCTTCATTATAGGCTCAAGGATGCGCGGTTTGGACTTCCGATAGGCTTCGCGAAATGCCCCGATTGCCGCGGCCTGGAACGCCATGTCCGAGGAGTCCACCGGATGAGTGCTGCCGTCATTGATCACCGCTCGAACGCCAATGATGGGGAACCCGATCGTCGGCCCTTTCTGCATGGCAAGCCGGAAGCCCTTGTCCACGCTCGGGATGTAGTCCTTGGGAATCACGCCACCCCTGATTTCATCGGCGAACTCGTAGTCGCCGTCGCCAAACGGCTCAATGTATCCGGCAACCCGGCCAAATTGACCCGAGCCACCGGTCTGCTTCTTGTGGATGTAGTTGAAATCGCCCCGTGAAGTGATTGTCTCCCGATAGGCCACTTGCGGCATGCCGGTTTCAACCTCGGCATTGTACTCCCTGCGCATCCGTTCCACATAGACGTCCAGGTGAAGCTCGCCCATCCCCTGGATGATGGTCTCCTGGCTCTCAGGATCCACGTGGGTCCTGAAAGTTGGATCTTCCTTGGAGAATCGATTGAGCGCCTTGCCCATATTGTCCGACGAACTCTTGTCCTTGGGATTGATGGCGAGGCTGATAACCGGATTCGGGACGTACATGCTGGTCATGGAGTAGTTGAGATCCGGGTGTACGAAGGTGTCGCCGGATGCACAATCGATCCCAAAGAGCGCCACGATGTCCCCGGCCGACGCTTCGGCGATGTCTTCCATGTGATTGGAGTGCATACGAATCAGGCGACCCACCTTGAAGCGTTTCTTGCTGCGCGTGTTGAAGAGCTCACCGCCCTTCCTTACCGTACCCTGATAGATGCGGATGTAGGTCAGCTGCCCGTAGTTGGTGTCCTCCAGCTTGAAGGCCAATGCAACGGTCTTCGCGTCGTTGTCGGCAGAAAGCTCAACCGGCGTCTCTTCCTTGTCCAGGTCCAGTGCCGTGTTGGTAACCTCCGGAGGCGCGGGCAGGTAGCGAATGACGGCCTCAAGCAGAGTCTGGACTCCCTTGTTCTTGTAGGCACTGCCGACAAAAACGGGCGTGAACTCACGCTTCAGAACACCGGTCCGCACGGCGTCGTGGATCTGATCCTCGGTTACTTCACCCGCGAAAAACGCTTCGGCAAGCTCATCACTGAACATGCTCACCGCATCAATGAGTTCCTCGCGGTATTTCTCCGCATCGGCAACCATGCCTGCCGGGATCTCTTCGTTGCGGATCTGCTCGCCATTGTCACCGTCGAAGTAGATTGCCTTCATCGTGATCAGATCGACAATCCCCTTGAACTCGTCCTCAAGCCCGATGGGCAGCTGCACCATTACGGCGTTGTGACCGAGTTTCTCGCGGAGCTGCTCACGCACTTTCAGGGGGCTTGCCCCGGTTCGGTCGGCCTTGTTGATGAATGCGAGGAATGGGACGCTGTATCGATTCAACTGCCGATCAACCGTGATGCTCTGGCTCTGAACCCCACCAACGGCGCACAGAACGAGGACGGCACCATCAAGAACCCGAAGCGACCGCTCAACCTCAATGGTAAAATCAACGTGTCCCGGAGTATCGATTATGTTGATGGGGTGGTCATTCCACGTGACGTTGGTGGATGCACTGGTAATGGTAATCCCGCGCTCCCGCTCAAGCTCCATGGAATCCATCGTTGCTCCGACACCGTCCTTTCCGCGGACCTCGTGGATCGCGTGGATCTTTTCGCAATAGAAGAGAATCCGTTCCGTCAGTGTCGTCTTGCCGGAATCAATGTGGGCACTGATCCCTATGTTTCGCATCTTTGTGATGTCGATGGCCATTTTCTTTCCTTCACCCGCGAATCGATTGAGTGGAGCTGCTCTATGGTTTGGGATGGTAACGATTCGACTGGCCGGAGTCGAGAGCGCTGGACCCATGCTTCCGGCTTTGAGCGGACAATATAGAGATTAGCCGATGCAAAGGCAAGACGGTGTCGGCGGGCTGAGCCCACGTTATCGGGCCCGGAGATGTGTTGCGGCCATCGGTCGACACCTGCCCGTGCCTGCCGATACAATGAACTGGTGGAACTCCGAGAGGCGGAACAGATACTGAATCAACACTCGGAGCTGTTTCTGCGAGCCTACGTCTACGGATCTGTTGCGCGCGGTGATGCCGACGAGCACAGCGATGTGGATCTGGTCTTGATACGGGATACCAATCGGCCGTTCTTTGACCGTATTCGTGACGTAATGGATCTGGTAATGGCGTTTGGAAAGGTCGACATTTCCATCTACACGGAGGCGGAGCAGCGTGAGCTCGAGGCAGAACCGGGCCGCTATTTCGTGAAGGACATTTTCGCGCGAGGATATAGAATTGAGGGAACCCAGAGCCGAAGCTCTCCGATGGTTGCGACAGGCGGAGAATGATCTCGAGTTTGCACGGCTCGGCGTGGAACGGGAGTTCTACGCTCAAGTCTGCTTCCAATGTCAGCAGGTGTGCGAGAAGGCACTCAAATCGATCCACTACGGCGAACGAGGCGAGCGCATCGTCGTGGGTCACTCATTGATCGAACTCGTGCAGAAACTGGATCTCCCAGATGGGCTGCGCGACGATCTCGCTGTGCTCGATCAGTACTATATCCCGACTCGCTATCCAAATGGCCTGCCGGGTAGCACACCATATGAAGTCTATACGCAGGCGCAGGCCTCCGGAGCGGTGAAGATCGCTGAGACTGTGATCGCAATTGCCCGGGATAGGCTTCCCGCCGAATGAAGCCGAGCAAGAGACGGATGCAACGGAATCACTTCTCGAACGAAGGACCCGCGCCGCCGCTTGACACGGCCAATTAGGGAAGCTCCCCGTTGTTACCGCAGCCGGAACACCCTGAGGACCCGACTGAGGTTGGACGCGACAAGCATGCAGATGTAGCCGGTCAGGAACACACCGAGGATCAGACTCATCGCCACGTCGATGGCCGGACCAAAAGAGGTGCGCAGCCAGTCCATGACATCGCTGAACCGCAGGCCAAAGACCCCCCCGAGGAGAACCGTGCCCACGATGATCCAGTTTCTCAAGGGGGTGGGCTGTTCCTCGGTGCGCGGCGCCTCGTTTCTCACGGCGCGCATGACGCGCTCGGTCAGCGCAGAATCTTCGAGACCGCCGCTCTCAATGCGCAATGACCCGACGGCCACGGCCCACTGATCGAATTCCCGTCTGCAACGAGCACAGCCTCGCAGATGTTGTTCCACCTCAGGCGGCAGGTCGGTCGTGTTGTCCATGGAGAGCATGAATTCGGTCATGTCACGACAGTCCATAACACTCCCCCGAGAGGTCGTCGGTCAGAGAAAGCCGAAGCATCTCCTTGGCGCGACGAATGTGCGAGCGGACGGTGTTCACCGGATGACCGGTGGTATCACTGATTTCTGCATAGGTCTGTCCAAAGAAGAAGAAGAGATCCAGGCAGGTCGCGAACTTGTCCGGAAGCGAACGCATCGCTTCAACGATGATCCGTCCCGATTCCCGACGCAACGTGATCTCTTCCGGATTGTGGCGCGAGTCGGTGATGTCCTCAACCTCGAGCGAGCTGTAGTCCGGGGCTCGGTGCATCTGACGAATCGCCAGGTGATAGGCAATGCTCAGCAGCCAGGACGAGAAGCGCGATTCGCCGCGATAGGTGTCGAGTCTTCTGAACGCCTGCAAGAACACCTCCTGCACGAAGTCCTCAATGTCGGCCAGGTTCCGGAAGAACCGGCGGCCGAACGCCACGAGCCGATGCTGGTTTCGCCGAACGATTCCAGCGAAAGCCTCAACGTCACCGGCCATCACACGCTCAGCTGCCACGGCATCACTGTCGTGGCTCATTATGCCGCAGCAGGTAGTAAGCGAGCAGGCTCACCCCAACCGCCAGAGGAATGAGTCCGCCCAGCAGGGCGTAGGTGGCGCCGTCGGTAAGGACGAAGAACACCGAGAGAATGAACCCGACCCCGGCCGTGACCAGCCCGGCGACCAGGCTGAACGACAGCAGGTCAAATGCGCCTGCCGGTCGCAAACCCTTCTCTATCATTACCATGTTCTGCTTGTGTCGCCAGAGCAGGTAAAAGAAGACGACAACGCTTCCCATCACGATCCCCACGATCGGTATGACCATGATCAGGACCTGGGCCGCAGCCGACGGTATGGATTCCATTGCTCGCTCCTTCAGTTGGCAGTGGTTGGCTCGGGCATGAGCCGTTCAATTGTAGCACGTGCCGCACTTCGCGTGTCCGCGCGGCCGCGGGCGGCGGCCCTGAGCTCCCGGCGTCGCCGCGACAGGACCCGACGCGTGATCGTGAAGTAGTGGTGCCCCTGGATGGACATCGTCACGATACCCACGATGAGATCGGGACGTCGTCGCAACGCGCGGATCATGTAGCTCAGGTAGGCCGTCCCATAGCGCGAGAAGATCTGCCGAGCCAACGAGTTCAATACGCCGACAATCTCCCGCCATGCAATCTGCTTCCTGAGTTGCCGTGCCTTCTCCGCGCGTGGATACCGATTCAACACCTCCAGACAACGGCTGAAGTAGTGCCGCGGCGCGTAGATGGTCTCGAGCACCCGATAGTACCCGGCTTCGAGCCGTTCGCGGGGCATCTTCGGGCGGAAGTTGAGTGCGGAGTTGTGAGTGTTGTTCCCCGTGGCCACCGAGAGGATCCTGCCCTCCCGTTCCAGTCGATCGTAGAGCCTGGTGTTCGGGAGCGCCATGAGCAGTCCCACCATCGCGGTTGGGATTGCGAGCTCCTGCACGAAATCGATCTGAAGGTCGAAGATCTCGGGCGTGTCGGAGTCAAAACCGATGATGAACCCGCCGGTCACCTCAATCCCCCGCTCCTGGATCTTTCGCACACTCGCCGCGACATCGTGCTTCAGGTTCTGGAGCTTCCCCGCCGCCGCCAGTGACTCGGGCTCCGGAGATTCAATACCGACAAAGACCATCCTGAACCCCGCCGCAACCATCAGATCCAGCAGTTCGTCGTCGGAGGCCAGATCGATGCTAGCTTCGGTTGAGAGGTTGAACGGGTGATCGTGCTCACGCTGCCATGCGGCAACCGCTCGCAGCAAATCTTTGACCGCGCGCCGGTTACCGATGAAGTTGTCGTCCACGACGAAGACCGACCCGCTGAAACCAGTCGCCAGCGCCGCATCCAATTCCGCAATGAACTGCTCCGGTGACTTGGTCCGAGCTCGGTGCCCGAAGAGATGAACAATGTCGCAGAACTCACAATCGAAGGGGCATCCACGGGAAAACTGCAGCGGAACCGAATCGTAGTAGCGAAGCTTCAGAAGGTCGAAGCGCGGAATTGGCGCGGCGGCCAACGCGGGCCGGGCCTGGCAGGTGTACACCGGCCGCGGAGTACCGGCGGCAAAGTCTGCGAGGAACTCGGGGAAAGTCTCCTCGGCCTCACCCAGAATCGCATAGTCCACGCCCTCAATCGACTCGTGACAGCTCGTAACGTATGGCCCGCCTGCCGCAACCCGCGTCCCCGCCCCTCGGCATCGCTCGATCACCTCGCGCAGGGAATCGGCCTGGACAATCATCGCGGAGACGAGCACCAATTCAGCCGACTGTATCAGCCGGGTGGGCAACTTCTCGACGTTGAGATCCACGATGCGGCACTCGTACTCGTCCGGCACCATGGCGGCAACCGTGGCCAGCCCGAGCGGCGGCATGAGCGCCCTCTTCCCGACAAACGAGAGGGCGTGCTTGTAACTCCAGTAGGTATCGGGAACCTCGGGATAGACGAACAGGAACAGCGGTTTTGACATACGGTTGTCTCCAGGTAGTTGTACTTACCTATGTAGAGGCACCGCGGGGCGGGAAAGTTGCATCATCGTGCTACACTCCTCCAGTGGGCGAAATCCTCATTGCCACATCCGGTTACTCATATGCCGACTGGGTGGGACCTGTGTATCCCCAGGGCACGGACAAGCGTGATTTCCTGCCGCTCTACGCCAGGCGGTTTCCCTTCACCGAACTCAATTTCAGCTACTACCGGGAGCCCACCACCGAGGGCTTGAGGCAGATTGCCGACAAGGTGCCAGGCTCGTTCAGATTCGTGATCAAAGCGCACAAGAGTCTGACCCACGAACGTGCCACCGGCTGGGAGCGGGGTGCCGAACGGTTTGTGGAAGCCCTGCACGGCTTCAGAACCGGCGCCCCGGGGCCCGATCGCCTGCTCGGTGTCCTGCTCCAGTTCCCCTACAGCTTTCACTATGACGACGCCAATCGGCGGTATCTTGCGTCGGTGACCGACGCACTGAAGCCGGCGAGACTCTTCGCCGAGTACCGGAACGACGAGTGGGACCGAGCATCGGTGTGGAACGAGATGGAGAAGCGCGACGTCGGGCTTGTCATCCCGGATCTGCCAAAGCTGGACCGACTGCCGCAGTTCATACCTCGCCTGACCAGCTCGTACGGATATATCCGGTTTCACGGTCGAAACGCGGCCAACTGGTGGAACGGCACGAACATCACCCGCTACGACTATCGCTACTCCCAGGGCGAACTCGGCGACTGGGTGGAACCGGTCAGAGAGATGGCGGCAAAGGCCGAGGCGGTCATCATCGCGTTCAACAATCACTTTGCGGGACAGGCGGTTGAGAATGCTGAGGAGCTCATTGGGCTGCTTGGACTGACAGTGTAGCGGGTGCCTACTCCCCCGGGGCTGCGGATAGCGCGGGGCTGGGAGTCAGCTCTGCAGTTGTCTCGCCAGTTTGCCGGCACAGTACACCGGAACGGTCGTGAACCCCCGGGCGTGATTAACACCCAGATTCTGGCGCGTCAGCTTGAAGGCCTGCGCCGGATGGTATCTGGCTATGTAGGCGTCTAGACTCTTGGAGCGCCGGCTGCGCGCCGCAGACTTGACCTCCACCGGGACGATATCTTCGCCGTGTACGGCGAGAAACTCCAATTCCGCCGTGCCTTCCTGCCATGACACCAATTCCGCATTGGTTGCGGCAAACAGTTCCTGAGCAACGAAGTTCTCAAGGATGAATCCCTTGTACGCACCTACCGTTTCAGCAAGAATCGCCTCGCCCGGGATGTCCAGAAGGCAGTTGAGAATGCCAACGTCAAAGAGGAATGCCTTGAACCGATTCGCCGAGCAGTAGCTCCGCAAAGGATGGTCGGCTCTCTCGGCGATGTTGCTTCTCACGCATAACCTTGATTCAAGCAACCATGAGAGCGGGCCACGAATGGCATCAAAACCGTTGCGGTTGGGAATGACTTGCTTGAACTGGAATTTGCGGACGCTCTCGTCCTGTGCACTGGAGAGCTGCGCGGGAAGCGAGTCAAAGACGTAGTTGATGTGGTTGGCATTGACAATCCCGGAGTACTTGGCAAAGTCGGCTCGATACCCCAACACCAGCTCAGTTTGCACGTCCCGAACGAGACGAACTGCTTCGTGCATGCTGCCTCGCCACAGCGGAGAAAGTGACACCACGACTTCGGGAAGCCCTCCGGTGAATAAATAGACGGTGAGCAGCTCCAGCAGACGCTCATGCACGATGGTGGGAAACGGTGCATCAAACTGAAATGCCTGAAGAAACTCATTCGCTTCCGGCTCCAACTCGGCAACAAACTCGCTGAAGCTCATGGGAAACATGTGAAGGAAGTTGACTTTGCCTACTGGAAATGCCTCCTGGTTCTTCATCAGCCCCAGATGAGAGCCGGCCGCGATGACGTCCAGTTCCGGAAGATCCTGTTCAAAATACTTCAGAGACGTAATCGCGTGATTGCACTCCTGGATCTCGTCAAAGACAAGGAGATCACGGCCGGTGTCAATGGGACGCTTCAGCCGGAATTGAATCAGCCGGATTATCTGATGAGGGTCGGAGGTCTCCTCAAAAACCGGATGCAGATCCTTTGCAGCCCGAAGGTCAATGTAGTGGAAGTGAGCTCCCGTGGCTTCGTACTGGAACCTACCAAATTCCTGCAGCGCCCACGTCTTGCCAACCTGGCGCGCTCCCTTGAGCACCAACGGTTTGCGTCCGGAAGACTCCTTCCACCTCTGCAGGTTGCCAAGTACCTCGCGTTTCATACACCAATCGTACGCGCGAATCACCAATATGTCAACTAATAATCCAAAATCACGGAGAATTACCCCAGGTCTTTATCCATATTCTTAGAATATCAGTCTATGTTGCGGGAGACCGCGGTCGACAGCACAATGCCCAGCACAAACTCGGTGACGGAGGCGAGCCGATCGTAGTCGAGCCGGTCTGCCTCATCATCCACGCCGTGGTAATCGTCATGGAATCCGGAGAATGAGAAGATGACAGGTACGCCCGATTGTTCAAACGGAATGTAGTCGCTGCCCCCTACGCCGTCGGTCACGAGGGTCACGGGGAGCGATGCGGAATCTGCAATCGATTGGAGGCGGCTTCTCCTGATCGGAAGGTCGCCGCCCTGGTAGACAAGCACGGGGTCTGGCGCATTCCGGGCGGCCATGTCCACGTTGATCATCAGATCGACTGCCGACAGATCCACGATTCGCGACGAAGCGAAAGCGCCGGAGCCGAGCAGTCCCTGCTCTTCCCCGGAGAAGGTCACGAAAACGACGCTCTTCTCCAGTTCCGCTTCTGCGAGCCGTCGAGCCAGCTCCAGAACAACCGCAACCCCTGACGCGTTGTCATCGGCCCCGTTGAAGATACGGTCGTCTTCTGCCACGGCGCCTTCGCCGACAATCGTTCCCAGGTGATCGTGGTGAGCACCGACGATGATGAATCGATTTGGGTCGCCGCCCGGAAGCACTCCGGCAACGTTTCGGGCAGGAATGCCGGACACGGGGTCAAATTGATCAACGCCGAGGCGTGCGTGAAGAGGGTCCAACCTGAGCGTGCCGGGCGCAATCCCGTCGTTCATCCGCCCCACGATGTCGCCGGCGGGGAGATCCCACTGGGTGGCCGCCCCCCCCAGGAGTGCGCTGGATGAGAGCAGGGCAAGGAATTCATCGCCCACTCGTGCCGTCAGCTCGGGCGGGGGCCGGTGCCCGGCGCT